>CAYPYV010000006.1:0-39623 GCA_964414845.1 uncultured Devosia sp. | reverse complement strand
GAATGCGGCATCCATTTCGATTTCAACGGAGCCATCGCCAAGCCCATGGCCGCACAGGAATTGAACCTCTACAAGGATGGCAAGTTCATCGCCGATCCGTTCCGTGCCTGGGCCGAGGGAGATGATCCCGGCTCGGTTCGCTACACGCATATTCCCCTTCCGGTGTTCCTCGCCAATCGCGAGGCCGTGCTGGCCAACCCGCATCCGGTGGGACTGCTGGTTTCGCCTGGCGACAACGTGGAACTGGTGCGCGACGATCTCGCTCGGTTCGCGTCGGTGGCGATCAATTTCCCCGGCTTCACCGACGGTCGCGGCTACTCGTCGGCGCGGCTACTGGCCGAGCGCTACAATTACCAGGGTGAACTGCGGGCGGTGGGCGATGTGCTGGCCGACCAGATTCCGCTGATGGCGCGCTGCGGCATCACCACCTTCCTCGTGCGGCACGAGCCGACGAAGAAGGCTTTGGCCGAAGGCAAGCTGGCGACGGTGGACCTGTTCTACCAGCCGGTGGGCAAGACCGAAGTGCCGGTGGGCACGCGGCCGTTCCTGCGCCGGGCGCTGGAGAAAGTCTGAACGCCGACGCCCGCGGACCTCGTCCTTCGACACGCTCAGGATGAGGTCCACGCGAGCGCCGATCCCCGTCCGGCCTCATGGTGAGATTGTCGAACCACGAGGCCGTTCCACAATGCATTGTCGCGAGAAGTGAATGTCGAACGAAATCGTAACCGACGTAGTCATCATCGGCGCGGGACCTGTGGGCCTGTTCGCCGTCTTCGAACTCGGCCTGCTCGACATCAAATGCCATCTCGTCGACATCCTTGACCGGCCGGGCGGGCAGTGCGCCGAGCTTTACCCGGAAAAGCCCATCTATGACATTCCCGGCTTCCCGATGATCACCGGGCAGGGGCTGACCGACAACCTGATGCAGCAGATTGCGCCGTTCGGGCCGCAGTTCCATTTCTCGCGCATGGTGACGGGGCTGGAGAAGCTCGAGGATGGCTCGTTCCGCCTCACCACCGATGCCGAGGAAGTGTTCCGTTGCAAGGTGGTGGTAATCGCCGCGGGTGGTGGTTCGTTCCAGGCGAAGCGCCCGCCGGTGGATGGCATCGAGGCCTACGAAAACAAGTCGGTATTCTATGCCGTGCGGAAGATGGATGATTTCCGCGACCAGGACGTGATGATTGTCGGGGGCGGCGACTCCGCGCTCGACTGGACGCTGAACCTGCAGCCGATCGTGCGGTCGCTGACGCTCGTGCATCGCCGCGACGCGTTCAAGGCGGCGCCTGCTTCGGTGAACAAGATGAAGGAACTGGTTGCCGAGGGGAAGATCAACTTCCTGCTTGGCCAGATCGCCAAGCTCGACGGCAAGGACGGCCAGCTCGACCATGTCACGATACAGATGGATTCCGGCGAGATGGCGGTGCCCGCGACGCGCATGCTGCCGTTCTTCGGCCTTACCATGAAGCTCGGCCCGGTTGGGGACTGGGGGCTGGAGCTCAATGACAACCTGATCGCCGTCGACACCGAGAAGTTCCAGTCGTCGGTGCCGGGCGTGTTCGCCATCGGCGACATCAACCAGTATCCGGGCAAGCTGAAGCTGATACTCTCGGGCTTCCACGAGGCGGCGCTGATGGCGCAGGCGGCAAAGCAGGTGATCTCGCCCGGCGAGCGCGTGGTGTTCCAGTACACGACGAGCTCCACAAAGCTGCAGAAGAAGCTCGGCGTCGCGTAAGGCGCTATTCTCGTCTCAAGGATTTTGGTCCCGCCGTGGTGAAGAACCGCTGCGGGATCAATCATTTGTGGCTGGTGGTTCTGAGATTGATTCCGGTCTGCCGCAACCTTCGGGCTTGCGTCTGGCTTTCTGGCGGGCGCAGGTTGCGCTCGGCCGCGGCGTCGCTGGCACATCCCGGCGCCTCATCCTGAGCATGTCGAAGGACGAGGCGCAGGCGAAGATGACCTCGTGGTTCGACAAGCTCACCATGAGGTCATCATTTGGGCCCGGTGGGAAGCAGAGGAAGTTAGAATGCACGAGATCGATCCGCCGGAACTGCTGACGCCCGAGGAAATGGCTGAGGCCGATCGGCTGACGATTGCCGCGGGAACACCCGGCGTGACGCTGATGCACGCGGCGGCGCGGGCGGTGGCCGATGCGGTAGAGCGGTATTATCCCACCGGCGAAGTGCTGGTGCTGTGCGGGCCGGGCAATAATGGCGGCGACGGGTTTGCAGCGGCCAAGATGCTGCGCGACTGGGGTCGCGAGGTGCGGCTGGCGCTGTTCGGCGATCGGGCAAAGCTCAAGGGTGACGCGCTCTATTATGCCGAGGCCTGGACGGGCGAGGTGCTGGATGCGACCCCCGAGATGTTGGGCGCCCCGGCAGTTGTCGTCGATGCGCTATTGGGCGCGGGGCTTGATCGCGAGGTGACGGGGCGGCTTGCCGAGCTCATCGAAGCGGTGAATGCGAGCGGCGTTCCCATTCTGGCCGTGGATGTGCCGAGCGGTGTCGATGGTGCAACCGGGGCGGTGCGCGGCACGGCGATCAGGGCCGAGCGGTCAGTGACGTTCTTCCGGCTGAAGCCGGGGCATCTGCTGCTGCCGGGGCGTGAATTGTGCGGCGAAGTGGAACTGGCGCAGATCGGCATCGAGGCTTCGGTGCTGGAGGCAATTCGGCCCAAGGCGCGGCGGAACGGGCCGGACTTGTGGCAGGTGCCGGTAGCAAAGGCCGATGGGCACAAGTTTACCCGTGGGCACGCGCTGGTCGTGTCCGGCGGGCCGCTGCAGACCGGCGCGAGCCGGATGACGGCGCTGGCGGCGCTGAGGACAGGGGCAGGGCTCGTGAGTCTCATCGGCGACGAGGCCGCGCTCGCGGTTCAGGCGGCGCATGTCGCGGCCATCATGCTGAAGCCGTTCGAGGGGGGCGACGCGCTCTCGGAGTTGATCGAAACTGCGCGAGCGAAGGCTGTGGCGATCGGGCCGGCGGCGGGGGTGGGCGGGGCCACGCGGGCAAATGTGCTGGCGGTCCTTGCGAGCGGAGCCGCGGCGATGCTCGACGCCGATGCGCTGACGAGCTTCAAGGCGGATCCAGAGACGCTATTCGGTGCGATAAAGGCCCGGCCCGATCGATCCGTGGTGATGACGCCACACGAGGGCGAGTTCGAGCGGCTGTTTGGAGAGATCGCCGGCGGCAAGCTCGAAAGGGCGCGCGAGGCGGCAGCGCGGTCGGGCGCGGTGATCGTTCTCAAGGGCAGCGATACGGTGATCGCGGCCCCCGATGGGCGCGCGATCATCAACTCCAATGCGCCCGCAACGCTCGGCACCGCCGGATCGGGCGATGTTCTGGGTGGCATCGTCGCCGGACTCCTGACGCAGGGCATGCCTGGCTTCGAAGCCGCGGCTGCAGCCGTGTGGATGCATGCCGAGGCCGCAAACCGTTTCGGCAAGCCGGGGCTGATCGCCGAGGATTTGCCGGGACTGATCCCTGATGTGCTGCTGACCTTGGGTGGTGCCTTAGCCACCCGCCCGTCCTGAGGGCCACGACCTCGCCCTTCGGCAAGCTCACGGTGAGGTCTGCTGAGCGCTCTCAGGGTAAGGTCTACTGAGCGCTCAGTGTGGGGCCTACCCTGCACTCGGTGTGAGGAGTTCGCGATCTGGGGCGCCCTCATGTCGAGTCTTGTCGAAACACGAGGGCGCGGAGGTTCAGCTCTTCAGCACGAAGCGGATTGCGAGCGCGACGATAGTCACAGTCGCCAGCCCGCCCAGCCAGATGCCGCCGAACCAGAGCAGTTGTTTGGTGCGTGTACTCATCAGTGATACCCATGCTCAGGGTCGACCTTGCCGCGGAAGACCCAATAGGCGTAGCCGGTATAGGCGAGGATGGTGGGTATGAGCACCACCGCGCCCACCAGCAGGAAGCCGAGCGATGCATCTGGTGCGGCCGCCTCGTGGATCGTGAGCGCCCCGGGGACGATGTAGGGGAAGAAGCTGATCCCCAGCCCGATGAAGCTGACGATGAACAGGCCCAAGGCCGACAGGAACGGGATCACGTCGCGCTTCCGGTTGAGCCCGTACCAGAGCCCGTAGGCACAGATGGCGACGAGCAGCGGCACGAAGGCCGAGAAGAAGGCCGTGGGCCACTGGAACCAGCGTTCGAAATAGATGGCGTCGAGGAAGGGCGTCCATAGGCTGACTGCGCCGATGAGGCCGATGGTGCCAATGCCGGACAGCATGGCGAGCTTGCGCACCCGGGTCTGCAGTTCGCCGGACGTCTTCATGTGCAGCCAGGTGGCGCCAAGCAGGGCATAGCCGACGACGACGGCGATGCCGGTGAGCACGCTGAACGGGGTCAGCCAATCCCACCAGCCGCCGGCATATTGCCGGTTCTCGATGCTGATGCCCTGCACCAGCGCCCCGAGGGCGATGCCCTGCATCATGCCGGCGACCACCGAGCCCAGTGCAAATCCCCAGTCCCATACCTTGCGCCAGCGAACGGTTCGGAAGCGGAACTCGAAGGCGACGCCGCGAAAGATAAGGCCGAGCAGCATCAGGATCAGCGGGATGTAGAGCGCCGGCAGCACCGTGGCATAGGCGAGGGGGAATACGGCCAGCAATCCACCGCCGCCCATAACCAGCCAGGTCTCGTTACCGTCCCATACGGGCGCAATCGAGTTGGTCATGATGTTGCGGTCTTCCGTAGAGGGGAAGAACGGGAACAGGATGCCGACGCCCAGATCGAACCCGTCGAGCACGACATAGGCCAGGACGGCGAATGCGATGATCGCCGCCCAGATGGTGGGAAGATCAATTTCCATGGCTCACTCCCGTCGCTTCGAGCTGCTGGGCGGGCGTGATGCCCGCGGTGCGGGTGGGGCCCTGCGCAAGTTCGCCATCGTCACCGTGCGGCGGCTTCATCATGAGGCGGAAGATGTAGAATGTGCCCGCCCCGAACACGATGAAGTAGACGATGATGAAGGCGATGAGCGAGGCGCCGACCGCCTGCGCATCGACATTGGACAGGCTGTCCGACGTGCGCAGCAGGCCATAGACTGTGAAAGGCTGTCGACCGACCTCGGTGGTGAACCACCCCGCCAGCACGGCCACGAAGCCGGACGGACCCATGGCGATGGCGGCCCGATGTAACCAGGTGCTGGTGTAGAAGGTCTTCCGCCAGCGGGCCCAGAGTGACCAGAGCCCTACGGCGAGCATCAGGAAGCCGAGGCCGACCATGATGCGGAAGGTGATGAAGGGAATGAGGGCAGGCGGACGCTCGTCCTTGGGGAAGGCCTTGAGACCCTTGATCTCGCCATCGAGCTTGTGGGTGAGGATGAGCGAGCCGAGATAGGGAATGCCGACGGCGAAATGGGTGGTTTCCGCCTCGTCGTCCGGAATGCCGAACAGGAGGAGCGGCGCGCCCTTCTGTGTCTCGTAGTGCCCCTCCATCGCCGCAACCTTGGCAGGCTGGTACTCGAGCGTGTTCAAGCCATGAAGGTCGCCTGCAACGATCTGCATGGGGGTGACGATTGCCGCCATCCACATCGCCATCGAGAACATGATGCGCGCCTGGCGGTTCTCCCGATCGCGCAGCAGGTGATAGGCGCCGACGGCACCGACCGCGAATGCGGTGGTAAGGAAGGCCGCGAGCACGGTGTGGGTCAGCCGGTAAGGGAATGACGGGTTGAAGATGATGGCCAGCCAATCCACCGGCACGAACTGACCGTTCTCGGCAATTGCGAAACCGGCGGGGGTGTGCATCCAGCTATTGGCGGCAAGGATCCAGGTCGCGGAGATGAGCGTGCCGATCGCCACCATGGCGACGGCGAGCATGTGAAGGCCGTCGCCCACGCGCTTCCGCCCGAAGAGCGCAATGCCGAGGAAGCCTGCCTCGAGGAAGAAAGCGGTGAGTACCTCGTAGCCCATCAGCGGGCCGATAACCGGGCCGGCCTTGTCGGAGAACGTGGCCCAGTTGGTCCCGAACTGGTAGCTCATGACGATACCGGACACGACACCCATGCCGAAGGTGACGGCGAAGATGGTCTTCCAGTAATCGAAAAGCCGAAGATAGGCAGGGTCCCGCTTCCAGAGCCAAAGCGCATTCAGCACGGCCAGGAAACTGGCGAGGCCGATCGAAAACGCCGGGAAGATGAAGTGGAACGATACGGTGAAAGCGAACTGAATGCGTGCGAGCAGTTCGGCGGTCAATCCGAAGAACATGGCCGTCTCCTTTTCGACTTCCACATACGCGCGGCATGCGCTGGAGAAAGTGCGGTGGATGGCCGCGCCCGAGTCGCGACTGGCGCGATCATGAGCGGAAAACTTCAGAAAGGCACGCGTTTTGGCCGAAAACCCGCCAGTGGCGGCTTAGCCCGGAGCAGGGCAGTGACGTTGCGTCGCGGAAGGAGGCCGGATCAGCCGCGGCCGGCTGTCGCGGGTTCGCCGACGTCACCGGTCGAAATGACCTCTGCGCTCAGCTGCTGATCGAACGCCCAGTCGAGCGCTTCGAATTTCAGCGTCTGAAAGACGGCATCGAGGGACACGCCGCGCGACGGCGCTTCGGCCAGCACCTGTTCCATGCGGGCAACGAGATCGCTCGTTGCACGGTCAAGGGCAGACACAGGATGTGCGTTTTCGATCAACGAGTTATGGCACAATTTCGCCAACGCTTTTCTTCTGGAAAGCGGCCTGACCCAATCGTCCGGCTGCTGCGAGGTTCTCTCGCAGGACTTGTCATAGCCAAAGAGCCTGAAGAACTGAAGGGCTCAATGCAAGTATTGGCCCCTTAGGACCAAGAAGCCATCCGAGAGGTTAACTAGTCGGTACCGGCAGCTTATCAATCCAATCGCCGATCTTGGTCAAGTTTCCACCAAGCTTGGCATTGGAGAGGGGGCGCAGCGGATTGACCAGCGCGTCGATGCGGCTGTCCGGCACGACGCGAAGGAACGGCTCCACCCATGCCAGCATGAAGGATTCGAGATCCTGTTCGCCTGTCTGCAGGGTCTGCTTCTTGCCGGTAATGTCTTGAACAAGCGCGGGATCTTGCGCCGCCGCAAAGCTGAAGTCGGCAACTGTGCGCAGCTTGCCGCCACAGGCGGCATAGCCGTCATAACCTGTCGACCGCAACAGCTCCGCGGTCACGATAAGCGGCGCTGTGGCATGGAGCTGGTAGTTGAGGGCGCGGTCGGCGCGGCCCATTTCGAGCGGCAGGCTGCCGTCCGGGCTTGCCTGGCAGGTGACGAGCTCGAAGCTGGCCCTGCCCCAGTCGAGCAGTTGCCGATTACTGTCGAGCCGCCCGATTGCGGCGGACGCCAATCCGGCCCATGCGCGCAGATTGTTGCGCGAGGCGTTTTTCGGCGCGGAGTTGTCGAAGAAATCCTGCGTAGCCAGTGCCTGAGC
The DNA here is from genome assembly GCA_964414845.1 of uncultured Devosia sp. Taxonomy (GTDB): domain Bacteria; phylum Pseudomonadota; class Alphaproteobacteria; order Rhizobiales; family Devosiaceae; genus Devosia_A. The sequence goes on along the minus strand of CAYPYV010000006.1, from coordinate 32,239 downwards.
CGTGAGCCACGCCACGATACGGCTGCGCTTGTCCGGATCGATCGGGGCAACAGTCTCCGCTTCGAGCAGTGCAATGGCCATGCCGGCGAAGCGCGCCGGCACGGAGAGCTTCACATTCATGGTATCGAGGCTCTGCAGCGCGCCGGCATCGGCCCAATCGGCCAGCCATTGAGCGACACAGGTGGCCTTTGGGACGCTGGGGTCGGTCATGGCATCGTTTGCCATGCGGGAGAGCTGCGAGATGAACTGCTCCACCGGCTTCAGTGCGGCGTTGACCTCGGCGTCGGAGGCTTCGTCGAGGTCGGAGCGCGTCTTGCTGTCGGCGGTGTAGCGGCTGCCATAGCTGAGGCTCGTGACGGGCGCGGGCGTTTCGGGGCAGGTGAAGTCTTCTGCAGCCCGAGCTCCGCCCGACGCGGAGAGAAGTGTCAGTGCCCCAATCAGGATCAGCCGCTTCATCGTCAGTTCTCCACTGTTGTGGTCATGCTGGCGAGCAATTGGCTGGCTTCGGCATTGCCCTTGCCGGCGGCATCCTCGAGCCAGAGCCTCGCCTCCTTGTAGGAGGGCGCAATGCCAAGGCCCATGGCGTAGGATTTTGCCAGCTCGACCATGGCGATAACGTCGCCGCCTTCAGCAGCGCGGCGGAACCACTGGCTTGCATCGGCGGCATCCCGCGCTGTCTGGCCGCTCTCGCGAAGGTAGAGGCCGAGTTCGCGCATGGCGACCGGATCGCTGCTGCTGGCCGCCGCGGCGTAGCGGGCACGCCAGTCGATATCCTGGGCGAGAGCAGTCCGAATGGCGGTGGGCGCCTTCTCGATCTTTTCGCGGATGCTCGCGAGGCTTTCGACCTTGGCCGTTTCGATCATGCGCTTGAACATGGCGACAGCCTTGGTGGGCGCGTAATCCTGCCCATCGGGATCGGCATATATCTTCACCAGCCGTCCAACGGCGGTTTCGTCGCCAAGTTCCACGCCGTGCTCATAGAGATTGATGGCGACCTTGGCGCGCTTTTCGCCACCCATGGCCATGTATCGGTCGGCGACTGCGACGTGCCGCCAGCCGTCTTCGCCAGCCAGTTGCAGGCTGACCTGAAGCCAGTGTTCTGTTTCGGCGTCTTCGGAGGTGGCTACGAAGGCACCGGCGAGCTTGATGGTATTCTCGAAGGTGCAATCGACGACGCTGGCGGCACGATAGAGATAGTCGCGGCGCTTGGTGACATCGCGCGTGACATTGGCTGCAAAGATGAGGGCGTCGGCATCACCGCGGGCTTCGATGGCGTTGGCATAGCGCGCGAAGAGGTCCTCGGCGCCAAGACCGTTCTCCTGGAAGATCGGCAGCAGCCGCAGGATGGCGTCGCCATTGCCCTTGTCGGCGGCCTCTTCAAGATAGGAGACAGCTTCCTGACGGCGGTCGGGATCGTTGGGGTAGAAGTTGAACAGCACGTCGGCGAGGTCGACCGGTGCGCGGGGCAACCCGGCATCGTAGGCGGCCCGGAGCGCGGCCAGGCTCCGTTCGGCTTCGCTTTCCGTCGGCTTGGCCGTAAGGGAGAAGCGTGCGACCGCATCGATTGTTTCGGGCACAGCTTCGATGCGCGATTTCCAGAATGCCAGCATCTCGGGGGACGCGCCGCTCTTTTCGAGGAAATCGAGATAGTAGGCGACAGAGTTCGGCCGGCCGTAGAGGGCATGGGTCTGCAGGCGCGCAAGCTCAAGTGGTGTCTGCTCGGGGCTGAGCGCCGCCACGTCATCCGGTGTCATGAAGCGGGTGGCGTTGCCGGCAGCCCCTTCCTGGTTCTGCCAGAAGGCCGCGAGGCGCAGCTCGACGCCCTCGGGCGCGCGGCAGAGATAGGCCTGACTCAACTGGGTCATCGCGTCGGCCTTGCCGCCATGTTCCACGGCGTAGTTGAGCAGTTCGGTGGCGCGCTCGAAATTGCCGGGCAGCTTGCGATGCCGCAAAAGAACCAGCGCGAGGTCCTGCGCCGCATCGGCATCGCCGAGCGCAACACCCTTTTCAAGAAGCGCCGTGGCTTCAGCCTCACCGGCCCAGCGCCCCTTTTCGCTGAACACGAGCTCGGCGAGCCGCGAATAGGCCCAGCCCGGGGTGTTCGGCAGATTGGTCATGTCGGTGAGGGCGGCCTTGAAGGTGGCCTGTCCCTCTGGGGTGCTCACATCCTTGGACAGGATATTGATGAGGCGGAATAGGCCGTTGCGGTTGCCGGCCTCGGCTGCGCCGCGGTAGAGCGCCAGCGCCTTGGACTGATCCTCGGGGAGGAGCGCGCCAAATTCGTAGAGCTTGCCCAGCTCCACACGGGCCGAGGCGATCCCGGACTCTGCCGCCTGCTGCAGGTACTTGAGATAGGTGTCATTGTCCTTGACGATGTTCTCGCTCTCCAGATGGAGCTGCGCCACCTTCCAGGCGGCCGACCCGTCGCCCAGATCGGCGGCAAGGCGCAGCCATCTCTCGGCGATGTCGTAGTTCTGCTGTACGACTTCGCCCTTGGTGTACTCGCGCGCGATGCGGCCGATCCGGTCGCAGATTTCGGGGTCCAGCTTGCCGACCAGGGCACCGAACGCCATGGTGGTGGCGAGCTTGGGGTCGAGCGTCCAGCCCTCGACTTGCTGCCCCGCGACATTCAGGGCTGCCAGCCGGAGCAGGGCGTCGGCATTGCCGCCGGTTGCGGCGTGGACAAGGTAGTGCAGGCCCTTCTGCGGGTCCTTTTCGCCGAGCGTGCCATCGAGGTAGATGCCACCTAGCAGATTGAGGGCCTTCGGCGCGAGACCCGCGACGTTTGCCTCGAGCTTCTCTATGAGCTTCGTTTCCTTCAACTGCAGAATGCGGCCGGAACCGAGGTAGAGCGCGATGCGGTCGATCGTCGTGTCGGGGACCTTTGCGCCCTTCATGGCCGACACCGCATCGATGATCTTCATGACGAGATCGAAATTGCGGTTCGCGCCGAGATCGCGCAGGCGACGGGCATCGCGCAGGATTTCGTCGGGATTGCCCTCGGTGAGCGGCGAGCCATCCCAGTTGGACCAATGGGCCACGATATCGCTATCGAGCTTCTTGGGCAGGCAGATCTGCTGTGCCGGGATATCGGGCGGAAGGAAGGTGATGTCGACGGGCGCTGCCGCCGCGGGCGCGACCAGACAGGTAAAGAGGCCGAGCGCTGCGAGCAGGCTAGAGGTTCCGCGGTTGAGGACATTGGGCATCTCGGCCTCCTTTTGTTTGGTGGGAGTCAGCGGGACTTCAGTCACTGCGTGCGGAAGAAGCCGTTCTCGTAGGCGGTAGCCGTGTAGTTGCCTGCTGACCCGGTGAGAACGATGGAGAAGCCCGAGCGGCGCTTGAGATCGAGCGCCGCGACCTTGGCGACCGTGGCGCCCTCGGCCTGCACTTCGAACTCGAGAGTGAGCGGCGCCTTGAGCGCCACCGATTTGGCCGCGTCCTCGGAGACGCCTTCGATGGCTTTCACCTTGGCTGAAGGCACGAAGAGATCGACCGTCGCCTTGTCGGAGAGGTTGTAGAAATAGACCGTTGCCTTGGAGGGGTCGGTGGCCGGCTGATCGAGCAACACAACGGGCGCGCCGTCTGCGCCAACAGCGTAGGTATAGTAGCCGCCCGGCGTGGCGGTGACGTCGCCGGTCAGGTTCCCAGCGACGACGGATATGTCGCCGGGCTCCACGTTCACATAGGGGGACAGGCCGTCCTTAAGATCGTTGACGGTGGTGCCGGCCACGACGGCAACACTGGCGCCGGGAGACAGGACGCGCACGAAGGCGGAGTTGGGATCGATGGGGGCGTCGTAGAGGCCATCATCCTGCGCGAAGGCCGGGGCAAGGACCGAGGCGAAGGCGAGAGCGACGAGGCTGGAGCGGGTGAGGAGCATAATGAACTCTTCTCTTCAGAGGTTGCAGAGCGAAGCGGAGGCCGTCTTTTCGGACAGGCGATCAAACTTGATGGACACGCTGGCGAGATCGAGCGTGTCGAGCGACTCGAGGGGAATGAAGAAGCGACCCGTCCCGCGGAAGCGGTCGCCGCGATGGATCTCCCGCCGGAAGACGCGACCATCCTTGGCAGAGAACTCCACGACCACGTCGCGACTGCCGTCGTCGCCCGCATCGGCCAGCAGTACCTGCTGGTCGCCAAGCGTGGAGGCGGAGAGATCGGCCAGTAGCAGGCCCTTGTCGGCCATGACCTCGGTCTTGCCGCTGACGGGGGCGCAATCGTTCTTTGCCGCCGCGATGAGCTCAACCAGGGGGCCGGTGCCGTACTGGGCGAGATTGTTGTAGATCGGGTTCTCCCAGACGAGGAATTTCGGCCGTGCCGCCTGGAATTCTCGCGAGGTGAGATAGGACGTGATGGCGCCGAACTGGTTACCGCCGGTGATCGCCATGTTGGCGACGGGCAGGCTCGCATACTGCGCGAGGAAGCCCGAGAAGTTGGGCACCTGCGCATCCGAGAAGCTGGTGCCGACCAGCGCGACTTCGTCGGCGGGGCCGTCTTCGCCGCTGCCGGACGATCCGAAGATATCTAGAGTGGCGTCGGCGCTTGCCACTTCCACGGTTTCGTAGGCGTCGCTGATGACGGGGGGAAGGCTCTCGGCGCAGAAGGCCTGCAGGGTTCGCCGCATGCCGGACACGGCGAGTTCGTTGCCGATGGGGCGTGTCTCATAGTTGATCGGCGTCACGTCGGCATAGGCCGGCAGCGACTTGATCAGGCTGCCCACGGTCTCGGCGGCCTTGCGCGCGCCGCTCGAAGTCCAGTGGAAGTCCGAGCGGAAGAAGGGCGGATGCGCCGCATCGTCAGTGCGCAACTGGGTCAGGAGATCGACGGCGATGACCCCGGAGTCCGTGAGGCGGGTGATCTGGTCTTCGTACACCTTGGTGGCGACCTTGATGTCGAAGCCGAACATGGCCGCTTCGTCGGGCAGGAAGGCGGGGAGGGTCACGCTCTTGGTGGGAATGGGCGTGTAGATGAGGGTGGTGCCCTTTGCCCGGAGAGTGGCCGAGAGCTTGCCCATGAGCGCCGTGACCTCGTCGGTCATCGGGTGCTGCATGCGCAGATCGGCAAAGACGCGGAAGAAGAAGCCGTCCTTGCCTTCGACTGAGGGCAGGGTCGGATTATCCTCGAGATGCTTGCAGCCAAAGGCCGAGGCGGCAAAGGCGGGAGCGGTCGTCGCGACAAGCGCGAGCATGACGGCACTGGCGAAAATCCTGCGGGTCATTGCGCGGTCTCCGAAACAAGGGCGATGTCGGTGGGCTGGAGTGTGCGGAGGAGGTTCTCCGCCAGCGTCCTAATGCTCAGGACGTCGGACTTGGCCGCGATGGCGAGGTAGTGCGCAGCCTGGGCACGAGTGGCATCATCCGGTGCGCCGGACAGATAGGCGATGGCGAGGTCTAGCGCCGCCTGGGCATCGCCGGCATCGGCAGCGGCCTTCTGCAGAATTTCTGCTTGTTCGGGTGCGGCGCCGAAGGGGATGCCGGTCCTGTACATGCGTGTGAGTGCGGCGACGGCGATCTCGTCGCCCTTGGTAGCGCGCTTCTTCAGCAGGGCTTCAGCGCGCTTGAGACGCTTTTCGTCATCGGCGAGCGCATTGGCTTCGAGCAGCCGGATCAACGGGCGCTGAGCGGCGAGCCGGCCATTGGCAAAGGCAGCGAGATAATAACGGGCAGCGCGCTTGGTGCTCTCGGGTGTCGCGGCTGTCTCCAGCCGCTTGGCGAGGAAATAGGCGCCAAGGCTGTCCCCCGAGTCGGCAAGGCGCACCAGCTGCTTGTCGGTAAGCGACTCGCCGGCGACAAGCCGTGCCCGCAGAGCCTGCATCGGATCAACGGGTTTCGCCTTCACGACCGCCTTGGGCTTCGAGGTCAGCCTGGGTTTCAGCGGCTCGCCGAAGATCGTGTATTTCGGCATCGGAATGGTCGGCAAGGCGCGATCCGACTCGGATGCGAGCGATTGCTCAAGCCGCATCTCGGCGGCTTGGGCGGGGTGGGCAGCGACCACCGCAATGGCGAGTGCCGCGGCGGCGGAGATCAGCTGGTGATGGGTCATTGCGGTGTTGCCTCCGCGGTCCATAGCTTGGCATTGCCGAGATAGCGGACAGGGAATTCCCACAGCACGGTTTCGGGCGGGGCATCGCGCAGCGTGTCGCTGGCGAGGAAGGACTGCATGGGCGCGACCGGCCCCTTGCCTTCCTCGGCGAGGTTGAGGACGTCGGCACCAAGCGCCGCCTTCAGGCTTTCCCCGAAGCTCCACAGTGCATTGGCGCTGTAGCTCGTGCCGACCAGCGCATAAGGGATGGAACTGGAGCCGAAGATATCCGTGGCTGGCGCCGAGGCGGAGGCGGCCGCGACGTAGGGCACGACCGTCTCCGGCCCCAGGCCGACGAGCGGAGCCAGCCCGCCGGTGACGATGAATTTCGATAGATCGCCATCGCGCTGCTGCGGGGCTTCAGCGGTAAGGGTGAAAGCTTCCTCGCCCTTGCCGAGCGCCGCACCTGCTGCCTCGGCGACGAGGCCCGCCCCGGCCGGGGTCCAGTGGGTATCGGTGGAAAGAAAGAGCGGAGTCTTGTCCTTGCCGGCAAGCATCGCAGAGCGGACATCGACGGTTTCGATGCCGAGGCTTGTCGCGAGCGCAACGAAATCGGCATAGAGCTTTGCCATGTCCTCGGGGATGGACCCCGCATCATTGTGCTCGCGATAGATGTCGACTTTCGCCGGAAGCGGCAGGAGCACGAGCTTCACGCCCTTCGCCGCCAGCGCATCGCGGACCGAAAGCAGGCCCTCACGCGCATTTTCGAGATTGGCCGGGCCAGTCAGCGCCGCTTCGAATTCCTCGCGGGAGAAAAGCCAGCCATCCTTTCCGACCAGCACGCCCCGGCGCCCCTCGTGGAAGACGAGGTAGCGGGCCGCGCCCATCGCATCGATGGATGGCAGGCGGTGCGGCATGATCTTCTTGTAGTATGCGTCGATCTCCAGGGCTGCCTCGCCGCTGAGATACGCGCTGGCCGATTGCGGCATCTTCGCCAGGTCGCGTCCCAGCCCCGAGACGAACTCGAAATTGGCGACCACTGCGTAGCCCAGGAACAGGACGGGCAGGGCGAAGGCGGGCGCGAGGCTGGTCATCGTCTTCGTATTGGTCTTTGCAGGCATGGGGTCCTCCTCAGAACTGGAAGTAGAGGAACGGGGAATAGGTCTGCTCGGCGAGCCGCATCAGGCAGAAGATCGCGAGAGCGCTGAGGGCGGCGGCCTTTACGAGGCTGGTCGTGGCCACAGCCGTGCCATCCGGGCCGAAGCTGATCTGCGGCTCCCACAGGTGGCGCAGACGGGGTTCTGCGGCGGTGATCGCAAAGGCGACGACCAGCAGGGTGAGGGCTTCGCGGCTCAGCATCCAAGCTGTCTCGGGACGGATAAGGATGCCGTTAAAGCCGAACATGCCCGCATACATGTCGAAGGCATCGCCGACATTGTGGGCACGGAAGATGACCCAGCCGAGCACGACGGCAACGAAAGTGAGCGGCAGGCTCCACCAGACGTTGGAGGCGTTCTTGTCATGGCCGGTCAGCCGCTCGATGACGAGGATGCCGCCATGCCAGATGCCCCAGATGATGAAGGTGAAGTTGGCGCCGTGCCACAGGCCGCCGAGCAGCATCACGAGGAACAGGTTGACGTAAGTGCGGACCACGCCTTTCCGGTTGCCGCCCAGCGGAATGTACAGGTAGTCGCGCAGCCAGACGCTGAGCGAGATATGCCACCGCCGCCAGAACTCGGTTATCGAGCGGCTGATATAGGGCATGTTGAAGTTCTCGGCGAAGCGGAAGCCGATCATCAGCGCCAGCCCGATCGCCATCGCCGAATAGCCGGCGAAATCGAAATAGAGCTGCATGGTATAGGCGAGGGCGCCGAACCAGCTTTCGAGCAACGTCGGGTTCGGAACCGAGAACATCGCATCTGCGATGGGGGCGACGCTGTCGGCGATCAGCACCTTCATGGAAAGGCCGATCAGGAAGCGCTGCCAGCCCGCGTTGAACAGCTCCCAGCTATGTTCCCGCTTGGCGAATTGCGGTGCCAGATCCTTGTAGCGGAGGATTGGTCCAGCCACGAGCTGCGGAAACAGCGCGAGGAAAGCTGCGAAGTCGATGATGTTGGTCGAGACCTTGGCATCGCCGCGATAGACGTCGACCAGGTACGAGATGGAGTGGAAGACGTAGAACGAGATGCCGATAGGCAGCAGCAACTGCCAGTGGATTCCGAGCGCTGCGGGCGTGGTGCCCCAGAGCATGGCAAAGCTGTCGATGAAGAAGTTCAGGTACTTGAACAGGCCGAGCACAGCGAGGTGCCCGACGACGCCAATGGTGACGTAAAGCTTGGCGCGCGGAGTGCCCTGATACTTGGCGACCAGGATCGAGAATACATAGGCCCACAGCGTGTTGCCGACCAGCAGCAGCAGGAAATCGAACCGCCACCAGCCGTAGAACAGGTAGGACTCGAGCAGCAGCGTGATGTTTCGGTACTTGTTCGGCGTGAGATAATAGGCCGCAAGGAAGAGAGGCAGGAACAGGAACAGGAACGTCTCGGACGAGAATACCATCAGGCGTCTCCCTCGAACTGGCAGGATGTGGGGCGCTGGGCGCCGCTGGGGGTGAGTGGCGCGGTGCGCTTGAGCTGCAGACCATTGATGATGGTCGGCGCGCCGCCGGCGGAGAGGTTGAAGAAGCGATCGCTGAACTGGACGAGTTCCCCGTCGAGCAGGCGCGGGGCCTGGCCGGAGAAGTCATTGTCTTCGAGCGTCAGCAGCGCAGTGGTCGAGCCTCGGATGCCGACCTGGTTGCCGTCGAGCGCATTGGCCGCGATGGCGATAGCGGCATAGTCGGGCTGGTCAGTAATGGAGATGCCGGCATTGCCATTGCCGAAAAGCCGGTTATCGCGGATGTCGAGACCGGCGCTGTCCCGGATGGCAAGTCCGGAATGTGCGTTGGAAATCAGCAGATTGGCGGAAACCCGTATGCAATCGGCCGAGGCCACGCTGATGCCCGATCGCTTAGCGCCGGACACCACGTTGTTTTCGAGCGTGATGTCTGCGGCGCCCGCATCGATGAAGATGCCGTTGAGCCCCGCGGTCGCGACGAGATTGTCGCGAAGGACTGCATCGGAGGTTCCGGCGGTGATCTTGATGCCATGCGCTGTTGCGCCCGCGAGGGTGACGTTGTTGTAGAGGCTGGTGGTCTTCGTGCCTGCGAGCAGGATGGCGGGCCCGGTGCTTTCGACGAAGACGTTGCGGGCAATGGCTCCGCCCATCGTGCCGACCAGCGCCAGCGAGCCGACGCGCTCGAAACGGCTGTCTCGAATGATGGGGGCATCGCCACGGCGGTAGAAGCCGCCCTGTACCGCGGTAACGCCGGTCAGGGGCGTGAATTCGCCCATGCCGAGGTCGGAGAAGTGCATGTCGGAGAAGCGCATCTCCCCCGAAAGCGCCGTGATGATGAACGGGTTGTATGTGGCGAGTCGCGGGTTGGGTTTGCCGAAGCCGGCGATGGTACCGCCATCGCCAGCGAGGGTGCCCGCTGCAACCAGGAAGGCACCCAGTTCGCGATCAAGCAGCAGGGTCTGGCCTTTCGGAACGATCAGAGTTGCTTCGGACCAGACCGCGATCGGCATGTGTGCGACGAAGCCGTACGAGGTCTCCTCGATGGCATCGGGCAGGCCCGCAGCCGCTGCGGCCGCCTTGAGGGCCGGGAGGTCGGCGACGCCCGACTGCACCATCAGCACCTGCGGAGTGGCCTGTGCCTGCTGGAGCGCGACATGGAAGTTCGCGCCGGTCTGCAGGGCAAGCTGGGCGAGGACCAGTTCGATTGGCGCCGCCGCCACGGTGACGTTTCCCACGGTGAGCGGCGGGAACGGCACTTCGGGGATCTCGAGCAGGTCGATACCCAAGTGGGCGGCCGCGCCGAGGATTTCCCCGGCGCTGCCGCCCGACTGCGCGGCCTGCTGCAGCGTCTGCAACTCGGTGACGATCGCCGTCGTGCGGAGATAATCTGCGGCCAGAACCGACCCGGAGGCGGCACAGAGCAGTGCCGCAAGGCCGGCGCGTATAGAGGAGCTAGGCATGTTCCCGGCTCCCCTCGGCTTTCTCGCTGATGGACGCGAGCTCGACGAGCGGCGTGAGGTGCGTCATCGGCCCGTCGACGAGGCAGGCAACCTCGATCACCTGCATGGGACCGGTGCCGTCATTGGTGACTGTGGCCTTCTGCTCGGCACCGATCTCGAAGGTTGCCCCGGCACGGAGTTCCCGCTGCCGGTTGCCGAGCTGTAAGGTGCCGGAGCCGGACGCGACCACCATAAGGCGTCGGAACTCCGACCCGGATTCGATCGGGAGGGTGGAGCCGGGGTTGACCGTCAGATGGCGCAGGTTGTAGCCGGCGCCCGAGGCGAGGCTGCCCTGCCGGCCCCAGTCGGTCGTGCCGAAGGCGTGGTCGACTGCCTCGCGGCGGTTCTGCGCCTTCAACTGCTCGACGACCTTCTTCACATCCTGCGACTGATCGCGAGTGGTGACGAGGAGCGCGTCCTTTGTATCGACAACGACGAGGTTCTCGACCCCGACGACAGCGACCAGACGGTCGCCGCCACGCACGTAGGAGCCGTGCGAGTTCACCATCATCACGTCGCCGCTGACGACGTTATCGTCTCCGGTCTTGCGACCTATGGTGTGAAAGGCGGCCCAGGCGCCCACATCGTCCCAATCCACATCCGTCGGGGCGAGGACGATGGAACGGGTTTTTTCGAACACTGCGCGCTCGGTGGGCAGGCTCTCGGCCATGCCGAAGCTCTGCTCGTCGAGCAAGATGGCGCCTTCCGAGTCCTGGGCATCGAGCAGTGCGGCATTGACAGCGCCGTAGGTCACCGGATCGTAGCGGCGATACTCGTCGATGACGGTAGAGACCCGCATCAGGGAGATGCCAGAGGCCCACCACGCAGTGCCGGTCTCGATCAGTTCCTGCGCCACGGTGGCGTTGGGCTTTTCGACAAAGCGCTCGGCGTGGTGGATGCCGCGATACTTCTCCATGGCGCCACCATCGATGATGTAGCCATAGCCGGTTTCATTGTAGCGCGGGCGGATACCGAAGGTGACGATCATGCCGTCATTGGCCGCAATCGCCGCCAAGCGGACATTGGCATTGAGATCGCCATTGATCACGTGGTCGGACGGGCAGACCAGCAGCAGCCCGTCGGGATCGGTGCGGCTGACGAGCAGCGCCGCGGAGAGCACTGCCGGGCCAGTATTGCGGGCGACCGGCTCTGCGATGAGCCTTGCGTTGCGCTGTACGTCGCGGAGCTGGCGGCGCACGGTGCCCAGATGGCCGGCGGACACCGACACGATCGGATCGTGAAAGAGATCGCCACGATGTCGCTGCACCGTCTGCTGGAAGAAGGTGATGGTGCTGTCTGCATCGATCGGCTGGAACTGCTTGGGCTGTTCCGCCCGGCTCAGCGGCCAAAGCCGGGTGCCGACGCCGCCGCAAAGGATAAGCGGGTGGATTGCGCTCATTTTGCCGCCTCCTGGCCGAGGGATCGAACCGAGAAGAAGCGCGCGATCGCCGCGATCGGATCGGACTTGATGACCATTTCGACCGGGCTGCCGACTTCGGAAACCGGAATGGGCGTTGCCGGGACGAGATTCACCGCGATGGACTTCTCGTCGGCGATGGACCGCATGATGGCCGGCATGTCGGCGCGGTCGAGCGTGGCGGATAGCGCGCTGCCATCCGTCAGGTGCACCTCGGCGATGGCGCCGCTGGCGAGCGCCTTCAGGCCGCCGGCATCGACGTGGGAGGCGATGACCACCGGTGCATCCTTGGGCGCGATGGTCATGACGACATCGCCCGCAAGCACGGTTGTGCCGGTTTCCGCAGCGCCCGGAGCGACGACGCAGTCGCAGGGCATGGACACCGCGAGCACCTCGCCCGAGGTGGTGCGGATGGCGAAGGCAACTTCACCCTTGGACGCGGCCGGATTGACGAAATCCAGCTGGCCGGGGCTGATTGCCCGGAGCCCGGTACCATCCAGCGATACGGTGGAAAGTCCGGTGACCGGCAGCACAAAGAGACGCTCGTAGAACTTGACGCCGACAAAGCCGACGAGCAGCAGCCCCAAGCCCGCAAACAGGCCCCAGCGGAGGCCGTTCCCAAGGCTGCGTGCAACTGACTTGCCGCCAGCATGTTCGGCGCGCGCCGGTCCGGGGAGCTTGTCGGAAGCGCGGATCAGCCCATCGACTCCGACGAGATCACCACCGACATAGGAGTTCAGGATGTAGCGCAGCTGCGGCAGGTGGGGCCCGGTGGGCTCCAGGAACCGCAGGTTGAGCATGCCGGTCTGGGTGTCGCTAGCCGCGATCGCCGCATCGACCGGGAGGCTGAGGGCATAGCCCGGGAAGTTGAAGACCAGCGTTGCCACCTGCACCCGGCCGTTCAGCTGGGGATCGATGAGGCCAGTCGCCTCGGCACCGACCACGGAGAGTCCGTTGCCGATATAGGACCTGCCGTTGATCAGGACATTGAAAGGCAGCCGGATAACAGGATGCTCGCCCGCCGTGGCGAGTTCCGGCTGGACGGCCGCGCCGCGCGACCCCCGGTTTCTATCGATTTCTGCATGCACTTCGGTCATGGCCTCTAGCCCTCAGTTGGCATGGATCGGGAAGGGGCTGAGCAGCCCCGTGGCGAAGACGACACCTCCGACCAGCAGGCCCCACGCGAGCAGGTGCATGTAGGAGGAGGCGAAGTTGCGTAGGCTCAGTCCCTGGTTCTGCCCGACGGCAGTGGCCTGGCGGGTCCAGCGCTGGCGATCGAGGCGGAACATCACCGAAGTCTTGGTCAGGGCGCCGAACAGCTGGCTGAAATAGAGCAGGAACGGGTAGCTTATGGGGAACGCGCCGCCGAAGGAGGCGAGCAGCCAGCAATAGACGTAGCGGGTTGCCATCACCCAGGCGACGTAGGCGACTGCGACCAGCGGATCGACCAGCAGCGAGAAGAGGATAATGCCGACCGGCGCGGTCAGGGTCGTCCACATGGAGACGCGCTGATCGAGGATGGACCACCAGGTGAAGAGCCCGATGCGCTGCGGCCCGAGCGCGAGCGCGCGGCCATTGGTGCGCAGCATGTTGCCGAACCAACGGCGCATGAGCGTGATGGCACTCCTGACGAAGCTGGGATTGGGCTGGGTTTCCATGGAAACGCAGGCGACATCCGGCATGTAGGTCATGCGGAAGCCGTTCTTGAGCAGCCAGTACCAGGTGGACTTGTCGTCGCCCGTGAGGAAGCGCACGCGGCCGAGGCGCCAATGGTCGATGAAGTCGTGCTCCACCGTGGCGATGAACTCGGGATGGACAGCGAGGTCGGCGCGGAAGATCGACATGCGGCCGGTGAGGGTGAGCACGCGGCCCGAGAGCGCCATGGCCGACATCATCATCTGGCGCTGTGTGAAGCGCAGCCTGAACCAGTCGCGGAAAAGCGGCTTGTCCTCGATCAGGGCTTCTTCATTGGTGGTGAGGGCGCCAAGGCGACCATCGGCGAAGAAGGGGGCGGACCGCTCGACGATATCCTCGGGGATCTGCGTGTCGCCATCGATGAGCAGCACGATGTCATCGGCGCCGGGATAGCGGCGGGCGATGGTGCGAAGCGAGGTGGCGAGCGCATCGCGCTTGCCGGTGCCATCGATCCGGTCGATGACCAGTTCCACGGCGTCCTGCGTGGTGAGCATCTGCGATGCGATGGAGCGGATCAGCCGTTCGTCGGAGACATCGACCACAGAGGCAACGACCGTCGCGCCGCCGGGCGAGCGCCGCGCCGCCGCAAAGATGGAGCGGTAGACCCGAGCCGAGACTTCGGCATCGATCTTGTAGCTTGTCGCGAGCAGGAAGGCGTGTGCGGGGCGGCGCCCTTGGTAGAGCGCCGCCGCCGCCATCCGCTGCCGGGGGTAGGTCAGACGGATGTAGATGTGCGCACGCACAAAGTTCACGAGAGCCCAGCTGTAGCGCCACAGCCCGATGATCCCGAGCGTGAGGAACACGCCGGCGCCACCCGAAAAGGCGCTGGAGGGCACGGCGCTGGCAATGGCCGCGGCGGTGAGGACGTAAAGTGCGTGCGCGAGGATTTGCATGGGGATTACCAGCAGATGCCTTCGTAGGTGCCGTTCGAGCGCAGCATGGTGTTGATGCGCGTGAGATCGACCACCGAGCGGAACTCGGTGACGGCATTGAGCGGCGCGATCGTCTCGTCGTAGCGGTTGCCCACGAGGATCACGTCGGAGGCGGCGATCAGGTCATCGATATCGTCGACGAGGCGATGGGCGAGATCGGGAACGACATCGTTGCCGCGACCGATGGCGCTAACACCGCTGGTGACGGCCTGGGTGACGAAGGGGTCGTAGATCTTGAGATCATGGCCCTTGGCGATGAGGCGAGAGGCCAGTTCGGCGAGCGGGCTTTCCCTCAGGTCGTCGGTGCCTGGCTTGAAGGCGATGCCGACGAGACCGACTGTGCGGCCACCGCTATTGGCCACCATCTTTTCGGCACGATCGATCTGCGCCGCGTTGGCGACGAGAACGGAGTCGAGCAGGGGCGAGGAGACGCCCTTCTTCTGCGCCAGATGTTGCAGGGCTCGCACATCCTTGGGAAGGCAGGAGCCGCCAAAGGCGAAGCCCGGGCGCATGAAGTAGGGGGAGATGTTGACCTTGGTGTCGGTGCAGATCAGCCGCATGACCTGCTGACCGTCGACCCCTGCGGCCTTGGCAATGTTGCCGATCTCGTTGGCGAAGGTGACCTTTACGGCTCGCCAGGAGTTCGACGCATATTTCACCGCCTCGGCGGTACGGAGCGTCACGACATTGCGCTCGACCGGCATCTGAGCATTGATCTCTTCGAGGATCGCAGCGGTCTTGGGATCGAGCGCACCGAATACGATGAGGCCCGGATCATAATAGTCCGCGATGGCAGTGCTTTCGCGCAGGAACTCCGGATAGTACCCGACCCCGAAGTCCTGGCCGGCAATCAACCCGCTCGATTTCTCGAGTTCGGGGATCACGACATCGTCCATGGTGCCGGGCACGATGGTCGAGCGCACGATGATGGAGTGGAAACCCGCCTTCGCTGCGATGGCATGGCCAATGTCGGCCGAGGCGAGCTTTACATATTTGAGCCCGACAGCGCCGCTGTCGTCGCTGGGTGTGCCAACGCATACAAAGCTCGCATCGGTAGCCAGAACGGCTTCGCGGGCATCGGTGGTGGCACGTAGCCGGCCCGAGGCGACGGCGCGGGCCAGGATCTCGTCGAGACCGTTTTCCACGATGGGGGAAAGGCCGGCATTGACGGCGCTGACCTTGTTGGGGTCGACGTCCACCGCCACGACCTCGTGGCCGTCATCCGCCAGGCAGGCTGCGGATACGACGCCGACATATCCGATTCCAAACACGCTAATCTTGGCCACGATGTCCTCTTTTCCAAGGTTGAGCAGTATCGTTCCCGCTCCAGGGAGCGGGTTGCGAGAAATTTTGAGTACAGAACACAATCGTCCGGAGACGTTATTGGCCTGCTGCACCAGTTGGCGTCCGTTTTTCTCCACCGCTGGAAAATCGGGACTTGATGCGTTGTGTCGGCGTCCTAGCCGAAGGGCGGTCGAGACTTTCGTCGCCCATGGGTCAAAGCGTGTTCGTTAGGGGGAGAAGAGGGAAGGAACGCGTGCTCATACGAGGTATGCGTTGTACGCATGACTGCGCATGTGACCTGTGATGACGTCAAACTGTCGCATGGGAGAGCGAAAGCCCCGCCAGCCAAGGGGATTGTCGCACCCGGATCAGGTCAGCAAGCGTGGAGGAATCGTGGCCTAATTGCGGCGACGCTCAAGCTTGTCGTCCAAGCCGGAAGTGAGTTGCACAAAAAAGCGGCAATTTCGGAGGTCCCTTCGCTCACCAATGTGTGAAGCGTTAACGGAGCCGTTCGGCACGCCAGAGAGGCGAGACGGCAGTCTCATCCTTGAAATCGCTCGGATATCTGGAATCGAGGCGGAACCACTGCGATGACGCGACGTTCGCATATATTAATTTCGGGGTTGTTAACCAGCTTCGCGTGGAGATGACGGATAAATTCGGACATCAGCATTTTTCGTCGCCATTTTGCCGCGCTTTGTCCCACACTTAGGCGCGGGCAGAGTCGGATTTCGTGACTCTCGGTTGGCACGGGGGCGGGGCGGCGTCCGTGTCGGGGAAATGGTGGGTCGCAACTTGGTGGCAGTCGGAAACGGCAGGCAACTGGTGCTCGTGATCGAAGATGAGCCCATGCTGATGTTGAGCAGCGTGCAGCTTTTCGAAAGCCTCGGCTTCGATGCACTGGTCGCCTTCACAACGGACGAGGCCATGGGCCATCTCGAGGGACGCCACGATATCGTGGCGATCTTCTGCGAGCACGATGCGCCCGGCGCCGTGGATGGGCCAGGTCTCGCGCAGCTGGTCAGGAGCCGGTGGCCGACAATCGAGATCATGCTTGTGTCGATGCCACGTGTCGCTGGGCCGCCGGACCTGCCGCTGGGCGCGCGCTATTTCGAAAAGCCGTATAGTCGGAGCCACATCGAGCGGGCGATGACCGAACTCGGGCTGATCGGGGCTGTGCCCAAGGCGCGCACCAACCAGCCCCCCAAGGGGTAGAGGGATGGAAGGGCGGGGTTTTCTCCAGCTCTTTCAAGCTGTTCACCAGAATTTCAAAAACGGGCTTGGCAAACAAAAACAAACCCGCTACACGAGCGCCACCTTGAACAAGGTGCTCCCTGTTCCGCGATAGCTCAGTTGGTAGAGCGTTCGACTGTTAATCGAATGGTCGCTGGTTCGAGTCCAGCTCGCGGAGCCAATCTCTCCTAAATATCAGCCTGTTCGACCGAGTTTTGCAGAAAGTGCTGCAAGATCGTCGGGCGTATTGACGTTGGCGAACGGATCGCCGGACGGCACGTCTTCCCATGCGCATGTCGCAGCGCCGATATCCGACGCGAAGCGCTTCATGCTGCGCGGCGCCGAGCCGTCGCGGACCGCCTCGACGAGGGGCCGAAGGGCATCGAGCCGCCACAGCCCATTGGTGGGGTACAGCGCTCCACCTCCGCTGGCGAGGATACCCGGCGCGCTGCCCAGTTCGCTCATAAGCCTGTCGAGGTAGTCGTCCGGAAGCAGTGGGGAATCGCATGCGGCGGTCAGGAGCAGTTCCGGTCGACGTGGCGAGCGGCTCAGCCACTCGGCGGCGGCGACGATGCCGGCGAGCGGGCCGCCATAGCCGGTGTGAAGATCGGGGACCGCCACCATCCCGTCTGCATCGCGAAAGGCCGCCGGATCATGCGGGCCTACCGAAAGCAGCAGCGGCGTGCAGGCCGCGAAGCGCTGCGCGACACGAGACAGCAAGGTGCGCCCGGCAATCTCGACATTGGCCTTGAGTACATGGCCGAGCCGTGTGCCGCCGCCGCCAGCGAGAATCACGCCAGCGACGCTCATTTGCGGGTTGCCAGCAGCATGAGCAATCCGGCGATAAGCGCCCAGAATGCGGCGCCGATGCCCAGTACCGTCATGCCCGAGGCAGCGGTGGCGAAGGTGACAACCGCGGCGATTCGCCGGGATTCATCGCTGAGCGCGACGGCGAGCGCACCAGCAAGGCTGGTAAAGAGGGCAAGCCCCGCGACGGCCTGGATAAGCAGTGGCGGCGCCATCGAGACGAAGGCCGCGGCCGTTCCTGCAAGGACGGCCAGAAGGAGGTAGGTGCATCCGGCCGCGACCACTGCCACCCAGCGGCGGGACGGGTCGGGGTGCGCCTCCGGGCCGGCGCAGATCGCGGCGGTGATTGCTGCGAGGTTGACGGTGATGGCGGCGAACGGGGCGATCAGTGCGGAAGCGATGCCGCTGGCGAGGAAAGCCGGGGCCGGGCGCAGCGTATAGCCGTTCGCCTGCATGACGGCGATCCCCGGCAGGTTCTGCGACGCCATGGTGATGATGAAGAGTGGCAACGCGATGCGGATGGCGGAATCGAGGGTCACGATGGGAAGCATCGGGGAAGGCAGGGCCAGTGCCGTGCCGAAGCGTGCCGGGTCGAGATGCGTCGAGAGGGCGAGGGTGACGGCCATGGCGGCGACCGCGAGCGGTACCGCATAGCGGCGGGCGAAGCGCAGGCCGATGGCCCAGGCGAGAATGGTGGGCACGGTGAGCAGCGGCAGTTCCGCCACTGCCTTGACCGGTGCGATGCACAGGGTGAGGAGAATGCCGGCGAGCATGGCGCTGGCGATTGGGGTGGGGATCGATTCGATGGCGCGGGCGAAGGGGCGCCAGATGCCGGCGAGCGCAACCAGAAGCCCGGCAAACAGCAGCGCGCCCGCGAGCTCGGGCAAGCCACCGGCCGGCGGTGCAAGGGTCGCAAGGAACGCGGCCCCGGGTGTGGACCAGGCGAAGCTGACTGGCAGCCTTGTGCGCCAGCCCCCGAAAATGTTGAGCAGGCCGACCGCAGCCGTGGTGACAGTGAGCGCGGCGCCAGCCTCGAGCGGAGAGGCTCCTGCGCGGGTAAAGGCGGCAAGGAGCAGGGTGAAAGAACTCGCATAG
Organism: uncultured Devosia sp.; assembly: GCA_964414845.1. Taxonomy (GTDB): domain Bacteria; phylum Pseudomonadota; class Alphaproteobacteria; order Rhizobiales; family Devosiaceae; genus Devosia_A. The sequence goes on along the minus strand of CAYPYV010000006.1, from coordinate 13,640 downwards.
CCGACAATGGCGGCAAGCATGCCCGCCAGCACCGGCTGCAACAGGCCGGAGGGGGTATGGGTTTCGACGGGAGCGGTAGCGGTCACTTGCGCGTATTCCGGTTGTGCCATTCTCTATACTATGCGCGGCAGATAACACGGGCGTGCATGCTGTGCGCGGCCTGTTCGGCATGGCACCGGTTTTCACGCGCATAGGAATACGCTTTACCTTGCGAAAAGCTTTTGGCTGCCATAAGAAGCGCCGCGTTGGGGCCACGTGGCGGAGTGGTTACGCAGCGGATTGCAAATCCGTGTATTCCGGTTCGATTCCGGACGTGGCCTCCAATTCTCATTGCAGCATCAGATCGACCCCGGACGCAGGATTGCTCGCGTCGATTCTTGCTCCGAACGAGCCGGGGCGCTATGCACCGTCCATCGATTGGCCGACGATCCAGGACCCCGAAATGACCGATTTCGCCGCCGCCCGCCGCAAGATGGTGGACAACCAGCTGCGCACCACCGGAACGACAGACCGGCGCCTGCTCGCCGCGATCGGGACCGTTCCGCGCGAGGCCTTCGTGCCCGAGGAGCGCCGTGCGGTCGCCTATTCCGACATGGTGCAACCGCTTGGCGGCGGGCGCGGCCTGGCGACGCCGGCGGATTTCGCCAAGCTCGCGCAGCTCGCCGAGATCCGGCATTCCGACCGGGTGCTCGATGTCGGACCCGGCACGGGATATTCCACGGCAGTGTTTTCCCTCGTTGCGGCCGAAGTGGTCGCGCTCGAGGCGGATGCCGGACTGGCAGCCGAAGCACGCCACATCCTCGCGGACCTCGGCTATGGCAATGTCCGGGTGGTACAGGCCGCGAGCGACGGCTCGGCGCGGCTCGAGGGGCTGTTCGACGCGATCCTGATCGAAGGCGTGCTCGACGCCGAACCCACTGCATTCTTCGGCGCGCTTGCCGATGGCGGCCGCCTCGTGGCGCTGGTGCGCAAGGCCGGCTCCGCGCCGGTGGCACATATCTATGTGCGCTCGGGCGACGAGGTAGCCGGGCGGACCGAGTTCAACGCACATCTGCCGCCGCTCGATACGGCACCAAGATCCGAAACTTTCGTGTTCTGAGCGTCGAGAGCTGACCGACGCGGGCCACCTGTTGCCCGCGCATCACGGCCGGCCAAAAAGCTTGGGTATAAGGCACACGTTTCTTAACGATGTGTTGTGCCGCCAAGCGCCCGCCTCTAGTGTTTCGTGCGTACCGGAGGTTGTGATGATGGTATCTATGAGAGCTGTGCGGGCGGCTGCTCTTGCGCTTGGTGTTGCGCTCTTTCCGGCGGTTGCGCATGCGGAATCGCTGCGTCAGGCTCTCGAAAGCGCATATCGCAACAATCCGACCATCATGTCGGCCCTGTTGAGCGTGAAGTCGACCGCGGAAGGCATTGCGCTCGCAAAATCGGGCAAGCTGCCGACGATCGCCGGCTCCATGAGTGGTGGCCAAAGCTTCACGAATATCGGCGTCAACGACGGCTTTGCGTCGTCGCAGAGCTGGTCGGCAGGGCTCAGCTACAGCCAGACCATCTATGACAACTTCAAGACCGACGCCGAGATCGAACAGGCCCGCGCGCTGACCGACCTCAGCAAGTACAGCCTCGCCAATTCCGAGCAGAACGTGCTGCTCGCGGTGGTTCAGGCCTACTACAGCGTGATCCAGGACACGCAACTGGTGCAGCTGCGCCAGGAGAACATGGCCTTCTACGAGGCGCAGGTTGGCTCCTCGGAGGATCGCCTGCGGCTTGGCGAAGGCACCAAGATCGACGTGTCGCAGGCCAAGGCCCGCCAGGCGCAGGCCGTAGCGTCGTACCAGAGCGCGATCGCTTCGCTGCAGTCGAGCCAGGCTAGCTATGCGCGCTATGTCGGGCATAAGCCAAAGTCGCTTTCGGGCGATTTCAACTTCGGCAAGCTGCTGCCATCGACGCTTGATGCCGCGCTCGACTCCGGTCTCAGCAACCATCCCGCGATCCTTTCCGCGCAGGCCTCGATCCGCGTCGCGCAGTCGGCGAGTGATGCCGCCAAGGCCGCCTATGGCCCGACCCTTAAGCTCGTGAGCGCGGTCAATGCCATTGGAAATGACGGTCGCAACGATAGCGGGATTTCCGGATCGGTGAATTTCTCGCTGTCCGTGCCGATCTATGCCGGCGGTGCGCTGGGTGCCTCCATCCGACAGGCCAATATCGGCCAGATCAAGAGCGAGGTTGATGCGCTGGCGGCTGAAGACCAGGTCCGCGAGTCGGTGATTTCTGCATGGGCAACGCTGCAGAACGCCTCGGCGCAGATCACTTCGGCGCAGGCTGCGGTCGAATCCGGGCAGCTCGTGGTCGAGGGTACGATCCAGGAGCGCGATGTCGGGCAGAAGACGACGCTCGACGTGCTGAACGCCCAGGCGGAACTGACGACAGCCCGCGAAGGGCTGATCCAGGCGCGGGCTGCCAAGAACATCGCTGCCTTTGCGCTGATTGCGGCGGCGGGCAAGCTGAACGCCTCGCGGCTGGGTCTCAATGTCGAGATCAGGTCGGCGGATGGCTACATTGCCAAGGTCGAGGATGTCTGGGCCGAACTCTCGGCGCTCGACGAGTAAGCACCCGGGGAACGTGTGAACCATTCGACCCCGCCCTGGTGGCGGGGTCTTGCTTTTCGGGCTGCGCACCGCGTGATCAGCTGTGAGCATAGCGTTGCGGGCGATTTGCCCGGATTTTCAAGCATTGCCAACTGCACTACATTAACTTCAGAGCCGAATCGTAGAACGGTCTGCGCGTTCCATTCGCGCGGTACGGGGTAAAGAGGCAGGATGAACAAGCCGGCAGCCAAAGAACCGTCGATGGATGAGATCCTGTCGTCTATCCGACAGATCATCGCCGACGATGATGCCGGGGGTGCTCCGCGTAAGCCGGCCATCGCGCCGGTTGCGCCGCCGCCCGCGGCGCGCATGATGCCTGAGCCAGAGCCTGAACCGGAGTTCGAGCCGGAACCGGAGCCGCTGGCGCTGACGGCGGCCCAGATGCTGCGCGAGTTGCCGGAGGCTGACCCGGAGCCGGAAGGGCTGAACTTCGACGAACTTCTCGGCAATAATGCAGAGGAAGAAGAGGCGCCGATTTCGAGCTTCGTGCTACCGGATTCGCCGCCGAGCCCGCCGCAGTTCGAGCCACTGAAGGTGCCCGAGCGCCCGCGTCCCGCCGCCGCCCCAATTTCGCGCGCTGCGCCCTTGCCTGACCCGACGCTCAGCGAGGAGATGGCGGAGCAGTTGATCGAGCCGGCGACGCAGATGGCAGTTCAGGGGGCGTTCGCCCGCATTTCGAACCTGTCCGGCATAGGCACCGGTATCACGATCGAGCAGATGCTGCGCGAGATGCTGAAGCCGATGCTGAAGGAATGGCTGGACGAAAACCTGCCCTCGATGGTGGAGCGCATCGTCGAGCAGGAGATCGCGCGCGCTGCACGCGGCGGCCGCTGAACCATAGCAGGGCGCGGTTGCATGACCACGCCTGTTGACTTTCGTCCCCTTGGCTTGCTTTAGACCTAGCCGACCCTTTCGGGCGGGGTGATCCGTCACGCCGCCGTTCCTCTGGACATTCCGTCATGCTCGAGAAGACTTACGAACCGTCTGCTGTTGAAGCGCGCATTTACGAAGCCTGGCAGCAAGCCGGGGCCTTCAAGGCCGGGGCAGGAGCCAAGCCGGGCGCCGAAACCTTCTCGATCGTCATTCCGCCCCCCAATGTCACGGGCTCGCTGCATATCGGGCACGCGCTCAACAACACGATCCAGGATATCCTGATCCGCTTCGAGCGCATGCGTGGCAAGGACGTGCTGTGGCAGCCCGGCACCGACCATGCCGGCATCGCGACCCAGATGATCGTCGAGCGCAAGCTGATGGAGCAGCAGCAGCCGAGCCGCCGCGAGCTAGGCCGAGACGAGTTTCTGAAGCGGGTGTGGGCGTGGAAGGCGGAATCGGGCGGCACGATCCTCAATCAGCTGAAGCGCCTCGGCGCCTCGGCGGACTGGTCGCGCGAGCGCTTCACCATGGACGAGGGCCTCTCCGAGGCGGTGCGCAAGGTGTTTGTCGGGCTTTATGAAAAGGGCCTGATCTACCGCGCGAAGCGGCTGGTGAACTGGCACCCGGGTCTCGAGACAGCCGTGTCGGATCTCGAAGTCGAGAATATCGAGACCAATGGCAAAATGTGGCACCTGCGCTACCCGATCGAGGGCAGCGAGGAAACGATCACCGTCGCGACCACGCGGCCCGAGACAATGTTGGGCGACCTGGCGGTGGCGGTGCACCCCGATGACGAGCGCTACCAGCACCTGATCGGCAAATTGGTTGTGCTGCCGATCGTCGGGCGGAAGATCCCGATCATCGCCGATACCTATGCCGACCCGGAGCTCGGCTCCGGTGCGGTCAAGATCACGCCGGCGCATGACTTCAACGATTTCGAAGTGGGGCAGCGGCACGGGCTCAAGCCGCTCAACATCTTCACGACGCAGGCGAAGATCAACGCCAACGCGCCGGCAGCCTATCGCGGGCTCGACCGCTTCGAAGCGCGCAAGAAGATCCTCGTCGAACTCGAGGCGCTCGGCGTGCTCGTCTGGGTCGACGACAAGAAGATCATGGTCCCCTACGATGAGAAGACCAAGCAGGTCATCATCGAGCCGTTTCTGACCGACCAGTGGTTCGTGAAGGCGGACGTGCTGGCCGAGCCGGCGCTGAAATCCGTGCGCGAAGGCCGCACCAAGTTCGTGCCCAAGGCCTACGAGAACACCTATTTCGCGTGGATGGAGAACATCAAACCCTGGACGATTTCGCGCCAGCTTTGGTGGGGCCACCAGATTCCGGCCTGGTATGGTCCGAGGCTCAATACCGACCCTGAGTTCAACAATGGGGCGGCGGGTCCGCGCGTCTTCGTTGCGGGGTCCGAGGAAGAGGTCATCAAGCAGGCCGAAGCCTATTATGGACGACCCGTCGACATGTTCCGCGCCGGGCTGAATTCGGCAGAGTTCACCAAGGCATTCAATGGCTTCGAGACCACGCAGCGCGACCGCACGAGCGCGCAGGTGTGGACGCTGAGGAAGCAGAAGGATCCGTTCGCCGAAATGAGCGACTCGCGGGTACCGCTGCACCGCGACGAGGACGTGCTCGACACCTGGTTCTCCTCGGCGCTCTGGCCATTCTCGACTATGGGCTGGCCCGAGCAGACGCCCGAACTCAAGAAATACTATCCGACCGACGTGCTGGTGACCGGTTTCGACATCATCTTCTTCTGGGTTGCCCGGATGATGATGACGGCGCTCGAGTTCACCGGCGTCGAGCCGTTCCACACGGTCTACATGCATGCCCTGGTCCGCGACGAGAAGGGCCAGAAGATGAGCAAGACCAAGGGCAATGTGATCGACCCGCTCAACCTGATCGACGAGTACGGCGCCGACGCGACGCGTTTCACACTGGCCGCCATGGCTGCGCAGGGACGTGACATGCGTCTCGCGATTGCCCGCGTCGAGGGATACCGGAACTTCGTGACGAAGCTCTGGAATGCTGCGCGCTTCCTCGAGATGAACGGCTGCGTGCGCAAGGAAGGCTACGCGCCCTGGCGCAACCAGCTGGCGCTGAACAAGTGGATCGTCGGCGAGACCTGCCGTGCCATCGCCGCGGTGACGCGGGCGCTCGATGAGTACAAGTTCAACGAGGCGGCGAACGCGGCCTATGACTTTGTCTGGGGCCAGTTCTGCGACTGGTATCTCGAACTCGCGAAGCCGATCTTCTCGGGCGAGGACGAGGCGGCGAAGGCCGAAACGCAGGCGACCGCTGCCTATATTCTCGACCAGATCCTGAAGCTTCTCCATCCTTTCATGCCGTTCGTGACGGAGGAGCTTTGGGCGGAGACAGGCAAGGCTGGCCCGGCGCGAGAGAAGCTGCTGATCATTTCCGAATGGCCGGACCTGCGCGGGCTCGAAAACAAGGAAGCCGATGCGGAACTGCAATGGCTGATCACCCTCGTGACCGGCATCCGGTCCGTGCGGCAGGAAATGAACGTGCCGGCAGGCGCCAAGGTGAAGTTGCTGGTGGTGGGTGCGGGCCTCGACACCGGCACGCGGGTCGAGGCGCATCTTCCGGCGCTGACCCGACTGGCCCGGCTCGAAAGCGTGGACTATTCCGACGTGGTGCCGAAGGATTCGGCGCAGCTCGTGATCGGCGAGGCAACCTTCGTGCTGCCGCTGGCCGGCGTCATCGACATCTTTGTGGAGCGTGCGCGGCTTGCCAAGGAAGTCGACAAGCTCGACGACGAGATCGACAAGATCGACAAGAAGCTGAATAACCCGCAATTCGTTTCCAAGGCGCCCGAAGAGGTGATCGAGGAGCAGAAGCAGCGTCGCGAAGAAGCCGTAAACCGGCGCGACAGGCTGAAGGAAGCACTTGGTCGGCTGAGCTGAGGGAGACGACGCGATGGGTGATTTCAGCCGGCCGGCCAGCAACCACCGTGTGCCGCTCGACGACTGGATGACCATCGTCTCATTCGACGGGGAAGGGGGTGTTCGTGCCCTTCCCGACGAGGAAGAAGCTGGCTTCACGACGCCCGACAAGGGCTTTGCGCTGATCTCGGGGAGCTCCAAGGCGCCGGAGTTCAAGGCTTGGCTGAAGCGCGAGGTCGGGGAGTTCTATGCCGATCTGATCTCGGTGCCTTCGACCCGCAGCCGGTGTACCGTCTTCGAGGACAAGGCCTTGGTGGTGCTGCGGGTGGCGCGTCCCGGCGCCGAGCCCGAAGATGTTGGCCGGCAGTTGCTGTCGCTGTGGCTCGAGAAGGGCAGGGTGATCGTCGCGGCGGAAATGAACATCGTCGAATTCCTCGGCATCGCGCAGTGGCAGCGGACCCGCCACGCGCCGATTTCGCCTGCCGACCTGGTGGCGCGGCTCGCGCTCCGGGCGGCTGACCGCATGGAACCCCTGACGGAGCGGCTCGGGACGCATCTCGACGAGGTCGAGGAAGAGCTGGTGATGGAGCGGCTCACCGACAGCCGCGCGAAGCTCGCGGCGCTTCGGCGCACGCTGATCAACATGCGCCGTCTGGTTTGGCCGCAGCGCGACGTCCTGACCACGCTGGAGATCGAGGAATTGTCGTTCTTCTCGGACCGCGACCGCATCCGACTCAGGGAAGCGGCGCAGCGGACAGCGCGGCTAGGCGACGAGATGCAGACGCTTTCGGAGCGTGCCGGGCTTGTTCACGAACAGTTGCTGGACCAGCGCAGCGAGCAGATGAACCGCAACATGCTGATCCTCGCGGCGGCTACGGTGGTGCTGATGCCGCTGACCGTGGTGAGCGGCGTGCTGGGAATGAATGTCGCGGGCATTCCATTCGCCGACAGCCCATACGCCTTCTGGTTCGTAACCTTGGGGCTCGGCGTGCTGGGGGTTGGCATCTACCTCTGGATGCACAAGCTCAAGTGGCTCTAGCCAAACCGTCCAAGCGGGTGGCAAAGCCAACGGTTCCTGAACGGCAGATGAATCGTGCGTGACGTTTTTGCAACAGCAAGATCGAATCCCGTTTTCCATACCCCGGCATCAACTCTTTGCTGATCTTCCGCGCCACAATCTGACCCTAAAAGAAGCAGAGGACGGGTTGCTCAAACGGGGACTGGTACGCGCAATATTGTCGCGTCTGAACCATTCCCGAGCCGGGTGACCTTGTCGCTTGCCGGACCGCGGATGATAACGGCACCTTATTTGGGAGGTGCCGGGAATTGTCCCGGCCAGACAGGCAGGACTGAGTGATGGACAGCAACTACGTAGATAAATCGCGTCTTCCCTCTAGGCATGTGACCGAAGGTCCGGAGCGGGCACCGCACCGTTCCTACCTCTATGCCATGGGCCTTACGACCGAGCAGATCCACCAGCCGCTGGTTGGTGTCGCGACGGCCTGGAACGAGGCTGCCCCCTGCAATATCTCGCTGATGCGCCAGGCGCAGTCGGTGAAGAAGGGCGTCGCCGCCTCGAAGGGCACGCCGCGCGAGTTCGCTACGATCACCGTGACAGACGGCATCGCCATGGGCCATGCCGGCATGAAGTCGTCGCTGGCAAGCCGCGACGTCATCGCCGACTCGGTCGAACTGACGATGCGCGGGCATTCCTATGACGCGCTGGTTGCAATGGCCGGCTGCGACAAGAGCCTGCCGGGCATGATGATGGCCATGATCCGCCTCAACGTGCCGTCGATCTTCATCTATGGCGGGTCGATCCTGCCGGGCCGCTTCCGTGGCCGCGACGTCGTGGTGCAGGACCTGTTCGAAGCCGTCGGCCTGCATTCGGTCGGCAAGATGGACGACGAGACGCTCGACGAACTCGAGCGCGTCGCCTGCCCGTCGGCCGGCTCCTGCGGCGGCCAGTACACCGCCAACACGATGGCGATGGTTGCCGAGGCTATCGGGCTGGCATTGCCCTATAGCTGCGGCGCCCCGGCGCCCTACGAGATTCGCGATGCGCTCTGCGCCAAGGCGGGCGAGCAGGTGATGGAACTGCTGAAGATGCAGCTCCGCCCGCGCCATATCGTGACCCGCAAGGCCTTCGAGAACGCGGCGATGACCGTGGCCGCGACCGGCGGCTCGACCAATGCCGCGCTGCACCTGCCGGCGATGGCGCATGAGGCGGGCATCGACTTCGACCTGTTCGACGTCGGCGAGATCTTCAAGAAGACCCCGTATATCGGCGACCTCAAGCCGGGCGGCAGATATGTGGCGAAGGACCTGTTCGAGGCCGGCGGCATCCCGCTGGTGATGAAGGCCCTGCTCGATGGCGGCTTCCTGCATGGCGACGTGATGACCGTCACCGGCAAGACCGTGGCCGAGAACCTCTCCAAGGTGAAGTGGAACGAGCAACAGGACGTGATCCGCTCCACCGCGAATGCCATCTCGCAGACCGGCGGCGTCGTCACGCTCAAGGGCAACCTCGCGCCGGATGGTGCGATCGTGAAGGTGGCCGGCCTCAAGAACCAGCGCTTCGTTGGCCCCGCCCGCGTGTTCGATCGCGAGGAAGAGTGCTTCGCCTGCGTCGAGAAGCGCGAGTACAAGGAAGGCGAGGTTCTCGTCATCCGCTACGAGGGCCCGAAGGGTGGCCCCGGCATGCGCGAAATGCTGTCGACCACGGCCGCCCTCTACGGGCAGGGCATGGGCGACAAGGTTGCGCTCATCACCGACGGCCGGTTCTCCGGCGCTACCCGCGGCTTCTGCATCGGCCATGTCGGGCCGGAAGCAGCGATCGGTGGCCCCATCGCCCTGATCCAGGACGGTGACATCATCACGCTCGATGCCGTGACCGGCGAGATCTCGGTCAATGTCAGCGAGGAAGAGTTTGCCCGGCGGAAGACCTCGTGGTCGCCGCGTGACCATGAGTATGGCTCGGGCGCCATCTGGAAGTATGCCCAGCTCGTGGGGCCGGCGCGTTACGGCGCGCTGACCAACCCGGGCGCCAAGGGCGAGAAGGAGCAGTATGCGGACATCTAGGGCTCGTTCCCTTGTTTCCGTGATGATGTTTGTCGCGCTGGCCCAGGCCGGCGCGACAGGCGCGGCTTTCGCGCAGGTGAGCGGGGTACTGCCCAGCTTGCCGGCGCCGAAGACGGCTGCGGACGCCGCGCTCGCCATGGCGAATTCGCTCGATGGCGCCGGTGGCGGCATTTCCAGCAAGGATCTGGTGGACGCGCTGGAAGACGCGGCGCTCGCCGGCCAGCCGATGGCGCTGTACCAGCTCGGCCTGATGTACGAGACGGGCGAAGGGGTCGAAAAGGACCCGGTCAAGGCCTTTGGCTATTTCAGCCAGATCGCCGACGAGCATGCCGATACCGCGCCCAAAGGCGTCGAGGCCGATATCGTCGCGCAGAGCTTCCTCAAGGTCGGGGAATATTACCGTACCGGGCTGCCGGAAGCCGGCATTCAGAAGAACGAAGCCTATTCGACCAAGCTGATCATGCATGCGGCATCCTATTTCGGTGATGCCGATGCCCAGTTCAAAGTCGGCGAGATGTATCTCGATGACAAGGAACTGGGGGACAACCCACTGCAGAGCGCGCGCTGGCTCAACCTGGCGGCCCGCAAGGGGCATGCCGGTGCGCAGGCCAAGCTGGGCGACATGCTGTTCAATGGCGAAGGACTCGGCCCCGATCCGGTGGAAGGCCTCATGTGGCTCACGGTCGCATCGCGCCGTGCCGCTGGTACGGTCGACGAGGGTTGGATCACCGACCTGCTCAACAATGCCATGTCGCTGGCAACCACCGACCAGCGCAAGCAAGCGACCGCGCTGGCGGATTCGCTCGGAACACGGTTTGGCGGATTGCGCTGAACCAGGCCTGACCAACACTCGAGCCTGATGATGCGCGTCGGCTGACTGACGCGTTCAGGCGCAATTCATGGGGAACCTGCTTCAACCCGCACACGTTCGGAGTTGATCATGCGTATCCCCATCCTGCTTGCCATCGTCGTGATTGTTCTCACCCCTGCCAATATTCGGGAGGTGACTTCGGATATGTTCACACAGGCACAGGCCACCGTGTCGAACTGGCTGGGCGGCGCGGAGCGGACCAAGGTCGCCGCGGTGGAGTCCACCCAAGCGCCGACTGGCCGCCAGAACTGACCCTTCTTTACGCATAACCCAGGCGTTACGGGTTTCCGGCAGCCTTCAGCTGGACGGTAACCTTCAATCCGCCAAGCCCGGAAACTGAGAAGCGCAACGTGCCAGAGTTGAGGTCGATGATTTCCCTGGCAATCGCGAGGCCGATTCCGGTGCCCGGGCGCGCCTCATCCTGGCGGCGGCCGCGCTGACCCAGCTCCGCCATGGCCTGTGGGTCGAGGCCGGGGCCATCGTCTTCGATGACCAGTATGCAGGCGCTACCAGCGCGCGCAGCCGATACCTGAACGCGTGACCTTGCCCATCCGGCTGCGTTTTCCAGCAGGACTCCCAACAGCTCCGTCAGATCCATCGGGTCGAGGGCTACCGCCAGATCGAGGGCGCCAAGGCGCTGCCAATCGAGTGCCGCGCCGTCTGGCGTTGCCCGCACGGCTGCGATGACCTTGTCGAGCACCGAGGCCAGCGGCGTCGCGCTCGTGTCGCTGCGCGTCCGGTGGCGCAGCCGGGCGAGGCGCAACTGGTGATCGATGGTCTGCGCCATCTCTGCGGTCAAGTTCTCGATGCGCAGCGCCGCCGCGGCGTCCCCGGCTTCGCGCAGGCCATGGGCCTCAATGTTGAGCCGCGTGAGGTTGGTCTTGAGGCCATGTGCAAGATCGGCTGCCCGGTCACGCGCGAAGCGGATGCTGCGCTCCTGGGCCGCCAGCAGCTCATTGACCTCGGTCACAAGCGGCTGCACCTCCAGCGGCAAAGCTCCGCTCAAGGTGCGGCTTTGGCCCGATCGTACAGCGCTTATGCCGCGCTTGATGATGGAAAGAGGCGCAAGGCCAAGGCGAACCTGTAACCATGAGGTTCCAATAAGGGCCACGGCGAGGATGGCCAAGGCGCGCAGGAGATCGGATTGGAAGGACGCGTTGGCAGCCGCAACCGCCGACATAGCCTCGGCGACCGCGACAACAAGCGTGCGGGTGCCTCCGGCCGTATCGAAATGCAGGGTCCGGGCAATCATAAGGGCAGGCTCGTCGGACGGATCGGAGACCGTGCGCGAGGTGATGCCCGCCTCGGCGGGTGCCGGGTCGCTGAAGGGCAGGGTGGTGTCCCAAAGGGAGCGGGAGCGGACGGTGACGCCACTCTGCGGATCGCTCACCTGCCAGTAGATCCCGCTGCCGGGTGTTTCGTAGCGTGCATCCGGCATCGGTTGCCGCAGCTTGGGAGTTTCGGCGCCGGCGTTCACGAGTGCGATCAGGCGATCGAGTTGGGTCGATAACCCGCGTTCGAAGCTGCGCTGCACATGGTTGGCAAAGAGCGTGGAAATGGAGAAGCCGGCAACCGATACGACCAGAACGACCGAAATAATGGATAGAACCAGCAGTCGCAGTCGGAGCGATGGCTCCCTCACTCGCCGGTACCGCCCATGAAGTAGCCGAAGCCGCGGCGGGTACGGATCGAGTCCGCTCCAAGCTTCTGGCGCACGCGACGGACCAAGACCTCGACAGCGTTCGAGTCGAGTTCGGTCTCGCCGAAATACAGATGCTCGGTGAGCTCCTGCTGGGGTACGACCCGGGTGCGGTGATGCATGAGGTAGCTCACCAGCCGAAACTCCTGCGGGCTCAGCGGTACGGCAATGCCGTCGCGAGCGACCCGCATCTGCCGCGTGTCGAGGCTCAGCTCGCCCAGTTCGATCACCGGGGCAGGGTGCCCGGCGGCGCGCCGGAGAAGGGCGCGAATCCGGGCGACGAGTTCCTCTACGCGGAACGGCTTGGTCAGATAATCGTCGGCGCCCGCATCGATCCCTTCCACCCGCTCGTCCCAGTTACCCCGCGCCGTGAGCACCAGTACGGGCAGGTTGCGCCCGGCCTTGCGCCAACGCTTCAGCACCGTCAGCCCATCAAGAACCGGAAGCCCTAGATCGAGGATCGCCGCGTCGAAGGCTTCGGTATCGCCGCGGAACCAGCCTTCCTGTCCGTCGTGCTCGACTTCGGCGAGCAGCCCAGCCCGATCCAACGCCGTGCGGATCATGGCTGAAATCGCTAGATCGTCTTCTAGGACAAGAATGCGCATCTGCTAATCCAGCACCGAACCGCTCCGGGCGTCAAACTCGGCGCGCCGAACGCGTCCCTTCGGGTCAACGTACTTCACGCGATAGACAAGTGCAGAGCGGCGCCTGATGAGCGTAATGTCCACGATCTCGCCGTCATAGGCTCCATGAAACAGGGCCAGCAGCTTCTTGAGGGGGAGTGCCTCGTCGTCCGCTACCGCTGCCTGGGCACGGTCGTGATCTGGCGTACGGGAACCAGTGCCGCCTGTGTTACCCGTTCCTCCGGTAGAGCCGCCTGTGCCGCCATCGTCGGAGCCATCGTCATCGCCGCCATCGTCATCGTCGCTGTCGTCATCGTCGCCGGAGTCGTCATCACCGGAGTCGTCGTCGCTCCCCGAGCCGGAATTGTCATCATCAGCATAGGCGAGATCCACCTGCAGCGGCATGGCTGCAACTGCGAGGCAGATGGCGAGCATGAAGAGTCGACGGTCCATGTGCCCTTATAGCATTGCCCAAGCTGACAATTGGCTGACAGGACCCGCCCGGCATCGGTCAGGCGGGCTGTGTTACGACTCATTTCATCCACAACGGAGGCCACGGAGGACCCGAAATGAGCGTTAGACCCCTAGCACTGCTGCGCGCCGCTACCAAAGTTGCAGCTGTACTCGCGATTGGCGTATCGCATCCGGTACTTGCCGCGAACATCAACAAGCAGGTTCCCGCCGAACTCATTCTCGGGTTCTGCGCCGACAAGCCGGCCTATAGCGAAACCCGCGCCAGCTTCACCGGCACGGATGGGTCGATAATCACCGGCACTGTCGAGTGCGATCCGGAGGATCTGGCCGAACTGGCCGGTGACGACGATACGCCCGGCGACGACGATGGTACGCCCGACCAGGGCGGCGGCAATGACGATGATCTCGATGATGATCTGAATGACGATCACGGCGGGGATGACGATTCCTCGGACGACAGCA
>CAYPYV010000005.1:0-43159 GCA_964414845.1 uncultured Devosia sp. | reverse complement strand
GCGTCCATCTCGCCCTCGGGCGGCTTGCCGGCGGCGAGGCGCTTCTTCAAATGCGCGATGGGCTCGGCGAGGATCTTGTCGAGGTCGGTCTCGCAAGTGAAATCGCCCGCCACCGCCTTCACTTTGGAATTGTCGAACAGTGCCGCCCAGCTCTTGTCGCCGAGCAGCGGCCCGATCCAGTCGGGCCTGTAGCGCACGAGCGTATCGGTGGGTACATGCACGATTTTGGGCTCGACGCCGAGCCCGCGCCCGATGGCGCGATAGATCTGGTCCCATCCGAAGGCCTTGTCTCCCGTGATGTGGTAGACTTCCCCGATCGTCGCGCCCTTGCCCAGCAGACGCACGAAGGGCACGGCGAAGTCCGCGGATCGCGTCAGCGTCCAGGGCGTCGTGCCATCTCCCGCCACGAAGACCGGCCGGCCCTCCAGCATGCGGCGGGGCAGCACGTCGCCCTCGCTGGTCATGGTGGGCAGGCCCGTTCGCACCGTGTGGCTGGGCCGGACGATGGTCCATGGCAGGTTGGTGGCAGCAGCCAGCAGTTCCTCGCAGGCGATCTTGGCCTGGCTATAGGGCCAATAGGGGTTCACCGCGGGGGTGCTCTCGGTAATCACATAGTGGCGCGCCGGCTTCTCGTAGACGGAGGCCGAGGAGATGAACACGTAGTGCTTCGTCTTGCCGGCGAAGGTCGCGATGTCCTGCCGCATCTCGGCGGGGGTGAATACCATGAACTGGCAGACCACGTCGAAGCGCTCGTCGCCAAGCTTCGCGTATGCGCTCGCGTCCTTCATGTCGCCCTGGATGACCCGCACACCTTCGGGCAGCGCCGCATCGCGCTGGCCGCGGTTGAAAACCGCCACGCTATGTCCGGCCTTCACGGCTTCCGTGACGCAGGGCAGCGAAATCTGGCCGGTGCCACCGACGAACAGGATGTTGAGACTCATGGGGCGTCCTCCAGGCCATTTCGTTGTTTGAACGATAATCTAGCGGAGCGCGCTAGGCCCTGCCACCGCGGCTTTCGTTTCATCGCGCGGTCGGCGGTGCGAGCGGCACGGGGTGAGGCGGCCTCTGGCAATCCGGCTCGATCCGTGGTTCGTATCGCCGGCGATTTCCCCGACTTGCGGAGGCCCACATGGGCGAGAAGCTTACCCTCACGGCCAGCGACGGCTTCACCCTCAATGCCTACAGGGCTGCGCCCAAGGGTACGCCCCGTGGCGGCGTCGTCGTCATCCAGGAAGTCTGGGGCGTCAACAAATGGGTGCGCTCGGTGGTCGATTTCTATGCCGCAGAGGGTTATCTGGCCATTGCGCCTGCCATGTTCGACCGCGTTGATTTCGGCTACGAAAGCGAGAATTACGCGCCCGACCAGTTCGTCATCATCGGCGAGATGATGAAGAAGTTCGACCACGCCACCGCGCGCCTCGATGTCGAGGCGGCAGTCAAGGCGGTCGCCTCGGCCGGCAAGGTCGGAATTACCGGCTTCTGCTTCGGCGGCGCGACCAGCTGGCGAGCCGCCCACTATGGCCTCGGGCTCTCGGCGGCCTCGGGCTATTACGGTGGCGGCGTACAGAACTATATCGACATGGCCCCCTTGATCCCGCTCGAAATGCATTACGGCGACCAGGACAAGGGCATTCCGGTCGAACAGGTGGAGCAGCTGCGCGCCAAGTACCCGCAAGTCGGCATCTATCTCTACCATGCCGAACACGGCTTCTGCTGCTCTGACCGTGGCAGCTACAATGCCGAAGCGGCAACGGCCGCGACCGCCCGTACCCTCGCCTTCTTCAAGAAGCATATCGGCTGAGCGTGTCTGGCTTCGACCATTTCGCCTGTCTCGATGCGGCCTTCGCCGAGGCGGAGGCCGCCCCACTTTCGGCTAAGAAGGCGATGCTGGTAGCGCTGCTGGTCGATGCTTTGGTCGACCGGAATTTCGCCGCCAGCGCAACGGCTTCGGACGATCTACTGAGCTTTCGCAGAGAGGTGGCCGGCCGAGCCCCTGCCCTTGCGGACATCATGGCACTGGCATCGCTCAAGGCAGCTGGCCCGCGCCTCATGACGGCTGCGGTGGAGGTGCCCATCAGCGACTATGGCGGGCTCTCAACACCCGATTTCATGGTGAGCCTCTACAATGGCCACACGGTTCAGAGAGTGCTGATCGAGCGGCCGGATGGCACACGGGCAGAGATCCACCCGCTGCTGCGGGAGGCGATTGCGGAGCTGAAGCGGGTTTAGCGGTCCGATCCTCGTCCTTCGACAAGCTCAGGATGAGGATCGGAGAATGCAGCCGCCTCAGGATGAGGATCGGGCGTGGCTACCAGCTCATGATGAGTAGGGGTGGAGCGCAGGGGTCGATCCACCTCATGGTGAGCCTGTCGAACCACGAGGCGGATCGGCCGCTCACCGCCCCAGTTCCAGCACCACCTCGACCACCGGATCGGCGTCGGTGGACGCGGCGGGGGTAAAGCCGAGTTCACGGGCGAGCTGCAACATGCCACGGTTCTCGCGCAGAATCCGGCCGGTCAGCCGCTTGAGCCCTTCGGAACGGGCATAAGCAATGAGCTTCAGCATCAGCGCGCGGCCGAGACCCTTGCCCTGCAGGTCTGCGCGCACCAGGACCCCGAACTCCGCGTTCTCGTGGTCGGGATCCGCGGCATAGCGCGAGATGCCGCACAGCGCGCCCGTGGCGTCGTCGAGGGCGACAAAGGCGATGTCGCGGTCATAATCGAGCTGACTCAGCCGTAGCAGCAGCTCACCCGAAATGGTCTTCATCGGGGTGAGGAAGCGGAGCCGCAGATGCTCGGCCGGAACATGGGTGAGAAACTCGGGATAGAGCGTTGCATCCACCGGGCGGATGGGCCGCATCCGGTAATCCGCATTGCCCACCGTCAGCACCTCTTCCCAGCCCGTCGGATAAGGGCGGATTGCCAGCCGCGGGTTGGGCGCCTTTATGCCGACACGGCTTGGGTCGATCTCGATCCGCGCATCGAGCGCCATCGCGCCATCGGCATTCACCAGCAGCGGATTGATATCGGCGCCAATGATGGCGGGAAAATCCACGGCCAGCTGCGAGAGGCCGAGCAGCGCCCGGATGATCGCCTGCCGGTCGGCAGGCTTGCGGTCGCGGTATCCGGCGAGCAACTTCGATATGCGTGTGGCGTCGATCAGGTCGCCCGCCAGCACCTCGTCGAGCGGCACGAGGCCGGTGGCCGAGTCCTTTACCACCTCGACCGCCGTGCCGCCCGCGCCGAACAGCACGATGGGCCCGAAGCTCGGGTCGGTCGAGAGGCCAACGAGGACCTCCTCGGCCGCCTTCATCTTCACCATGGGCTGCACGGTGAAGCCGTCGAGCGCCGCCTCCTGGCCGATCGCTGCGAGCTTCTCGCGGATGGTCCGAGCGGCAGTGAATGCGGCCTGCGGCGTCCTGAGATCAAGGGTGACCCCACCCACGTCGGACTTGTGCGTGATGGTGCGCGAGTGGAGCTTCACCACCAGCGCCTCATAGGTCGAAAGCAGTTCGGTGGCGACCGCTTCCACGGCGCCCTCATCCTTCACGACACGGATCTCCGGCACGGGCAGGCCATAGGCGCGCAGCACCTGCTTGGCCTCGTGCTCGTCGAGCACGCGCCGCCCCTCGGCGGCCGCTGCATCGACTATGGCCGTCACGGCAGCCCGGTCGGCGATCACCTGCCCCGTGCTTTCCGGAATGCGCTCCAGCCGGGCACGCAGCGCCGACCAGCGGGTGAGGAGGCTCACCGCCTGCGCAGCCGCAGCGGGGGTATCGGCGGTGGCGATACCGGCGCCGCGCAGCACCGCACGAGCAGGTTCTGCTGCCTGCTTGCCAAGCCACGTGGCGAGCAGCGGCTTGCCGTTGACGAGGCCGCTCTTCGCGACGCCGGCGACCGCCGAAGCCGCGTCGACCGGCGAGGCGAGCGCGGTGGGGCAATTCATCACCAGTACCGCCTCGACACCCGGATCGGCCGCCGCCTCGACCACCGCCTGCGCATAGCGCTCGGGCGGCGCATCGCCGATAATGTCGATGGGGTTGGCATGCGACCAGGTTCCGGGCAGGTGCCGGCCGAGCGCAGCGATCGTCTCTGGCGCGAGCGTCGCGAGTTCTCCGCCCTCGTCGAGCAGTCGATCGACCGCCAGCACGCCCGCGCCGCCACCATTGGTGACAATCGCCAGCCGGCCGCGTTTGAGTGGGGCGAAGCGCGCTGTGATCTCGGCTGCGTAGAACAGATCCTCGAGATCGTTGACCCGGATGATGCCCGCGCGTCGCAGCGCCGCATCAACGACATTGTCGGCACCGGCCAGCGCACCGGTATGGGTAGCCGCCGCAGCCGCCGCCTGCTGGTGGCGCCCCGGCTTCACCGCGATCACCGGCTTCACCCGGGCCGCGGCGCGGGCAGCGCTCATGAACTTCCGCGGATCGGGCAGCGATTCCAGATACATAAGGATCGCCTTGGTCTCGGGGTCCGCCGCCAGATAGTTGAGACAATCCCCGACATCGACATCGGCCATATCGCCCAGCGAAATAAGCTGCGAGAAGCCGATGCCCTCGGCCGCCGCCCAGTCGACGATTGAGGAGAGCACTGCGCCCGACTGCGAGATGAGGCCAAGGCCGCCTGCCTTGGGCGCAAGGTGGGTGAAGCTGGCATTCAGGCCCAGTGTCGGCGCCAGGATGCCGATGGTGTTGGGCCCGATGATCCGCATCAGCGAAGGCCGCGCCGCATCCAGCATGGCCTGCCGCAGCCCACCATCGCTCCCCACTCCGGCGGTGATCACCACCGCCGCGCGCGTCCCGCGCCGGGCAAGGTCAGCCACGACCTTCGGTACGGTCGTCGGCGGGGTCACGACGATGGCGAGGTCGGGTGCCACTGGCAGGGCCGCCGCGTTGGGATAGCAGGTCAGGCCGGAAAGCGCGGCGTATTTGGGGTTTATCGGATAGATATCGCCAGAATACCCGGCCGCCCGAATATTGGCGAGCACCACGGCCCCCACCGAGCCGACACGCTCCGAGGCGCCGACAACGGCGACCGAGGCGGGTCGCATGGCAGCATCGAGGTTCCGGGTGGTCATGCTGGTCTCCTGGCGGTGAAATCGCGGTGACGCACATTGCGCATCAAGTCACGCCGCTCCTTGATGCAGGTCAAGCAATGCCTGCCGCGGCATGGCATGGCTACCATGCACCGCTTGCGTTGCAGCGGCCGGGAAGCTACGCCTCTCAAGCCCTTGAAACGGGAGAGGAACATGACCGAACAGCGCCCGTTCCGCGAAAGCGTGCAGCCCTATGCCGCTGGCCTCGGACTCGTGTTCCTCGCCGCATTGCTCTGCGGCGCCATCGTGCCCGTGCTGCCGCATGCCGTGTTGAGCCTGCTGTTCGTGCCGGCCATCCTGTTCGCGGCGCGCATTGGCGGCTGGCAGCCGGGCATTGTCACCACGCTTGTCGCAGCGCCGGTGGTTTTCTACTTCGCCAGCCAACACGAACAGGTAACCGCGTTTCTCGAAGTACCGGTCTTCCTCGCGGTCGGCGGCACGATCGCGTGGCTGGGCGGTCTTCTGTACAGCGCCCGCACATCGGGCACGGAGACGCGGGCGGAGCTGTCGAGGCGCGAGGCGCATCTGCAATCGGTGCTCGACACGGTACCCGACGCGACCGTGGTCATCGAGACCGACGGTACCATAACCACTTTCAACAAGGCCGCGGTCCGGCAGTTTGGCTATACGCCCGAGGATGTGGTGGGCCGGAACGTGTCCATGCTGATGCCATCGCCCTATCGCGAGCAGCATGACAACTACCTCCGCCGCTATCTCTCGACAGGCGAGAAGCGCATCATCGGACTTGATCGCGTCGTGGTCGGACAGCGCAAGGACGGCTCGACCTTTCCCATGACCCTTGCAGTGGGCGAAACCCGCTCAGGCGGCAAGATCTACTTTACCGGCTTCATCCGCGACTTGACCGAACGACAGCAAAGCGCTGCGGAACTGCAGGCCGCTCAGGCGGAACTCGCCCGCCTGGCCCGACTCAACGAACTGGGCGAAATGGCCTCCACTCTCGCGCATGAGCTCAACCAGCCGCTCTCGGCTATCGCCAACTACGTGCAAGGCTGCGTGCGCATCGTCGCGCAGCTCGAAGGAGAGGTGTCCGACCGCCTGCGCTTCGCTCTCAACGAAACCGCCAAGCAGGCGCTGCGTGCCGGCGACATCATCCGGCATCTGCGCGAGTTCGTCACGCGCGGCGATACCGACAAGCACCCCTCGGACATCAAGCAACTGGTCGAGGAGGCCGCCGCCCTCGCGCTCATGGGCTCGAAGGAACGCGGCATCCGCACCGAGTTCGACTACGACCCCGCCCCGGCCATCGTGCTCGTCGACCGCGTTCAGGTGCAGCAGGTCCTTACCAACCTGATGCGAAACGCCATCGAAGCCATGCGCGACGGCCCGGAACGGCGGCTGACCCTGCGCACCAGGGTCATTGACGACATGATCCACGTTCACGTCGAAGACACCGGCACGGGCATCGCCCCCGAAGTCGCGTCGCGGCTGTTCCAGCCCTTCGTCACCTCCAAGGCGAGCGGCATGGGCATCGGCCTGTCGATTTCCCGTCGCATCATCCGTGCCCATGGCGGCGACATTACCGTCGCGGGCAACGCCCATGGCGGCGCGACCTTCACATTCACGCTGCCGCTGGACAATGAGGATGAAGGTCAAGAGGCATAGCGGCTTGCGTTAGGTCAAAGCACCCTCGCAAGGCGCGCCTATACTCCCCATCTGGCTCACAGGCAGAAGGCTAGCCCGTCGGCGCCACCTGCCGAACATGACAAGGAGTTTCCGATGACCTACGATTTCGCCGGCAAGAGTGCCATCGTCACTGGCGGTGCCTCGGGCATCGGAGCCGCCATCGTGCGGCAGCTCGCGAGGGCCGGGGCCAGGGTTCTCGTGGCAGATCTCGACATGTCCGCCGCCGAGGCAATTGCCGCCGAAGTGACGGCGGCGGGCGGGGTGGCCGAAGCCCACAAGGTCGATGTCGGCACGGCCACCGAAGTTGAAGCCATGGTGGCAAGGGCCGTAACCGCGTTCGGGGGGCTCCATCTTGCGGTCAACAACGCCGGCATCGGCGGCCCTGCCGCACCCACCGGCGAGTATCCTCTCGATGGCTGGCACAAGGTCATCGACGTCAACCTCAACAGCGTCTTCTATGGGCTTCGGTACGAAATCCCCGCCATCCTTGCTTCGGGCGGCGGCGCCATCGTCAACATGGCGTCCATCCTGGGCTCCGTCGGGTTCGCGATGTCGCCCGCCTATGTTGCCTCCAAGCACGCCATTGTCGGGCTCACCAAGAATGCGGCCATCGAATATGCCAAGCAGAATATCCGTGTGAACGCCATCGGACCGGGCTTCATCGATACCCCGCTGCTGTCGAAGAACCTTACGCCCGAGGTGCTCGAGTTCATCAAGAGCCTGCACCCCGTCGGGCGTCTTGGCACCTCGGACGAAGTTGCGGCGCTGACGCTTTTCCTTCTGTCCGATCAAGCAAGCTTCATCACCGGGTCGTATCATCTGGTAGATGGCGGCTATGTAGCTCAGTAAAGCCAGGGTGGGATTACCTGCCGTTCCGAATGCCGAAGGAGACCCTTATGCTGCCGATCGCCCGCCTCGTCGCTATCGCCGCCTTCGGGCTCCTGCTCGCTGCGCCGGTGGCTGCCGCCGATGCGACCGGCGACATTGGGGGGGATCACTATGCGGCCGGACAGGCGGCGACAGCCGCGAGCCCGGTCACCGGTGACGCATTTCTCGCCGGCTACGACGTGTCCGTGTCGGCACCGGTCACCGGCAGCGCGCATGCCGCCGGCTTCAATATCGGCATCCGCGCGGCGGTCGACTCCGACCTCTACGCTATCGGCTATGCCATTGCACTCGACGCGCCGGTGCGCGGCGACGCCACCCTGTTCGCCAATTCCATCACGCTCGGCGCGACCGGGCAGGTCGGCCACAACGCCCGGCTCTATGGCATGAGCGTGCATGTCGATGGTCCCATCCTCGGCTCGGCCCTCGTGGGAGCCGAAACGCTGACCTTGAACGGTCCCATTACCGGCGATCTCGTCTTTACCGGCCGCACCATCACGTTTGGCACCAATGCCCGCGTATCCGGACGCTTGACGCTCGAGACAGCCAGCGCCGTCACCGTGCCGGACAGCGTTGCTTCGGCCGATCGTGTCTTCGCCACCCTGCTGCCGCCCGAAATGCGCTCGGTCGAGGGTCCGTCAGTCGCCATTCCGCCGACCCCTGCCCTCGGGCTGGGCCAGGCCCTGCCCTGGTGGGCGGCGCTCTGGGTGCTCGGCGCCGCCGCACTGGCGCTGATGCCGAAGCTGCGCCCCGCACTCGAAGCCGAGGCGGCCCACGGCGCCTGGCGCAAGCTCGGCTGGGGCCTGTCGGGCTTTGCCGCGACCATCGGCGCGATCCCATTGCTCGCCATCACCGTGATCGGCCTGCTGCTGGTCCCCTTCGCACTGGCACTCGCAGCGCTGCTGCTGCTGGTGTCCCACGCCATCGGCGCCTATCTGGTCGCCTACCGGCTGCTGATCGGGTGGCGCGCGCCGGACAACATTGTACGGCGACTGGCGGTGCTTGCACTCGGTGTACTAACTGTCGGCCTGGTTGGGCTGCTGCCGGTCATTGGCTGGATCGTGGGGCTATTGGTCACCGCCTATGGGCTCGGCTCGATTATCGTCGCCAGACTTCCGCAGCAGCAGCCACCGGCAGGCCTGACAGCTGCCACAGCGTGATGTTCGCGGCTAGTTTCTAGGTGTTTAACCGTAACGATTACAGGTCGTAACGTGGCGTTGCTGTCTTTTCGCCACCGTACTTGCACTTATTGTTGCGCTACATCAATCCAGGCTGCAAACCGCGACGCAACCTGACCGCATGCATGTGGCAGGAGACACCTATGCCAGCTGGTATGCAGACCTCGAGGTTCACCGACGGACCAAGCGATTCTGACAAAGTCGCATCGGACGCGGCAGAAAACGCGCGTGACCTGGCGACGGCCAACGCCATTGCCGCGCGCCTTGGGGCCGTTGGCGTCGTTCCGCCCAATCGTTTGCGCATCTCCTATCGCGACGGCACCGTGACGGTGTCGGGACTGCTCGATTGGCAGTTCCAGCGGCAGGCGGTGCTGGACCATATCCGTCGTCATCCCAGTGCCCATCAGGTCGTCGATGAGATCGAAGTCCGCCCCCTGCTCGATGCCGCACTTCTCATGCAGCGCATCGACAGCGCGACCCGAGCCCTTGTGCCTGGCGAAGTGCCTGCCATCACCGTCGATATCGACGGGGCGCGGGTCAGGCTGCGCGGCAAGGTGCCATCCGAGGCGGTGCGCACCCTTGCCGAAACCACAGCCTGGGCCACGCCCGGCGTCGCACTGGTCGAGAACCATCTGACCATCGGCTGACCGAACAGGTCGAGGCGCGAGGGGCCCTACGGACGCCCTTCCCGAGGCCGTACCCGCACAGTGCCCTGGTTACCTTGGCCCGCCTACTTACTTTTCGTAAGTAACCAACCTATCTTCCGATCCGGTTCACCAGACCCATCATTCAACCGAACTGGAGTACATAATGGCCGACCATGCGCTTCCCCCCATGACGATACGCACTGTCTATGAGGGGCCCGGGCTGAAGATCCATACCCTGATCTCGCCGCCGGACTTCTTCGCCAATACCACTCACGTCATTGAGCTGCCCACCCAGCTGCTCGTGGTCGATGGGCAGTTTTTCGCGCCCTATGGCGCCGAGGTCCGAGCCTTTGCCGATGGCCTCGGCAAGCCGGTGACGCGGTTCTATGTTTCCCACGATCACCCCGATCATTATCTCGGCTTCGGGGACGCTTTCCCCGATGTGCCGGTCTATGCGCTTGCCCCAATCGGAGCCAGCATCCGCGCCGAGGGGGCCGCAACGCTCGCCGCCCGCCAGCAGGCTTTCGGCCCGCTGATCGCACGCAGACTCAATCTCCCGCGGCACGACATCGCCGAAGGCACTGAGACAATAGACGGCGTCCTCTTTGCGTTTTCGACGGCTCATGACAACGAGGCGGCACTATCGCTGGTCATCCGCCTGCCCGAGCATGGCGTCGCGATCGTGCAGGACATCGTCTACAATGGCGTTCATCTCTTCGTGACCGGCCCAACGACCGGCTGGCGCAGGGCGCTTGAAGCGCTGAAGGCAGACCCGGAGGTGTCGCTCATCCTGCCAGGTCACGGCGAGCCGGGAGGCAAGGAGATCATCGATGTGAGCCTCGCATATCTTGATGCCGTGGACGCGCTTATCGCCCAGGGCGCTGACAGCGACGCGTTCAAGGCCGGCCTGCTCGAGCGCTACCCCGCCTATGGTGGTGGGGCTTTGATCGACATCTACCTGCCCATTCTCTTCCGCTGAGCCGCGCGTGGCGGCCGGCTCTCCGGGGTCAGCCGCCGCCTTCTCGCTTGTATCGCTTCTGGATCACCTGCAGGTTTGCCTCGATCCAGTTGGCCAGCCCCACCAGATGGGGCGAAAGGTCCGCGCCAAGCGGGGTCAGGCTATAGGTGACGGCAATCGTACCGGCAGCGGCCCGACGTTCGACCAAACCATCCGCCTCGAGGTCTTCGAGCGTCTGCACCAGCATGCGGTCGCTGATACCACCGATCAGGCGCGCCAGCTCGGCGAACCGGCGCTCCCCCTTCGCCAGCGCCATCATCACCATTACGCCCCAGCGTCCGGTCACATGCCGCAGCACTTCGCGGGATGGGCAGAGTTCGGACAGCAGTTGCCCGCGCGGCATCAGCGGGGCGGTCGCAAGCAGCGGTGCTTCGGGCTTCGGCATGGGAACTCGTCCGGTGTTACTGACGAGAAGTAAGCAGCGTATCCCCCCATGTCAAACCCTCGGCGCGGGGGAGCGTCGCTGCGCAAGTCGCATGCATTGCTGCAACCAATGGCTTAACTCCAGCTCCCTTGGCAGCATCGGCGCACGCCCCTAGTCTCGACCGCCGAGGAGACCTGACATCACCACCAACGACCTGACCGAACGCGGCCTTGCCGTACCGCCGCGACCGGGCGTGATGCGCGCTGAAACCGCGCTCAGTTGGCGGCACCTGCTCGGGCGGGCCGCCATATACGGCACGCTCGCAGTCTTCGCAGCCATCTATATCGTGCCGGCTCTTGTGCTGGTGCTCAACAGCTTCCGCACCTATCGCGAAGTGGCGGACCATGGGCTTATCGCCTGGCCAGAGAGTTTCTCAGTCAGGAGCTTTGTTCATTCCTGGTCCGAAACCTGCGTCAGCGGCGTCTGTCGCGGCATCGCGCCCAACTTCTTCAACTCGCTCTATATCGCCCTGCCCTCGAGCATCGTCGCGACCCTCATCGGCACGCTCAACGGGTATGTACTGAGCAAGTGGCGCTTTCCGGGGTCCGAGGCGATCTTCCTGATGATGCTTTGCGGCGTCTTCATGCCGGGCCAGGTGACGCTGCTCCCCTGGGCGTGGATCATGGGACAGTTCGGCCTCGCCAACAATGTACACGGGCTGATCCTCATCCACACCGTGCAGGGCCTGAGCTTTGCCACCCTGTTCGCCCGAAACTATTTCGCGCAGCTGCCGGACGAACTGATCAAGGCCGCGCGCATCGACGGTGCCGGGTTCTGGCGCATCTTCCATCGCATCGTGCTGCCGCTGTCGCCGCCGATCCTGATGGTCAGCCTCATCTGGCAGTTCACCTCGATCTGGAACGAATACCTGTTCGGCATGGTCTTCACCGCAGGCGACCAGCAGCCGATCACGGTGGCGCTGATGGGCGCGGGCGTCGGCGAGCAATCGGCCGCCGTGCTGATCGCCGCGCTGCCGCCGCTGCTGCTCTATCTCGCCGCCGGCCGCTTCTTCATCCGTGGCCTGACACAGGGCGCACTCAAGTAGCGATCACCCCGACAAGCAGCTCGAAAGCGCGGCATGGCAAGCACGACGGGCTCCACGCTTCGCTTGACGCCTGAGGCGACCTCGGCCCGCCGCAAGCAACGGGCCGCGCGGCGCCTGAGGACTAGAACCGCTTCACCATGAATGCCGTGTGCTGCGGCAGGCTCTCATGGGTCAGCAGCGAGAAGCCCAGCGTGCCGTAGAACTTGAGCGCACCGAAATTCCTGGGACTGACCTGCAGGTGCATGCCGCTGGCACCGGTCTCGGCCAGCCGATCCATCAGGTAGCGCATGCCGCGGGTACCGATATGCCGGCCGCGCGCTATGTCGAGCAGATCGATATGGCCATGAGCGGGATAGTCATGCAGCACTTCGGGATAAACGAATTCCGGATGGTGCAGCGCGTAGCGGGCCCAGTCGCTGCCGCGCCATCGGCTTTCATCCGGGCCAGGATCGACGAGGCGCGCCGCAAGGCGTGGAAACCACTCGTCCCGCATCCTCTCATAGATGGCAGGCGTGTCCGGTGCGCCGAGAATATAGCCCACCACGCCTTCCGGGCTATCGACGACATGGGCAAAATCCGGCGCATAGACCCGGTAGGGGACCGCGTAGATCTCGCCCAGCAGGTTGGGGTCGTCCTCCCGCTCCGTGGCATCCTTCCCGCTGTCTCCCGTCTTGAGGCACACATAGCGCAGCGCTGCATGGTCGCTCGCCTCTGCCAGCCGCAGGACGAATCCGTCGCCGAAATCAACCGACATGATGATAAGCGCCCTCGCTATCCCGCCGGAGCATCTCCTGGACAGCCACGGAGAAGCCGCGGCGGTAGAAATTGTAGATCCGCTCGCGAGCAGGAAATACCGCGTCTGTCGCAGGGCCATCCGCCAGCCAGTCGAGATAGCTGCAAAGGTGCGTCACCTCCTCGCGCGCTTCCCAGAGGTAGGGATGGAAAGCGTAGAACAGGTCCCGGTTCTCGAGTTCTGTCATCGCGTCGAACAGCGCGCGAATGTCGTCGCGCAAACCGATGATCTCAGAATGACCCGCGCGCCACTCCGCCGTGATCTGTGGCCGATGCTCACCAAGCAGCCGGTGTGCGACCCCCAGCAGTCGCTCCACTTCTGGACCGCATCGGAATGGCTGGTAGCAAAGCTCCGTCAGGAGCCGGATCTGCTCGCGCGCGACATGCCGCTCGGGCTCTGTATAGGCCAGCCGGAAACGCGGCTGCCACGCATCGATTGCCGCATCGAGGGCGGCCGCTTCGTCATAGCCGCCTTTCGCCCACGCACCTGTCGACCGCACCGCAACGAAGTTTGCCTCGAACTCGTTGTTTGGATTGGTGATGATACCCTCGATGAGCGGCAGGATGTCGTCATCGCGCCCGCCCAGCGGTCCGGCATAGACACGCCTGATGTCATAGTCATTGGCGTGGAAATTGTCCCATATCACCGGCTTGCGGTTGAGGATGGCCCCGATCTGCCTCAGAGACGCCGCGTCTATCCGCTCCGAGACGATGTCGGGCCCGGTCCAGAACACCTTGATTTCCGGGTCGAGCAGCTGCCCGAGGTCCCACAGGTAGCCCGAGCGAGCCACGTCCGGCCGAGCGAACGCGCCGCAATACTCGGTGGGGCAGAAGATCAGATCTGCCCCCGGAGCCATCCGCCGGAGCGCATGGAAGGCGGCATTGGCAAACTGCGCCTGCGCCGCGGCAAGGGAAGAAAAGCTTGCCTGGTCTGCCTGGTTCATCTCGCGCGGGATATCGTCGAACAGCAGCACGAAATGCCCGATCTGCCGCCCGACAAGCTGCCCGATCCGCGCCACCAGCGCACGTAGTTCCGCAGGATCGGAATAGGTCACGTCGAGCGAAGGCGCGATCGCCGCGAAGAACTTGATGTCCCGTGCGTGCGCGGCATCGGCAAGCCGGCCGATCTCCTCGAGCTCGGCGGCCGCATAGAGCTCCCGCCAGCGCGCCCGCACCTTCACGTCGTCCTTCGGGCCATAGACGAACGCGTTCATCTCGGCAGCGGCAATCCAGTCCAGCATTTCCACCCGCTGCGCCGCGCTCCAGGCCCGGCCGTAGAAACCCTCGATCACGCCTTTGAGTAACATGCGCGCCTCCTAGTCCATGGCCGTCGAGCTGAGCCCGGCGATCACATGCCGCTGCAGAATGAAGTAGAGAATGAGGATGGGCACAGTGGTGATCGTCAGCGCCGCGAACACCAGCGCATAGTCCGTGCTGTGGTAGCCGTAGAACCGCACCAGCCCCACCGGCAGGGTGCGCTTGTCCTCGTCGACGATGAAAAGGAGCGCGAACAGGAGCTCGTTCCAGATATTGATGGTGTTGAGAATGATCATGGTCAGCATGGCCGGCCATACCATCGGCACCGACACGAAGGCGAAGATCTGCGCGATATTCGCCCCATCGATGCGCGCGGCCTCCTCCATGTCCGGCCGCATCGTGTTGAAATAGGACCGCATCAGGAACACCGTCAGCGACAGCGACCACGCCGCCCCAGGCAGGATCAGCGCCCATGGTGTATTGAGCAGCCCCATGTCGCGAAGCTGTGTGAACAGCGGAATGGCGACGGTAGGGGGCGGCAGCAGGAGGCCGATGAGCAGTACCCGGTAGCAAAGCCGACGGCCGGGAAATTCCAGCCGGGTAAATGCAAAGGCAGCCGCCGTAGCTGCGCCGACCGTCAGTGTAACCGCCACGAAGGTGACGAACAGCGAATTGAGGTAGAGCTGACCGAGTCCCCCGGTCTGCCAGGCTTCGAGGAAGTTCTCCCACCGCCAGCTCGCCGGCAATCCGAAGGGCTGTCGGAAGATTTCGCGGTTCGACTTGAATGCGGACAGCACCATCCACACGGTGGGGTAGAACATCACCGCAACCAGCAGGCCGCCGACCGCGAAGCGCAGCCATTCCGCCGCCGATCGCGGCCGTTCAATAGCGCGCAACGCCGACACGTTCGGAGAACCTCAGGTAAACGAGAGAAACGAGCACCACCACGATGGTGAGAATGACCGTAAGGGCGATGCCGTAACTCAACTGGTTCTGATCAAAGGCCTGCTTCATGATCCAGGTGGCCGGCACTTCGGTCGCCGAGAACGGTCCGCCATTGGTCATCGTGAAGAACAGGTCGAACCCGGCAAAGCCACCAGTCACGGCGAGCAGTATCGCCACCAGCACGTTCTGGCGCAGCAGTGGCAGCGTGATCGAAAAGAACATCCGCACCGGCCCCGCCCCATCGAGCCGCGCAGCCTCGTAGATATTGCGGGGAATGCGCCGGAGCGCTGCAAAGAAGATCACCATGTAGAAGCCGGAATATTTCCAGCCCGACACGATGGTGACGGCAAGCAGCGCCGTACCGGGTTGGCTGAGCCAGGGCTGGGCAGCATCGCCTGCCCCCAGCGCCTTGAGAACGGCGTTCACCAGTCCGGAGCGATAGTCGAGAACGAAGGCCCAGAGAACGCCTGCCGCCGACATGGACAGCACCACCGGCGAAAAGAACAGCCCGCGCAGCAGCTCGAAACCCCGCCGGTCCGAGTTGAGCAGCACGGCCACGAACAGCCCGAAGCTCACCTCGAATATGAATGTGCCGAGAATGTAGAGCACCACATGCACATAGCTCATCAGGTGCACGGTATCTGCGAAGGCCCGCTGGAAATTGGCGAAGCCCACCCACACCGGCGCAGTGAAGCCGTCCCACTTGGTGAAGGCATAGTAGAAGGCCGAGAGCATCGGCCACAGCACGAATACCCCGAACAGCAGCATGGCCGGCGCCACGAACAAGAACATGGCTGCGCCCGAGGCAATGGGCGCAGCGCGATCTTCACGCATTGGGGTGGGCGCGGACACCTGACTTACTGCTTGCCGATCACCGCAACAGTATCATCAAGCCAGACCAGCGCATCAGCTGGCGACTTCTCTCCTGTCGCGACCATGGCGGCCGCCTGATAATAGGCCTCGGCCACCGGAACCGGATAGGTCGTGTCGGGCGGCGGCACCATGGCAGGAGCATTGGCCAGCATTTCGGCCATCTGCTTGGTCTGCGGATCGAGATTAGCCTTCTCGTTTACGCCCTTGATCGGACTCAGCGATCCGGCCTCGGCTCGTTTGATCTGGTTCGCCTCGTTCGTGTAGAACTTGAGGAACCTCACCGCCTCTGCCATATGCGGGCTCTTGGCATGCACCACCCATCCCGTCACCGTGCCGATGACGCTGTCCTTGAGCGGATGGTTGGGGTCGATCACCGGGGTATCGAACGAGCTGTAGTCGAAATCGGCATCACCCAGCTCTTTCGCCGTGCCGATCAGCCACGATCCGATCGGGTGCATCACGGCCGCGCCTTCGATGAAGGTTGCCATCGCCGGGTCTGCGCCGAGCCCGGCCATATCCTTGTTGAAGGCCCCGATCTCGTGCAGCTGCTGGATATGCTCCAGCGCCTTGAGGAAGCCCGGCGTGTTGAACTTGCCCGTTTGCTCGAAAGCTGCCTGGTACTCGTCCGGTGGCACGACCTTCGCGGCAATATGCGACGCCCAGTTTCCGAAGGGCCAGAATTCCTGGTTCCCCTCGATGATGGGGGTCTCGCCTTTCTCGACGAGCACCTTGATCAGCGCAACGAACTCATCCCAGGTCTTGGGCGGCGCCAGCCCG
This sequence comes from uncultured Devosia sp., assembly GCA_964414845.1. Taxonomy (GTDB): domain Bacteria; phylum Pseudomonadota; class Alphaproteobacteria; order Rhizobiales; family Devosiaceae; genus Devosia_A. Next base: position 26,580 of record CAYPYV010000005.1, on the reverse strand, counting down.
AATTCGGCGAAGATGGTCTTGTTGTACCAGATGGTATTGGTCACATCGAGGGAAGCCGGTACCAGATAGGGCTTGCCACCCACCATGGTGCCCGCCCCCGCCGACCAGACCGACGGCACGAAGGTATCGCCCCAGCCGTCAGACTTCAGCGCTTCGGTCAGGTCGGCCGCGTAGCCGGCCTTTGCGTCGCGGGCCACCGGAAAACCGGCCCACTGGAAATAGATGTCGGGCACCGGATTGCCCTGCAACTGCGTAATCAACCCCGTGTCGGAATAGGTGTCGTCGTCAAACGGGATCTGCACGACCTTGATGTCCGGATTGGCCGCTTCGAAATCCGCCACGATCTGGTCGAGCACCTCCTTTTCGGCACCGCCCGTCGTGGCGTGGGTGATCCGCAATTCGGTCACCGCCAGCGCCGCCCCCATCATCGTGCCTGTCATGGCGAGAAGGGTGATACCCGCCAGCACGCCGTGAACCATTCGCATTCCCTGTCCCCTATCCTGCCTGCATCCAATTGGTATGATATTGGTTTAATCGCTTTTGTCCATATCCACTGGAGATATTGTTGTGGGCACCATCTCTGGCTGGACAGCCGCACACCAAAATCATACCACTTCGAGAAACAAACAGAAAACTGACCATTCGGGGGAGACGCTTGAACCTTTATGAAGCCCTGCGCGAGCGCATGGAAAGCCAGCATGGGCCACTCGTGGAGCGGCTACGGCTCGCGCTTGGCGAGGCCATCGACCGCGGCATTGTCCAGCCCGGAGAATCGCTGCCGCCCGAACGAGAAATGGCCGAGCGTCTTGCCGTCTCGCGGTCGACGCTGCGGCAGGCCCTCAAGGATCTGGCGCAGATCGGCCTTGTCGCCAGTCGGCACGGCGCAGGGACCATGGTGCTCGGCCGTGTGCCCAAATCGCTGTCACGCCTCTCGGGCTTCACCGAGGACATGCAACTGCGCGGACTGCTGCCTTCCTCGCGCATCATCGAACGCACCATCGGCACCGTAGATGCGGAATCGGCATTCCGTACCGGCCTGCCGCTCGGCACACCGGTGCTGATCCTCGTTCGTCTGCGTCTCGCGGGCGGTGAGCCCATGTCGCTGGAGCGGGCCATGGTGCCACTCGACACGGTGGGTGAGGACTATGATGGCTCGGGTTCGCTCTACGACCGGATGGATGCGCGCAGCGCCCGTCCCCGCCGCATCCTGCAGAGCCTCAAGGCGATGGAGGCAGATGCAGATCTGGCCCGTCATCTTGGGGTCAATGTCGGGGCCGCCGTGCTTGAAATCACCCAGCTGGGCTATGCAGAGGACGGCCGAGTCGTCGAGGATGCGGTGAGCTGGTACCGTGGCGATCGCTACAAGTATGTCGGCGAAATCAGGGGCTGACGACATGCAGAAGGCACGCCACCGCTATCGCGATCTCATCGTCGGAACACTCGACCGCATGTTGCAGGTTTCCGGCCCGGCCATCGACCAGGCCGTGACCGCGGTTGCCGAGGCGCTCGCCGCAGACCGGATCGTATCCTTCGCGGGGTCCGGACACTCACATCTGATCGCGCTCGAAGCCTTCTACCGCGCGGGCGGCATTGCCCAAGCGCAGGCAATTCTCGATCCCGACCTCATGCTGCACATGGGCGCCTATCGTTCCACCCAGGCCGAGCGTGAACCGGGTCGGGCCGCGGTCGTGCTCGCCCGGTACGGCATCGCGCCCGGCGATGTGCTGTTCATCGCCTCCAACTCCGGCCGCAATGCCTACCCCGTGGAAATGGCCATGGAGGCCAGGCGCCTTGGCGCCACCACCGTCGCCATCACCTCGATGGCACACGCGAAGGTGACGGAGTCCCGCCACTCCTCCGGCCAACGGCTCTTCGAGCTTGTCGATATCGTCATCGACAATGCCGGGACGTATGGCGACGCAGCGCTGCCCATCGCAGGCCGCGACACGGCGATGGGCCCCACTTCGACGATCGCTGGGGTATTTCTCGTCAATGCGATCCTTGCCGAGGCGGCAGAAGCACTCGCAGCACGCGGGATCGCCGTCGACATCTACGAGAGTGCCAACCGCCAGGGTGGCGAGGCGACGTCGGAGGAGATCATTCGGCGCTGGCAGGGTCGGATCAGGGGCCTCTGATCGGCGATTACTTCTTGTCGAGCCGCGCGATCAGGCTCGACGTATCCCAGCGCCTCCCGCCCATTGCAACAATGTCGGCATAGAACTGGTCGACCAGCGCTGTGAGCGGCAATTGCGAGCCATTGCGCCGGGCCTCGTCGAGCGCGATACCCAGGTCCTTGCGCATCCACTCGACGGCGAAGCCGAAATCGAACTTGCCGGCGGCCATGGTCTTGTGACGGTTTTCCATCTGCCAGCTCTGCGCCGCGCCCTTGGAGATCACGTCGATCACCGCCTCGGTATCGAGCCCGGCGCGCTTGCCGAAATGCAGTGCCTCGGCAAGGCCCTGCACCACGCCCGCAATGCAGATCTGGTTCATCATCTTCGCCAATTGCCCCGAGCCGGAAGGGCCGAGCAACCGCGCCGCCTTGGCAAAGCTCATGATCACCGGCTGCGCCCGGGCAAAGGCCGCATCCTCGCCGCCCACCATCACCGTCAATTGCCCATTCTCTGCGCCCGCCTGCCCGCCGGACACCGGCGCATCGAGAAAGCCGAAGCTTCCCGCTGCCGCCGCAGCTGAAAGTTCGCGCGCAACTTCCGCCGAAGCTGTGGTGTGGTCGACGAAGATCGCGCCCTTGTCCATCGTGCCGAATGCCCCGTCGGGCCCGAGTGTCACCTGTCGCAGATCGGCGTCATTGCCCACGCAGGCGAAGACGAATTCCTGCCCGGCAGCGGCTTCGGCGGGCGTCTTCCCCAGCAGACCGCCCTGCTCCGCCACCCATTTTTCGGCCTTTGCGGTGGTGCGGTTGTAGACGGTGACCTCATGGCCCTTGGCCTTGAGATGCCGCGCCATGGGGTAGCCCATCACGCCAAGACCCAGAAACGCCACCTTCGCCATCGCTACACTACCTTGCTCCACGGAACCGGTGTGGAAGCTAGTCGGTGCGTCATCACCCGGCAACCGGCTTTGCAGCCGCCGTTGATCCAGATCAACGCCGACACTTGGCAGGCTGAGGCAGGATGACGTGAACTCGAAAGGCCTGCACCATGCGCCATCCGTCTCTGTCGGCCGACCTGCCCAAGGGCTTGATCTTCCCCCATGCCGACCGCGCCTTGCCCGGCCGGCTGTCCGACGACTACCAGGCGCTGCTGGCGCTCTGCGACCGGCTGGAGCAACTGGCGGACGACCTGCCCGGCCGCATCGACCGGCAGGATTGCCTCATCCTTTCGCGCGCCATCGGCCCGATGCTCACCCGTATCCAGCATTTCGAGGAAACCGAGATCTTCCCCGTTCTGCTCGAATGGCCTGCGCTCCACGGCGAACTGGTCGAGACGATCGAGCGACTGAAGCTCGAGCACCAGGTCGATGCCTGCTACGCCGAGGATGTGCAGGACATGCTGCATGGGCTTGGCGAAGGCCGCCCGCATATCTCGCCAGACGCGGCGGGGTTCATGCTTCGTGGCTTCTTCGAAAGCCTGCGCCGCCATGTCGCCCACGAGCTGCAGCTGATCGTGCCGCTCATCGATCTGGTGATCAGGCGCAAGCCCTCAGCCGCATAGGTCGCGCAGGCGATCGACGTCGCCGACGGTGACGTGCCGGTTGTTCTGAATATCGATGACGCCCATCTGCCTGAGCTTGGTCATCTGGCGGGACACTGTCTCGATGGTGAGCCCCAGGAAATCCGCTATATCGGCCCGGCTCAGCGGCAGGTCGAAACTGATATGGGCCGCATTCTGGGTGGGGTCCGCCTGCGTCGCGATCAGATAGAGGAAGCTCGCCACCTTTTCCTGCGCCGACTTGCGGCCGAGCGTCACCATCCAGTCCCGCGCCTGGTCGAGCTCCTTCAACGTCTGCTGCATGAGGCGATGCTCGAGCGCGGGGCTATCGGCAATCATCTGTTCGAGCGCCTTGCGGGGCACCACGCAAAGCTCGACATCGGAGGCGGCCTCGGCCGTCACCTGGTGCTCCTCGCCATAGAGCCGCCCAAGCAGGTCGGGCGCGAATTGCAGCCCCACGAGTTGCTGACGCCCATCTTCAAGCACCTTGGTGAGCTTCACCACGCCCTTCATGACATTGGCATAGGAGGTGATGGCGGTGCTGTCGCCGACCAGCTCGTCGCCCGCCTCGTGGCGCGCCCGATGAGTCGCTCGGCTCAGTGCCACCAGTTCGTCGGGCGTCAGGGCGCCGCACATGCCTTTGTGCCGCGCCTCGCAGCTGGCGCACACTGCCGGCACCTGCGAGTTGTGGATATCCTGCCGCGTTGCTGTCATCTTGCCCTCGTCAGCGAGTCATCTACACCGCTGCAGCGATGCTTTCACCAGCCAAAGCGTCGCGGCAAGGGGCGGTTTCCAGAGCAGTTCACGTATCAGCTGAAACGTCGAAATGATCTAAGTCTTTGTTGGGTCGTGCTTTCGAAGCGGAAATGCCATGCAACTTTTCCTCAAATCGCGCTAGAGGCCCCTTACCAGCGCTGGATCGACCAGCGCACCCTTGTGCCCGATGACGACGCCCGCCACACGATGCCCAAAGGCCGCTGCCGCTTCGGGATCGAGGCCGCGCACCCTCGCGCTGAGATATCCGCCATTGAAGCTGTCACCGGCGCCGGTCGCGTCGACCACCCTTTCGGCTTTCGGCGCGGGAACGGAGGCGCGTACCCCGTCCCGGGTCGCGACGAACGCAGGCTCGGCGCCATTCTTGACCACCACCTCGCTCGCGCCGATCTCGAGATAGCGATCAGCTGTGGCTTCCGGCGAGGCATCGCCGAACAGCGGCGCCTCGTCGGTATGCGTCGGCAGCACGATATCGGCGATGGTCGCTGCGGCCGTAAGGGTCGAAGCCATGATCTGCGGCGATGTCCAGAGCGCTGGCCTGAGATTGGTGTCGAACACCACGGTCGCCCCCGCATCGCGCGCCTTGACCAGCGCCTTCAGCAGCCGGCCACGCGCTTTTGGCGCGAGGATTGCGAGAGAAATACCTGAAAAATAGACATATTTCGCACCGACGAGGCCCGCTGCTAGCGCATCGCGGTCATCGGCCAGCTGCTTGGCCGCCGATTGCCCGCGCCAATAGGTGAAGTGCCGGTCACCGTCGGCCTGATGAATCATGTATAGCCCCGGCCGCTTGCCGGCGAGGATCTGGATATGGCTCGTGCCGATCCCGGCCTTGCCGAGAAAGCCGAGCATGTCCTTCGAATACATGTCGTCGCCGAGCGCCGTGACATAGTCGACGTCCCAGCCCCCGGGCAGGAGCGCGCGCATGTACCATGCCGTGTTCAGCGTATCGCCGGCATAGCCGAGCCGGTAGGTCTTGTCCTCGCCGCCCGACATTTCGATCATGCATTCGCCGACGCTGGCAAACCGCAGGGTCAACTCGCCTCTCCCTCGCTCCGAGCGCATCCGAACCGGATCACGCAATCTTCGCCTATGCTTATCTGCCCCGCTCTCCGCTTCGCAACAAGCGGAACGAAGGTCATGCTGGCGAAAAATGCCTGTCGTCGCTATGGGTCTGGCCAGCAAGGGCCGGACAGGCGGCCCACCCGGATTGAAGACCTCAGGAGATTGCCATGCCCCGCCTCAGCTCCAGCGAACTGCGCGCCCACACGCACGGCCTGTCCGTGCCGGCCTATGATCGCAAAGGCGTCTCCCCCGGCATCGTGCATCTGGGGATCGGTGCCTTTCATCGCGCCCATATGGCGGCCTATGTCGATAGCCTGCTTGTCGCCAACCCGACCTGGGGAATCGTCGGCGCCTCACTGCGCCGGCCCGATACGCGCGATGCGCTCGCTCCGCAGGATTTCCTCTACACCCTCGCCATCCGCTCGGCCGAGGGCACGCAATGCCGGGTGATCGGGTCCATTCTTGATGTGCTCGACGCCAACCAGCAGCGTCGGCAGCTGATAGAGCTGATGGCTGACCCGGCGATCCGCATCGTTTCGCTCACCGTCACCGAAAAGGGCTATTGCCACGATCCGGCGACCGGCGCCCTCGACGAGAAGCACCCGGACATCGTGCATGACCTCGCCCATCGCGACGAACCCGTCAGCGCCCCCGGCCTCATCGTCGCGGCTCTGGCCTTGCGCGCGGAACGAGGCCTCGTGCCCTTCACGGTGATGAGCTGCGACAACCTCCCCTCGAACGGCAAGACCGCCAGGCGCATCGTCACCCGCTTTGCGGCATTGGCCCACCCGAGCCTTGCGGACTATTTCGCCCGGGTGGCCTTTCCCTCGACCATGATCGACCGCATCGTACCGGCAACCACCGATGCCGACCGCGGCATCGTCACTGAACTCACGGGCCTCGACGATGCCTGGCCGATCATGACCGAGCCCTTCACCCAATGGGTTATCGAGGATGAATTTCCTGCCGGGCGCCCGCCCTTCGAGACGGTCGGCGCGCAACTGGTCAAGGATGTCGAACCCTATGAGCTGATGAAACTGAGGATGCTCAACGGCTCGCACTCGACCATGGCCTATCTCGGCTATCTCTCCGGCCATCAATATGTCGCCGAAGCCGTTGCCGATGATAACCTGCGCAAACTGATCCACGGACTGATGACCGAGGAGGCGATCCCCACCCTGCCCATGCCGGCCGCGGAACTGGCCCTCTATCGCGACCAGTTGCTCGAGCGCTTCGCCAACCCGGCGCTGAAGCATCGCACCTGGCAGATCGCGATGGATGGGACGCAGAAACTGCCGCAGCGCCTGCTCGGCACGGTGCGTGACCGGATTGCGGCGGGCCAGCCCTTCACGCGCCTCGCGCTCGGGGTCGCCGCCTGGATGCGCTATGTCACCGGCATAGACGAGGCCGGCAACCCGATCGACGTGAAGGACCCGCACGCGGCCCGGCTCCGCGCCCTGTCAGACGCAGCCGGGCGCGATGCCGAGGCGCTGGCGAGCGCCCTCCTCGGGGTGGCCGAGGTGTTCGGCACCGATCTGCCGGCCAATGCCGCGTTCCGATCCGTAGTGACGACGCATCTCGCGTCACTCTTCGAGAATGGCGCCGCAGAGACCGTGCGCCGGGCGGTGGCCGCCGCCTGACCTGCGTCAGGCCACCAGCACGCGCAGCTTGATGCCCGAGGGGTCGGCCGCCTCGATCCCGCCTTCGATCTCGACATAGACGCCACCGGTGCGATCGAGCCGCGTCCGAACCGCTTCGAGGGTCTCCACGTCAGGAACAATGACCTCGAAATAGCGCAACCCCGCCGTGCCGGCCGGCGGAAGCGCCGCGTCCGGCCCAGCCCACAGATTGAAGGCAATGACATGCGGCGGATGGTCGAGCCCGACATCGCCCATCCCGAAGCCTTCGAGCAGGAACAAGCCGCCGAAGCCAAGCCCGTCGCGATAGAAGTGCATCGAGCTTTCGAGGCTGCGCACATGCAGGTGGATATGCCCGATCCGCGTGCCATCGGGCATGACCGGCGCGACGCTCGGCTTTTCGCCGAGTTCGCCCAGCAGGTCATCGAGATCGATGGGTTCCCGCCCGGAATGCTCGGTGCCATCCTTGCTGCGGACATAGAAGCCGTCATCGGGTCCGCCGATCTCGCCCCGCCACGGCGTTTCGAAGGTGACCTCGATGCCATTGCCGTCAAAATCCCAAAGATAAATGGCTTCCGTGACGAGATGGTCGGTTGGCGAAATCCGCACCCGTCGCTGCAAGGCGCGGACGACCATTTCGGCGAGCGCGACGCGCGTGGGCACATGGATGGCCACATGATAGAGCCCGAGGCCCCGCTCCCGGATCGGCTGGGTCGCGCCCAGTTCCAGCGTGATGAGTTCGACGCCGCCCGCGCCCAGATGCAGCGCAGTCTCGTCTTCCGACAGCAGGTCGAGTCCGACGACATCGCGCCAGATGGCAAGCGCGTTCACCCGATCTGTCACGGCGATCCTTGCCTTTCCCAGCCGGGTTATGACTGGCAGCAGCGGAGCGGTTCGGATATGGCGCTGTGACTCGATGATCACCATGGTGGGCCCTTCTTGCGACGAGACTTCGATAAACTTTGGCCCGCTGATATAAGGCCGTCAGCCGCACGTCTCTACCTTTCCGAAAACAGGAATGGCTGGAGTGTGTTTTCGGGATTTTGGGCCAATTAACCCTGGAATACTGCTTTGCGCGTGTTTCTAACCGGCAGCGCCGGCTTCATCGGCATGCATCTGGCCCGGCGGCTCCTGGCAGCCGGCCATGCTGTGTTTGGCTATGATGGCCTCACCACCTATTACGACGTGCGCCTGAAGCACGACCGACTTGCCGAACTGGCCCGTCTGCCCGGCTTCACCAACACGATCGGCCCGCTAGAGGACGCTGCCACGCTGGCCGCCGCCTATCGCGAAGCCGCACCGGACATCGTCATCCACCTGGCGGCACAGGCAGGCGTCCGCAATCCGCTATCCATGCAGCGGACCTATCTCGACGCCAACCTTACCGGCACCTTCAACCTGCTGGAGCTCTGCCGCGTAGCACCACCGCGCCATCTGCTGTTTGCTTCGTCGAGTTCCGTCTACGGCCAGACCGATGGTTCGCCCAGCCGCGAAACTGACAATACAGACCGGCCGATTTCGCTCTACGCCGCGACCAAGAAATCTGGCGAGGCACTGACCTATTCCTACGCGCATCTTTTCGGCCTGCCCGTCACCGCGCTGCGCTTCTTCACCGTCTATGGACCCTGGGGCCGCCCGGACATGGCGCTGTTCAAGTTCGTCGACGCCATCGAGAACGACCGGCCGATCACCCTGTTCGGCCAGGGCCGCATGCAGCGCGACTTCACCTATATCGACGACAATATCGATGCGGTGGCGGCACTCGTCGATCTCGCGCCCGAGCGCGCCGAAACGGCAGCGCCCTGGCGTGTCCTCAATATCGCCGGCGGGCAGCCGGTGCCACTGATGCGCTTCATCGCGGCGATCGAGGCGGCAACAGGCAAGGCGGCGCAGATCGACCACCAACCCATGCAGCCGGGCGATGTCGGCTCGACCTCCGCCGACGCCTCGGCGCTGCAGGCGCTGACCGGCAAGATCCCGGCAATCCCGGTGGAAGAAGGCATCGCGCGCTTCGTCGCCTGGTATCGGGACTGGAAGCAGGCGCGGGGGTAAGGGGCTTATCGTCCTCGTCCTGCTGTCGAATGCCCTCACGACGAGCGACCTCACGGTGAGCCTGTCGAACCACGAGGTCGCAGAGCCGCCGATCCTCAGATCGGCAGCAGGCAGACCGGCTTCTCGATCGCAAAGCGCGTGCCGGTATCGGCCAGCTTCCCGTCGGCCGCCACTGTGAACACTGCCAGGTCGTCACTCAACTGGTTGGCGACGATGAGGTGCTTCCCGACCAGCAGGAAGAAGCGCGGCCAGTTGCCGCCGCTGGGAATGTTCTGGATGAGGCTCGGCACGCCGTCGCTATCGAGCTTGAACACCGAAATCGAGTTGTGTTTGCGGTTGGACACATAGACGAAGCGGCCATCGGCGCTGATGGCGATATGCGCGCCCGTTTCGCCTTCCTTCACGCCATCTGCCAGGCTCGCTACTTCGGCAAAGCGGGTCAGCCGGCCATCCGACTCACGCGTCAGCGCCGTGAGCCGCACCGCATATTCGGAGAACAGATAGGCGTGCTTGCCATTCGGATGGAACGCGAGATGCCGGGGACCCGCGCCCTGTTCGGCGAGGTATGCCACCTGTGGCGCCTTGAACCGGCCGAAGGAGGCGTCGCGTTCATAAAAGCGGACAGTGTCATGGCCGAGATCGACCATGTAGAGCCGGTCGCCTTCCGGCGTCCATTGCGTCCAGTGCGCATGGCCCTGGTCAGCCGGCTTCACGCCACGCAATACCTGCGGCTCTGCCTTGAGCGCGCCATTCGGTTCGAGGCCGAACACCGGTACGGAATCGTCCCCATAATTGGCGACCGCGACCATGTCCTTGCCCGGGCTGATGCGCAGGTAGCAGGGATATTGCGCGCCGGTGTCGCGATAGCCGAGCGGGGTCACCCCTGAGCGATCCGCCGAGAGTACGAAGGCGCCGGCCTTGGCCGCCATCTCGTCGGTGACATAGACCACCGATCGCGCCGCATCGAAGTCGATCCACGAGGCGTCGGGCGTCCCGGGATAGCGCTGCAACTGCGTGATCTGTCCCGTGGCGTCGTCGAAGTTCAACAGCCCCAGCCCCGCACCGCCCGCGCCAGAATAGGACCCGGACAACAGTTTGATCACGCTCATTTTTCATCCTCGGAATAGGTTGGGCTTTCCTACCCCGCTTCGCGGCGGGCTTCTACCCCCTGCCCTACGCTCGGTCCCAGCCGTCGCGCATGACCCGGAAGCCCTTTTCGTATACATCCTCGTAGCGGGCAAAGAGAGGCCGCCAGATCTTCGTGGCCGCTGCAAGGTCGGGCAGTGCTGAGCCGAATGCCTCGATGGTCATCCAGCCATTATAGCCCGAAGCCTTCAGTGCCTTGAACACCGATGGGAAATCGATATGCCCGGCGCCCGGCACGCCGCGATTGTTCTCCGAGATATGCACATGGGCGATCTCGGCGATCGTCTCGGGTATCACCGAGATGATCGAGTCTTCTTCGATGTTGAAGTGGAACGTGTCGTAGAGATAGCCGTAATTCGGCGCGCCCACCCTCCGCACCAGGTCCGCCGCCTGTCGCGCCGAGTTGAGCATGTAGCACTCGAAGCGGTTGAGCGGCTCGACGGCGAGCGTGATGCCATATTGGCGCGCATGCTCGGCCGCGGCGCGATGCACGTCGGCGCAATGGTTGATCTCGTCTTCGTTCGGCCCGCGTCCGACGAACTCGCCGAGTGGCTGATGGAACGGCCCTGCCGCGATATCGCCGCCCAGCGCCGCCGTGCAATCGATCAGCCATTTGATATGCTGGAGCGCCTTGTCGCGCTCGGCCTTGTCCGCGGATACCGGGCTAGCGCCGATGCCTGGCGGCATGATGCCGATGCCGCTCGACTTGAGCCCTTCGGCGCCCAGGTGCCTGCCGAGCTTGGCATAATGCTCGGGCGTGCCCTCGAACATGGGGATTTCCACCCCGTCATAGCCAATGGCCTTCAGCGCCGCGATAACCGGCCACTCGGCCTCGGTGACATGCGTGGTCCAGAGCAGCAGGTTGAATCCGAGTTTCATGGGGCACGCCCTCCAGGGTTCGACAAGCTCGCCATGAGGGCTACTGAAAGTCCTCTGCGGTCCTCGTGGTGAGCTCGTCGAACCACGAGGACCGCCAGCAGGCTTACACCTCCACCCAAGCCCCGGATTTGCCCGAGGCCAAAATCGCATCACACACCCGGTTGGTCTCGAGCGCATCCCGGAACGTCGGCGCCGCCGGCTTCCCGTCGCGCAAGCCATAGAGGAAGTCCGCCACCTGATGGGTGAACGAGTGCTCGTAGCCGATGATCAGCCCCGGCACCCACCACTTGCCGAGATAGGGGTGGTCGCCATCGGTGACGAGGATGTTCGTCCAGCCGCGCTGCGCGCCCTCGACCCCGTGGTTGAAATACTGCACGCGGTTGAGGTCGTGCAGGTCCCAGGCGAGCGAGCCCTTCTCGCCATTGATCTCAAGCGTATAGGCCGCCTTGTGGCCGCGCGCATAACGCGTCGACTCGAACGTGCCGAGCGAGCCATTGGCGAAGCGGGTCAGCACGGCCGAGGCGTCGTCGATGCCCACTTTCTGCACCTCGCCGGTCAGGGCGTGCTTGCGCTCCTTGATGAAGGTCTCGGTCATCGCGGTCAGCGTCGAGATCGAGCCGTTAATCCAGATGGCGGTATCGAGGCAATGGGCGAGCAGGTCACCTGTCACGCCCGAGCCCGCAGCGTCGACATCGAGCCGCCAGGTCGCGGCACCGCCCTGTGGCACATCGGGCGAAATCGTCCAGTCCTGCAGGAACTTGGCGCGATAGTGGAAGATCTTCCCGAGCTTGCCCGCCTCCACCATCTGCTTGATCAGCATCACCGCCGGCACGCGGCGGTAATTGTACCAGACCATGTTGGCGACGCCGGCCTTCTCGACCGCCTCGACCATAGGCGCGCCTTCAGCCTCGGTACGCGCCAGCGGCTTCTCGCAGAGCACCATCTTGCCGGCCTTGGCCGCCGCGATGGCAATCTCGGCATGCATGTCGTTCGGCACGCAGATATCGATGGCGTCGATATCGCGGCGCTCGATCAGCGCCTTCCAGTCGGTCTCGACGCTCTCGTAGCCCCACATGTCGGCAAAGTGCCGAAGCTTCGAGACATTGCGCGCCGCCGCCGCCTTCAGCACCGGCTTGTAGCCGGTTTCGAAGAAATGGCTGACATTGGCCCAGGCATTGGAATGCGCCCGCGCCATGAAGCCGTAGCCGACCATGCCGATATTGAGTTGCTTGCTCATTTGCGCCCCCTCACTCCACCCAGCCGTGTGCTTCGCGCACCTTCAGCATGGCGCCCAGCACCTTGTTCCAGGTCTCCTGCCGCTCCATCACCGCGTTGGGGAACATGCAGCCGTCCCAGCAGATATGGCGCATGCGCTTGGTGAGGTTGCCCTTTTCGTCGCGCAGCCAATAGCCGGCATGCTTGGTCACATCGAGCCGGCCGTTCGGGTCGTCGATCTGGCAATGACGCCCGGTCTTCTCGTGGTCGCCTGATCCGAATGTGGTGCCGTCGTTCTGCGCCACGTGGAAATCGAGCGTCCAGGGCCTGAGCGCATCCGCTATCTTGTGATAGGCCGCGTCCAGGGCGCCCTTGTCGCTCCACTCGAAATCCTTGGGCAGGATCCGATCCTTCTCGGCATTGGCGCCGAGCACGAACAGCATCGAATGCGCCATGTCGGCTTGGTATCCGACGACGCCCGGCATGCCGACCATTTCGAGCAGCTTCACATTCTCGCGCCAGGAGTGCATGCCGCCCCAGCAGATCTCGCCCTCCGCGACGATGATCTCACCATGATCCTGAGCAATCTTCCCCGCCTCGCGGAAAGTGGCGGCGATCTTCCTGGTATTGCCCTCGGGGTCCTTGTCCCAGGCCTCGACGCCCGTAGAGCTATCGACGCGGATGCCGCCGGTCGGGCGGATGCCGAGCTCTCGCATCTGCTGGCCGATTCTCGCGGCCTTGCGCACCTGCGTCAGGAAGCGCTTGACGTCGTCGGCGTCGCCCATGGCCGAACCGCCGCCAGCCCCGCCCCAGATCGGCGCGACGAACGAGCCAACCTTCAGGCCATAGCTTGCGATATGGTCGGTCATTCGCCGCACCTCGCCCGCATCGGAATCGATGTCGAAATGCGGCGCGGTGATGAACAGGTCGATACCGTCGAACTTCTGCCCGTTCACCTCGGCATTGGCGGTGAGCTTCAACAGCGTATCGAGCGCGATGATCGGCTCGCTGTCGGGCGTGCCCTTGCCGACAATGCCCGGCCAGGCGGCGTTATGCAGCTTCGGATAATTGTTTGCCATGGTCCCCTCCTCCTCTACGGGGTCCTCGTCGTTTTCCCGGTGGTGCGCTCTCCCTCACGCCACCCGGATGTTCCTCCCGCTCTCGGCGTCGAACAGCATCACCTTTTCGGCATTCCAGCCGAACCGGACCTCGTCCTCGATGCCGATAGCGACACGCGCTGGCACATTGGCCCGCACCAGGGTGTCTCCCACTCTCAGCGTCACTACCTTCTCGATGCCGTGGTTCTCGATATCGTGCACCCGCGCCGCGACCGGCGCGCCGGCCTCGACCTTCACATCCTCCGGCCGTATGCCGAAGGTATAGCGCCCCTCGTTGCCCGCGCCGGCGATCGGCAGCTCGAAAGCGCCGGGCGATACCACCGCGGCGCCGCCCGTGACCTGCCCGCCAATCAGGTTGATCGCCGGCGATCCGACAAAGCTCGCAACGAAGGTGTTCACCGGACGCGAATAGACGTCCTGCGGGCGCCCGATCTGGATGATCCGGCCCTTGTTCATCACGGCAATGCGGTCGCCCATCGTCATCGCCTCCACCTGGTCGTGGGTGACGAAGATGAAAGTCGCCCCGAGCCGCATCTGCAGGTCCTTGAGTTCAGACCGGAGCGCTTCGCGCAGTTTGGCGTCGAGTGCCGAAAGCGGCTCGTCCATGAGGAACACCTGCGGTTCCCGCACGATGGCGCGGCCGATCGAGACACGCTGCATTTCGCCGCCGCTCAGCCTGTCGGTCTTGCGGTCGAGCAGGTGCCCGATGCGCAGGGTCTTCGCTGCATAGTCGATGCGCTTGTCGATCTCCGCCTGCGGCAGCTTCCTGATGCGCGAGCGCAGCGGAAAGCTCAAATTGTCCCGGACCGTGAGCCGCGGGTAGAGCGAGTATTGCTGCAGCACCAGCGCCACGTCGCGCTCCGCCGGCCCCCAGCCATTGACGTCCACCTCGTTGATATGGACGCGGCCCACTGTCGGCTTTTCGAGCCCGGCTATCATCCGAAGCGTCGTCGTCTTGCCCGCCCCCGTGGGTCCGAGCAGCACGAAGAACTCGCCGTCCGCGACGTCGATATCGAGATCTTCGACGGCCGTATGGTTGCCGAAACTCTTGGAGATGTTCTCGAGCCGGATGCGCGCCATCTCAGCCTCCTTGCCCGAGGCGTATGCCGAGCGAAGCGCCCGTCTGGTTGTCAAAGAAATGCGCCTGCGCCGGATCGATCCGCGCGAAGACCTGCGTCCCCGGCTTCGGCACATAACCCGAGACCGTCCGCGCCCTGAGCGTCCGGTCGCCGGACTTGAGGTCGACGATGTCAAACCCGCCATAGGGCTGGATCAGGTGCGCCTCAACCGGCCGGTAGCCAGGCTTTTCACCGAGGCTGACTTCGACACCCTCTGGCCTTATGCCAAGCGAAAGGTCGGAGCGGGCCTGCTTCAGGTTCAGCATGCCGATCAGATCGGCGGGCATACCGAACTTGAGGCCGTCGAGCGCGATCTCGGCCGCACCATCCACCTCGCGCACTACGGTTGGCGACACATTCATCACCGGCGAGCCAATGAACTGCGCGACGAACAGGTTGGCCGGATAGAGATAAACCTCGGTCGGCGTGCCCACCTGCTGCAACACGCCTTCGTTCATCACCACGATACGGTCGGCGAGCGACATCGCCTCCACCTGGTCATGAGTCACGTAGATCGATGTCGAACCGTTCTCGTAATGCAGCCGCTTCAACTCTATCCGCATCTGCTCGCGCAACTTGGCATCGAGCGAGCCGATGGGCTCGTCGAGCAGCAGTGCCTTGGGCCGCCTGACCAGTGCGCGCCCGATCGCCACGCGCTGCATGTCGCCGCCCGACAGCGCCGAGGGCCGCGCGCGCAACAGGTGCGTGATCCCGAGCGATTTCGCCACCGAGCGCACCACGCGCTCCACCTCCGCCCGCGGCGTCCGGACGGCTTCAAGCGGAAACGCCAGGTTCTGGTACACGGTGAAATGCGGGTAGAGCGCATAGTTCTGGAACACGAAGGCGATGTCCCGGTCCGCGGCGCGAAGATTCTGCAGCGGCTTGCCATCGAGCAGTATGTCGCCGGAATCGATCTCCTCGAGCCCCGCAATGGCGCGCAGCGTTGTGGTCTTGCCGCAACCGGAGGGGCCCAGAAACACCACGAACTCGCGGTCCTTCACCGTCAGGCTGACGTCTCGGATCACGTGGACCGGACCAAAATGCTTGTCGATATGCCTGAGCTCGATCTCAGCCATGATGCGCCCCGTCCGCCTCGTCAATTACGGTCTTCTCGGGCGCGGGGATATGAACCGCGATGTTGAAGCCGATCAGTCCGATCAGCATGATCGTCACGGACCATTGGTGCAGAACCTGGATCCAGGGCTGGCAGAGAAAGATGATGCCCAGGATCATCAGCAACTGGCTGCCGGGCTCAAGGAAGCGCTGGTTGAACACGCGGATATTCATTTGCGGATCGCCCCGAAGCTCATGCCGCGCAACAGGTGGTTGCGGAGCAGGAAGGTGAAGATCGCGACCGGCAGAAGGAACAGGAACGTGCCGGCGGCAATCACCGTCCAGTCCGGCAGCCCCGACCCGATCTGGCTCGGGATGAAGGGCGGCGCGGTCTGGGCCTTCTTGTTGGTGAGGATCAGCGCGAACGCATATTCGTTCCACGCCGTGATGAAGCAGAACACCGCAGTGGCCGCGATGCCGGTTGCCGCCTCGGGCAATACGATCTTCCAGAACGCCTCGAGCCGCGTATAGCCATCAACCAGCGCCGCCTCTTCATACTCGCGCGGAATCTCGTCGATGAAGCCCTTCATCAGCCAGACCGCGAAGCTCACATTGAACGCGGTATAGAGAATGATGAGGCCCAGATGGCTGTCGTTGAGCCCTACCGCCCGATACATCAGGAACATCGGGATCGCGACCACGATGGGCGGCAGCATGCGGGTCGAAAGGATGAAGAAGAGCAGGTCGGCCTCACCCTTCACCTTGAAGCGCGAGAAGCCATAGGCGGTGATGGTCCCCATCCCAACCGCCAGCACCGTCGAGGTGATCGCAACGATCAGCGAGTTGATGAAGCGGTCCGGATAGCCCGATAGCTGGATCTCGCCCTTGCCGGTGCGCGAGATGCGCTCGCCGCCGGCAAAGATCATCTGCTCCCACCACGGCGCATTGGCGATGTCGACCTTCTCGTTCGGCTTCAGCTGCACGCGCTTGGTGAAGAGCTTCACGAAGGGCGAAATCTCCGGCTGGAATACGATGGTCGGCGGCGAGGTCGTGGCGAGATTGCGCGGCTTGAACGCGGTCGAGCCGATCCAGTAGATCGGCAGCAGGAAGATGATGGTGATCACGACAACGGCGGCGATGGCGACGCGGTTCCCGAGGCGCTGGCCGGATGAGCTTACGACGGCCATGTCACCGCTCCTTCGCCTTGTTGAGGTACTTCACGTAGACGTTCGTGATGCACAGCACCATGATCAGCACGATGTAGGCGAGCGCGCAGGACTTGCCGGTCTGCCACTCCTGGAAAGCCATCTTGTAGAGCCGGATGGAGACCACTTCGGTCGTCGGCTGGCTGGTCATCACATAGGCGAGGTCAAAGGTCTTGAAGGCCTCCATCGTGCGGAAGATGATCGCGATCAGCAGGATCGGCGCGACGAGCGGCAGCGTGATGCGGAAGAACGTATAGAACCGCCCGGCGCGATCGATCGCCGCGGCTTCGTACAGATGCTTCGGCACCGCCGAGAGCCCCGCGAGTGACAGCAGCATCACGAAGGGCGACCACATCCAGATATCGGTGAGCGCCACCGCATAGAGCGCGAAATCCGGGTTGGCCAGCCACTCGAACTTGCCGAGGCCCAGAGCGTAGTTGATGATGCCGAAATTCGGATCGTAGAGCAGTTTCCAGAACAGCCCAACCACTGCCATCGACAGCATCATCGGCAGGAGCAGCAGCGTTGTGAGCAGGCCCTTGAACGGCATCTGCCGGTTGAGCAGCAGCGCCAGCCCGAAGCCGACGATCACCTGCCCCACCACCGAGACAATGACGTAATGCGCCGTAATGGTGAAGTTGCGCCAGATGAAGGGATCCGACAGCAGATCGGTATAGTTCTTGAGCCCGATGAAATTCACCGGAGCCTTGGTCGAGGCGCGGAAATCCGTGAAGGAATAGCCAAGCGAATAGATCAGCGGAAACACGTTGAACACGATCAGGAACAGCACCGTCGGGATGACGAAGACGTTCCTGATGGTCATGTCGCTCCATCCGCGCTGCGCCGCGCGCGAGGCCGGATCGAGCCTGGTCATCAAGCTGTTCAAGACGATATGCCCTTCGGTGTGCCTGTGGAACTTCGTTCCCAGCCCCGACAGGGACCGCGCCGAGACGCTGCACCGCTGCCGGAAGCCGGGAGGAAGGAGAGCGCGGCGTTCACCTGAGCGAACGCCGGGCAATCGGAGGCCTTAGGAGCCGCGGCCGTACTTGGCGAAGGTCGCCTTCCAGTCCGCAGCCAGCGCGTCCAGCACTTCCTGGCTGGTGCCCTCGCCGCCGACGATGGCCGGGTAGAGCCGCTGGTTGAGCTGGGTCAGCAGTTCCGCATATTCCGGCACCGCCCAGAAGTCCTTCACCTTGAACATGGTCTGGTAGAAGGCCTCGTTATAGGGCGTCGCCTTGCGGAAGGCCTCGCTCTCGAGCACCTTGGCAGAGCAGGTATAGCCGCCCAGGTCCGCCCACTTCTGCTGGACGTCGTCCTGGATGAACCACTGAAGGAACTTGAAAGCCTCGTCCTTGTTCTGGCTGTAGCTGACGATCGAGATACCCTGCCCGCCGAGCGCGGCATACTGGTCGCCGTCGGGGCCCGCCGGGTTGGCGAAGAAGCCGGTGACCTTGGCGTTCGGGTTCGAAGCCTCGTTGATCAGCGCTGGGAAGAACGCGAAGTAGTTCATGCTCATCGCCGCGAGATTTTCGGTGATGGCCTGGTTGTTCTCGACGAAGAAGGTCTTGGCCCAGCCCGGCGGGGTGAAGCTATAGAGCTTCTTGTAGGCATCGAGAGCCGCAACCGCCTTGGGCGAGTTGATGTAACCGTCGACCTTGTAGGTCTGCATGTCACCCAGTTCGCCGCCATAGGAGAACAGCGCGTTCTCGAAGCCCATGGCCATCGCGTCATAGGAATTGTCGGTATAGATCGCGACGCCATAGCGCGGCGGATTGGCGTCCGGCCGGTAGAAGAACTCGGCAATGTCCTGCAATTGCTGCCAATTGGCCGGCGGGGCCAGGTCATAGCCGTACTTGGCCTTGAAATTGGCCATTTCGGTCGGGTCTTCGAACCAGTCCTTGCGATATGACCAGCCGACGGCATCGCCTTCGGCGGGGATGGACCAGTACTTGCCGGAATTGCCGGGATATTCGGAATAGAACTTCACCGTGGCGGGCGCCATCTTGTCGAGAACGCCGTTTTCCTTCACGAAATCGGTCAGGTCGACATAGTGGCCGGCTTCGGACGCCGCGCCCAGCCATTGGCTGTCACCGACGATCAGGTCATAGGCGGAGCCCTGCGCATTGAACTCGGTGAAGGCCTTGGTCTGGAAATCGGACCACGGGGTCGTTTCCACCGTAACCTTCACGCCGGTCTCGGCCTCGTACTGGTTCACCAGTTCCTGCAGGTAGTTGGCCGGATCCCATTCCGCCCAGAAGATGGTCAGTTCGGCGGCCAGCACCGACGTGCTCGACGCCAGCATGAAGCCGAGCCCGGCCAGCACGCTCTTGGTCACAATGCGCATAGTTTCCTCCCTCTCGCGCGTCTTCCAGCCGGCTCCCCGCCGACCGGCGCCCCTTCGTTGCCGGGGGCGCGACAGCTCCTTGTCCTCCCACGCTCGCTGCGCGGCAGAACCAGACCCGGAGCGCTCCCACACAAGTCCAACCGGACCTGTTTCAGGGTGGAAGCGCTGCCAAACCACTACTGGAGCGGCTCATCGATTGAACCTGTACGAACCCTCCAACGACGGAACCGGATCTCCCTTCCGGTGCGCTCGGATCACGAGGCGGCCTCTGGCTCTTCCTCATCCGCTGCGGCGACCCCCAGCGCCCGCCGTACAACTCAACTCCCTCCGAATTGAAGCTTGTTGGCTACTCTGGCTCCATTCCAACGGGCTCGTCAAGCTAACATGCTAGCATTTTGCAAACAACTTTTGTCGGCTTTCAGGGCTCGGTAGCCTTCGCCTCCTCGAGCGCAGCCTTCACCATTGCGGTGGCTGCCCAGACGGCGACATCCTGCATCTCGTCGAACTCGAGTCCCCACAAGTCCTTGAGGACCATGAGCACTTCGAGACCGTAGGTCAGCGACAAGGCCTTCGCCAATCGCATGAATGCGTACTCGGGCAGCACGTCGCGCAGCGGCTCTATCGCCCTCTGCAGGATTTCGACGCGGTGGCCGCGCTTGAAGGGCGGCTCCCGATTGCCGTGTCCGGCGCGCCGCTCTGCCCACTGCTCAAGCGTCAACTTCACCGACGCCTTGAACGTCGCTTCAAACTCGATGATCCGAGGCAGCGAGGTGACCAGCAGGTCCTTGATGCGCGCCGAGGGGTCATTGCTGTCCGACTGCCAACTGAGGATCGGACCAAGCGCCTCGTCCACCACCGCCATCACCAGTGCAGACTGGCTGGGGAAGTAGCGATAGGCCGTCGCCCGCGACACGCCCGCAGCTTCCGCCACATCGCTCACCGACGGGGTCTTGCCAGCCTGCATCAGGTCGATTGCGGTTGCGAGCATCAGCCGCCGGGTCCGAGCCCGCACGCCGGTTTCGGTCAGCACTGCTGTCGAATTTGAGACGCCCATGCCGAAATGATACGCACATCTCAAATTCCGTTGCAAGACGTCCGGCGCTCTGCCTATAACCGCGCAACGGCATCTAGACCGCGACCGCCCGACCTGATCCGGTCAGCGGCCCGCGGCGATCCGCCGGGAGGGGGAGATGGGCCGCATCTACGTGGTCGGCACCGCCGATACCAAGGGCGAAGAGCTGGCATTTCTCGTGACCCAGCTCCGCAGCAGCGGGGCCATGCCGCTGCTGGTCGATGTCGGCACGCGCGCGCCCACCATCCCGGTCGATGTCCCCGCAGCCGAGATTGCCCTTCATGGCGAACCCGGCCTTCTCGACGGCAATGATCGTGGCGTCGCCGTCGCGGGGATGGCTCAGGCCTTCTCGGCTTTCGTGCGCTCCCGCACCGATATCGACGCGATGATCGGCATCGGGGGCGGCGGTGGCACCTCCATTGTCACCGCAGGAATGCGCGAACTGCCCATCGGGCTTCCCAAGCTCATGGTATCGACGCTCGCCTCGGGCGATGTCGCGCCCTATGTGGGCATATCCGATATCGTGATGATGCCGGCGGTCACCGATTTCGCCGGCCTCAACCGCCTGAGCCGCGTGCTCCTGTCGCAGGCCGCAGCGGCCATCACCGCAATGTCCCGGGTCCCGCGCACGGTAGAGGGCACATTGCCGGCCGTCGGGCTCACCATGTTCGGGGTCACCACGCCAGCGGTGACGCAGATCGTCGAGCGGCTTGGCAAGAGCGTCGAACCGCTGGTCTTCCACGCCACCGGCACCGGTGGCCGAACGCTCGAACGGCTGGTTACCTCCGGCCTCCTCACCGCAATGCTCGATATTACCACCACCGAGATTGCAGACCTGCTTGTCGGCGGCGTACTCCCAGCCCTTCCCGAGCGGCTCGACTGTCTGGCAGCCACCGGCATCCCGTGGGTCGGCTCGGTAGGTGCCTGCGACATGGTGAATTTCTGGGCGCGCGATACGGTGCCGGAGAAGTTCGCTAACCGCCTGTTCTACCAGCACAATGCCAATGTCACGCTGATGCGTACCACGCCCGACGAAAACCGGGCCATCGGCCGCTTCCTCGCACAGAAGCTCGCGCGTGCCACCGGCCCTGTCACCATGCTGCTGCCACTGCGTGGCGTCTCGGCCCTCGATATCGAAGGCGGTGCGTTCCACGACCCTGCGGCCGACGCTGCTCTCTTCGACGCCATCCGCTCCGGCTGCGACTGGACCGGCAGCCGCCGGCTCGTCGAACTCGACTGCCACATCAACGACCCCGCCTTCGCCGCTGCTGCGGTCGAAGCCTTTCGGGCCACGACCAACTAGGAGACCCCATGCCCGCCATTCCGCGCGCCAAGATCCTCGCGAAGTTCCACGACATGGTGGCGCGCGGCGTGCCCATCGTCGGGGGAGGCGCCGGCACCGGCATATCGGCAAAGTCCGAGGAGGCCGGTGGCATCGATCTCATCATCATCTACAATTCCGGACGCTATCGCATGGCCGGACGCGGCTCGGCGGCCGGGCTGCTCGCCTATGGCAATGCCAATGAGATCGTGAAGGACATGGCCAAGGAGGTGCTGCCGGTGGTGAGGCACACGCCGGTGCTCGCCGGTGTGAACGGCACCGATCCCTTCATGCTCCTCCCGCAATTCCTCGCCGAGCTGAAGGCGCTCGGCTTTTCCGGCGTGCAGAACTTCCCGACAATCGGCCTCTTTGACGGCGTCATGCGGCAGAGTTTCGAGGAGACCGGCATGGGATATGGCCTCGAGGTCGACATGATCGCCGAGGCCCACCGGCAGGACCTGCTGACGACACCCTATGTGTTCAACCCCGACGAGGCGCGCGCCATGGCCGCGGCCGGCGCCGATATCGTCGTCGCGCATATGGGCGTCACCACGGGCGGAGCCATCGGCGCGAAGGCGGCGAAATCGCTCGACACCTGCTGCGCCGAGATCACCGCCATCGCCGACGCCGCTCGCGCCGTGAAGCCCGATGTCATCGTGCTCTGCCATGGCGGGCCGATCGCCATGCCCGAAGACGCCCGCTACGTGCTCGATCGCGTGCCCGCCTGCCACGGCTTCTACGGCGCCAGCTCGATGGAACGCCTGCCGGTCGAAATCGCTATCAAGGCGCAGGTAGAGAGTTTCAAAGGGTTGAGGACAGGAAGTCAGGAATAGGCAATAGGCAATCGGAGGAGGACCAAATGCCCGAGAACAACTTCGTCTACCCCCGCGATGTCGAGGCCTTCGGCTTCGATTGGGGCAAGCTGTCGCTCACTGTCGCGCCCGAGGTGAACGGCGCGAAAACCTTCTCCGGCGGCGTCGTCGACCTGCCACCGGGACAGGGCCATACGCGCCATAACCATCCCGGCTCGGAGGAGATCATCTTCGTCATCTCGGGCAGTGGCCAGCAGATGGTCGAGACACCCGACGGCGTTCCCGAGGTGCGCGATGTTGGGCCTGGCTGCACGATCTTCGTGCCCGAAAGCCGCTTCCATTCGACGCTCAATACCGGTTCCGGCCCCATGCAGCTCTTTGTCGTCTACTCGCCGGCCGGCCCGGAGCGGCTGCTACGGGAACTCCCCGATTTCCGTTTGCTGCCCAAAGCCCTATAGCCCGGCGAATCCTCTTTCCCTTCCGGCCCTGAGACACTAGTTTCATGCCCGGGGGATGTGGGGACATCTCCGGGACTGGGCCCCTATGCAACATGTGCTGTCGCGCCGCCTCGCCGCGGTGCTGAGTGCCGATATTGCCGGTTACAGCGCGCTCGTCGGTGCCGACGAGGCGGGAATTGTTGCGGACCTCAAGGCGCATCAGGCCGCGGTCATCCCGCTGCTCGAATCCCATGGCGGACGCATTCTCAATATCGCCGGAGATGGCATCATCGCCGAGTTCAAGAGCACGGTGTCCGCCGTCGAGGCCGGGCTCGCCATGCAGGCCCTGATGGCCGAACGCAATACCGGCGTACCCGAAAGCCGCCGCCTGGTATTCCGCGTGGGCATCAACCAGGGCGATGTCGTGCACGACGATGCCACCATTTATGGCGATGGTATCAATATCGCTGCACGCATCCAGGCCATCGCCCTGCCCGGTACCGTCTTCGTCTCGTCCAAGGTGTACGAGGAAGTGCGCGACCGCACCCGCGCCGACTTCCGCGATCTCGGCGAGCGCCAGTTGAAGAACATTGCTCGTCCGGTGCGGGTCTTCGAGGTACTGGGCCCCGATTCCGACCGTTCCACCCCCAGCGCGGCCCCGGCGGCACCGCCAAGGACAATGTCACCATTCGAGGCGCGGAAGCCGTCGGTCGCCGTGCTGCCCTTCGACAACATGAGCGGCGACGCAGAGGAGGAGTACTTCGCCGATGGCGTCGTCGAGGACATCATCACTGCCCTGAGCCGCTTCAAGGATTTCGCCGTCATCGCGCGCAATTCGAGCTTCGTCTACAAGGGCCGCGCCGTCGATGTGCGCGAGGTGTCGCGGCAACTGGGCGTGCGATACCTGCTGGAGGGCAGCGTCCGGCGCGCCGGCACGCGGCTGCGCATCACCGCTCAGCTTATCGGTGCCACCACCGGCAACCACCTCTGGGCTGATCGCTTCGACGGTGCACTCGAGGACATTTTCGATTTCCAGGATCGCATTACCGCTACAGTGGCATCGATCGTCGAGCCCGCCATACGCTGGGCAGAAATCGAGCGCTCCCGACGCGATCAGCCCGATAGCGTCGAGGGCTACGATCTCTACCTTCGTGCCCTTCCCATGCATCTGTCTCAGACCGAGCCGGCCAATGCCGAGACTATCCGGCTGCTGCTGCAGGCCATCGCGCTCGAACCCAACAACCCCACATATCTGGTCTATGCAGGCAATGCCCTGCTGCATCGGGCCAGTCAGGGCTGGCCGCCGATTGGCGAGAATGATCACGAGCGCGGTATCGCCCTGGTGGAGCAGGCTCTGGCGCATGCCCGCGACGATGCCGTCGTGCTGGCGCTCGGCGCCATGATGCTCATTCATAACCTCAAGGATTACGATCGTGCGCTGGATCTGACGCAGCGCGCCGTGGCGCTGAACCCGAACAATCTCAACGTCATGATCTTCTCGGGCATCGCGCAGCTGCACCTGGGCAACGTCGATGATGCCATCCGCTATTCCGAACACGCCATCCGTCTGAGCCCGAGCCTCGATGGCGCGCATTGGCCGCTGACTGCCATCTCGCATGCCCATATGATCAAGGGCGACTACGAGACAGCGATCGCCTGGGCGAAGCGGTCGCTGTCGGCCACCCCAAGCTTCGTCTGCACTCACTGGATGCTGGGGGCCGCTTCGGCGCATCTGGGCCGAATGGACGACGCGCGCCGCCATGTCGAAACCCTGCAGAAGCTGGCGCCCGGTACGACGGTCTCGCGTATCTGGGCCGGTCAGCCGCAGAAGGACCCGACCCGGCTCGCCGCCATCCTCGATGGCCTCAGGAAGGCCGGTCTCCCCGAGTAGGCGCTTTTCCCGATCTGTCACATCACCGTCATGTCGGGCGGGCACCCCATGGAAAACTCCACGGGGCCCATCATGAGCAGTTTTGATCCGCGCGATCCGTCCGACATCGACCGCATCAAGCAGTCCATCGCCGATGATTTCGACGAGGAGCTTGAAATGCAGATGGAGGATGAGCGCCTCGACGAACTGGTCGCCGAGGGCATGTCCGGACCGGCCGCCGAAACGCTGGATCGCAAGATCTATTTCCGCGAGCTGTTCCGCCTGCAGCATGAGCTGGTGAAGCTGCAGGATTGGGTCCAGTTCAAGAAGCTCAAGATGCTGGTCATTTTCGAAGGCCGCGACTCCGCCGGCAAGGGCGGCGCCATCAAGCGCGTCACCCAGCGCCTCAACCCGCGTTCCTGCCGCGTGGTCGCCCTGCCGGCGCCAACCGAGAAGGAACGCGGGCAATGGTATTTCCAGCGCTACGTGCCTCACCTGCCGTCAGCTGGTGAAATGGTGCTGTTCGACCGCTCCTGGTACAACCGCGCTGGCGTCGAGCGTGTAATGGGCTTTTGCACCAAGGCGCAGCTCGAGGAATTTTTCGAGACCGTTCCCGCGTTCGAGCGCATGCTGGTGAAATCCGGCATCATCCTCGTCAAGTACTGGTTCTCCATCACCGACGAGGAGCAGGAATTCCGCTTCAAGATGCGCATCCATGATCCGCTGAAGCAGTGGAAGCTCTCGCCCATGGATCTCGAAAGCCGCGTCCACTGGGAAGACTATACTCGCGCCAAGGAAGAGATGTTCGACCGCACCCACACGACCGAAGCGCCATGGTGGGTGGTTCAGGCCGTCGACAAGAAGCGCGCGCGCCTCAACATGATCGCGCACCTCCTTGGTCAGGTGCCCTATGAGGAGGTTCCCAAGCAGGAAATCCAGCTCCCGCCGCGCGTGCGACACCCCGATTATGTGCGTCATCCGGTGCCGCCCGAGCTCTACGTCCCTGAAATCTACTGAATCTGCTGGCTGCAACCCCGCCATGCGTCGGCGGCAATAGGGTGGAAACCCTGAGCGTGCCAAGCTTGCTGCCGGCAGTTGGAGGGCGCGTCGTGGAACACTACGAGATCATCGTCATCGGGTCGGGGCCGGCCGGTCGCCGCGCCGCCATCCAGGCCGCCAAGCTCGGCAGGTCTGTGCTTGTCGTCGAGAACCGGCTGCGGGTCGGCGGGGTCTCGGTCCATACGGGCACGATCCCTTCCAAGACGCTGCGCGAGACGGTGCTGAATCTCTCGGGCTGGCGCGAACGCGGCTTCTACGGCCTCGCGTACCGGGTGAAAAAGGATATCGAAGGCAAGGATCTGGGCGCGCGTCTTCGCATGACGCTCGACCACGAAATCGATGTGCTCGAACACCAATTCGCGCGCAACGGCGTCAAGGTCGCAGCCGGCAAGGCGCGCTTCGTGGACGCCCACACCATCGCCATCCGCAATGGCGACGAGAACGACCTCACCGTGACTGCGGACAATATCGTGATCGCGGTCGGCACCGCGCCCTATCGCCCGCCGCATATTCCTTTCAACGACACGTCCGTCTTCGACAGCGATAACGTCGCCGCCGAGCCCCGCGTCCCAAAGAGCCTCACTGTCGTGGGCGCGGGCGTCATCGGGCTCGAATACGCAACCATCTTCTCGGCCATGGACGTGCCGGTCACGCTTGTCGAGCCGCGCGAGCAGTTTCTCGAATTCATCGACCGCGAGATCATCGAGGAGTTCGTTCACGAGTTGCGCAAGC
>CAYPYV010000004.1:0-43924 GCA_964414845.1 uncultured Devosia sp. | reverse complement strand
CCTTTGGTCGCGCCACTGGCGCGCCCAATCGCTACGCGACCGGCTCGAAGCCCCGCGGGCAGGGGAGGGATCCCGACTGCGGCCCCTGCACGCCCCCTACACAGCCCTCAGCAAGCTGGGGTCGCTCAGCACCATGCCGAAACCCGGCGCGTCCGAGAGCTTCAACTTGCCATCCTTCGGCATTTCCTCACCCACGAACAGGTCGCCGAACACCGGCATGATCGACCGCCCATCGGCGCTCGCCGCGACATATTCGCAGAATGCCGGTCCGGTCTGGCTGGCGATGAAATGGTACGAATAGGGCCCGCTGCCATGTGGCACGACGGTCAGGTCATATGCGGCAGCATGTGCCGCGATCCTGAGCGTCTCGGTCAGCCCGCCCACCCACATCACGTCGGGCTGCAGGATGTCGATCAACCGCTCCTCGATGAGCCGCCGGAAGCCATAGCGCGAATATTCGTGCTCGCCAGTCGTCCACTTCAGCGTTGGATGCGCCTGCCGGATCTGCCGGAACCCTTCGACATCCTCGGGCGAAAGCACTTCCTCCCACCAGTAGATGTTGAGCGGTTTCGCGGCCTCCGCGAGCCTGATCGTATAGTCCACCGTGAGCGACATGTAGCAGTCGACCATCAGCGGATAGTCGGGGCCGATCGCCTCGCGATGCCTTGCGAGGAATTCGACATTCGCCCTGAGGCCGTCTTCGCCGTCGAAGGGCGAGTGCGGGAGCGGCACCTTGGCGCCCCAGAAGCCCATCTGCTTCACCGCGTCGGGCGCGGGGCTCGTGCAGTAGAAGCTGATCTCGTCGCGCGCCATGCCGCCGATCAGGTTATAGACCGGCTCGCCGCGCACCTTGCCGTTCAAGTCCCAGAGCGCGAGATCGACCGCGCTGATCGCCATCAGCGTCACGCCCTTCCGCCCATAGGGCAGCGAGGCACGATACATCTGGTCCCACAGCATGTTGATCTTCCGCGCATCCTCGCCCACGAGGAACCGCGCGAAATGGTTCTGGATCATCCACGCCGCCGGCATGCCGCCCGAGCCGGTCGCGACGCCGACGACGCCTCCCTCGGTCTCGATCTCGACGAAAATGGCGCCGAGCACGCCGATGCCCCAGCTCGATCGCTTGTGCTTGTAGCGCTCATAGCCCGACATGGGGTTGGATATCAGCGTATCCACCAGCCAGTGCTTGGCCTCGCCCGGCTTGAAGTAGGTGCCCGTCCGATCCGACGGGGCGACATTGTATGCGCGTACCGCCTTGATGCGGAACGCATTCTGGGCGGGGGAAGCCGGTGTGCTGAACGCTGGCGTATTCATGGCAGGTAGAACACCCGCTTCAGCGGCACCTGCACCGGCACGTTGTTGGGATGGGTCTCCATCACGTCCGCCATGTGCTTCCACCAGCGCTTCATGATTTCGGTGTCCGGCAGCTTGTCCAGCGTATGGTCATCGCTGCGGGTCAGGATGCCGAACAGGTGATGGTCCTCGGGATCGAGCCAGATCGTATAGTCCGACACCCCTGCGTCCTTGAGCGCCGTCACCAGCTCGGGAAAGATTTCGTCGTGCCGCTTCTCGTACTCGGCCGCCTGGCCAGGATTGAGGTTCATGCGGAAGGCGATGCGCTCTGCCATGGGCGTCTCACTTCTTGGCTCTGGTCTTGGCGGCCTCCGCGGCCGCGGCGGTGTTCATCGAAAGAATCGTCGTGTCGCGCACATGCTCGAGGTGCCGGCGATAGGCCGCCACTGCGGCCGCCGCGTCATGGGCGAGGATCGCGTCTGCCACCTCGATATGCTGACCGACGCTTTTCTTGATCACCCCGGGGATTTCGCTGGCGATGCGGCGCACATCGAGCCCGAGGTCATAGAGCCCCTGCGCCAGTGCCGTCAGCAAAGCATTGTTTGCCCCGGCATTGATCGCCTGGTGGAACTCGATATCCATCAGGCGGAACGCCACCGGATCGCCTTCGAACGAGCGCCCGTCGACCGCGAGTTTCTCGATCCGCCGCCGCCAGTCCGGGCTTGCCCGCTCGGTGCAGAGCCGCACCAGTTCGAGGTCGACCACCGTGCGCGCCTCGAACTGCTGGTCCACGTCATAGTCCGATACGGACAGCATGGTGTTGAACGAGGCCATCAGCCGGCCCGGCGACAGGTCCGTCACCGTGTAGCGCCCGCCCTGCCGGCTGGCGAGAACGCCCATCAGCGTCAGCGCCTTCAGCGCTTCGCGCAGCGGCGGACGCGAGATCCCGAAGGCCAGCGTCATCTGCGCCTCGGTCGGCAGGCGGTCGCCCGGCTTCAGGTTGCCCGACTTGATCATCGCCATGATGCGGTTCGACACCTGCTCGGCAATCGAGCGGCGTTCGAGTGTGCCACCGGCGAAATCCTGTCGCGCGGCAGCGGCCTCGGCATGGTTCTCGGCCTCGATCAGCTCGGCAAAGGCGTCGGGCGCGGCGTCAACCGTCGCCACCCCCACGCTTGTCTGCTCCGCTACCGGCTTGCGCATTGCCGCCCTCAAAGTCCCAGCCGATAGAAGGCATTGGCATTGTCGCGATAAATCTTCCGCGTTTCGGTTTCGCTTAAGCCCAGGTCGCTGAATGCATTGTCCAGCACCTCGACCCATTGGGTCATGTTGGTCGCCGAGAGGAGGATGGGATAGTCGCCGGCATAGATCACCCGGTCGGGTCCGAACGCCTCGAGCGTAGCCGCGATATAGGGTCTCAGCTCTTCCTCGGTCCAGTTCTGGCTCGCATAGGGCGGCAGGTCCGAGAGCTTCACCCACATGTTCTTGTGCCTGGCGAGATCGGCCATGTCCTCGCGGAACTGCTCGATCTTGCCCTGCTTGATCCCCGGCTTGCCGCAATGGTCGAGGATCATCGGTACGTCGTGGATCTTCGTCACGAACTCGCGGATGAAATCCATCTGCGTGTAGTTGGGGTTGATGTCGAAGCTCCAGCCGAAGCGCGAAAGCAGGTTCACGCCTTCGATGAAACCGTCCGACAGCGTCAGCGCCCGGGGATCCTTGTCGAACTCCATGATGCGCCGGATGCCCCGAACGCTTCTGTGCTCGTCATGCATCTTTTCGAGCATGGGCAGCACCTTGCGGCCCCACTCGAGCGGCGCCATCGGGACGATGGCCTTGATGCGCGGGTCACGCTTCTGCTCGTCTTCGACGAACTCGATCTCCTCGATATACTGCCCGCCACCGTCCCAGAAATCCGCATAACATTCGAGGAACACCATCGCCTCGATCTCGAGGTCGCCGCAGGCCTTCTGGTAGTCCTCGACATGGTATGGATGCCCGAAGATCGGGTGCCCATCGAACGCCGAGTACTTGAGCCGCGTCTGATCCCAGATATGCAGATGCGTGTCGACGATCGGAAAATCCGGCATGGCCATCCCTCCCGGCGCGCCACCCTCTCGTTGGGGCGGTCTTCGCCTGATAGGCAGAATTGGCGAGAAGGGAAAAACTTGTCAAACTAATTTTTGTCTGACAAGTTAGCCGCAAGACGAGCGGAGGCCTACTCCGCCATCTACCGTCTGGGAGGATACCACCGTGAGCTATTCACTCGCCGACCGGCGTCGTGTCGGTCGCACGTCGCTTGAACTGCCGGTCCTCGGCTTCGGCGCAGCCCATATCGGCGAGCTCTACGGTAAGGTGACGGAGGCCGATTCCCGCGCAACCCTCGATGCGGCATGGGCGGCAGGCATCCGCTACTACGACACTGCCCCCTGGTACGGACGCGGCCTCTCGGAACACCGGCTCGGCGGCTTTCTGCGCACGCAGGAGCGCAGCCAGTTCGCCATCACCACCAAGGTCGGCCGCACGCTGCACCGGCCGAAGGACCCCAGGACCTTCGACCGCGGCCCCTGGGTCGGCGGCCTGAATTTCGAGGTGCATTTCGATTATTCCTACGATGGCATCATGCGCTCCTACGAGCAGGCGCTGCAGCGCCTGGCGCTCGACACCATCGACGCCCTGGTGATCCACGATCTCGACGTGCTCTATCACGGCCCCGAACTGCAGGCATCGCACGAGCGGAACCTTAAGGAGACTGGCATCAAGGCGCTCGAGGAGCTGAAATCCTCGGGCCAGATCCAGGCCTATGGCATGGGCATCAATACCCGCCAGGCCTTCGAGGAAGTGGCGCCGCTGGTGCCGCTCGACTTCTGCCTCGTCGCCCTGCCCTACACCATGCTCGATCAGTCGACGCTCGAAACCGGCATGCAGCGCTGCATCGACAAGCACATCTCGGTCATCATCGGCGCGCCCTTCGCCTCTGGCATCCTCGTGACCGGTTCGGGCGAAGGCGCCAAATATGCCTATGGCAAGGCCTCGCCCGAAATCCAGGCGAAGGTGAAGGGCATGGAGGCCGTCTGCGCCACCCATGGGGTGAAGCTGCCAGTCGCAGCACTGCAGTTCGTCCTCGCCCATCCGGCCGTCGCGGCGGCCATCCCCGGCGCGGCCAAGCCGACCGAAGTCACCGCCAACGCCGCGGCCATCTCCGCGCCGATCCCGCCGGCCTTCTGGGCCGAGCTCAAGTCCGCTGGCCTCATCCACCCCGACGCACCGGTGCCGGCATGAGTGACACTGCTCCGCTCCTCTCGGCTCGTGGCATCTCGAAGTCCTTCGCTGGCGTCGAGGTACTGCGCGATGTCGATCTCGACCTGATCCCGGGCGAGATCCATGCGCTGCTGGGCGAAAATGGCGCGGGCAAATCCACCTTCGCCAAGATCATCGCCGGCGTCCATCGCCCCACCCGCGGGCAGCTGAGCCTGCGTGGCCAACCGGTCGAGGTCACCAACCCCATTGTCGCGCAGAAGCTCGGCATCACGCTCATCCACCAGGAGCCGATCTCCTTCCCCGACCTCTCGGTCGCCGAGAACCTCGTGCTCGGCCGGCATGATGGTGCGCCGCTCGGCCGCGTCCCCTGGGGCCAGATGACCCGCGACGCGCGCGCACTCATGGATCTGTTGGGCGTCCGCATGGATGTGACCAAGCCCATGCGGGGTCTCTCGATCGCCGATCAGCAGATGGTCGAGATCGCCCGCGCGCTGGCCTCCGACAGCCGCGTCATCATCATGGACGAGCCGACCGCTCCCCTTACGCCCAAGGAAGTGGAGACCCTCTTCACCATCGCGCGCCGCCTCCGCGACGAGGGCCGGACGCTGATCTTCATCTCGCACCGCCTCGAGGAAGTCCGCGCCCTTTGCGACCGCGTCACGGTGTTCCGCGACGGCAACAAGGTGGCGACTGAGCACATATCGGGCCTCACCGACGCCGACATCATCCGCCAGATGATCGGCCGTCCGGTGAAGGAATACATGCACAAGCATTCCGCCCGCATCGGCGAAACCGCCCTCAAGGTCACCGGCCTCACCCTTCCCGGCGTCTTCGCCGATATCAGCTTCGAGGTGAAGAAGGGCGAGATCGTCGGGCTCGGCGGTCTCGTTGGCGCCGGCCGCACCGATGTGGCGAAGGCGATCTTCGGCATCACGCCGGCGGAAACCGGCACGATCGAGGTCAATGGCAAGTCCGTCGCCATCACCGATCCCACCGAGGCGATCGCGCTCGGCCTCGCCTTCGTGCCCGAGGATCGCGCCGTCGCCGGCATCTTCCGCACGCTTTCGGTCGAGCAGAACATCACCTGCGCCGTTCCCCGGAAGATCGCGCCCAAGAGTTTCATCCGCCGCACCGTCGAAAAGGCCATGGCGCTCGCCGAGATCGGCAAGCTCCGCATCCGCCTCGCCTCGCCGCGCCAGCCGATCGGAGAACTTTCCGGAGGTAACCAGCAGAAGGCCATCCTCGCCCGCTGGCTGCTCACCGAGCCGGAAGTCCTGATCCTCGACGAGCCGACCCGCGGCATCGATATCGGGGTGAAGGCCGAGTTCTACGACATGATCGGCGAACTCGCCGCGTCGGGCCGCGCCATACTCCTGATCTCGTCGGAGCTGCCCGAGCTGCTTGCGCTCTCCGACCGCATCCTCGTCATGTCCGAGGGACGCCTGACCGCCAACATCCCGCGCGCCGAGGCAACGCAGGAAGCCATCATGACGGCAGCCGTGCCGCGCTCGAAGAAGGAAGCTGCCTGATGGGCGCCCTCCGCACTATCCTCCTCAGCCGCGAACTGGGCATCGTCGTGATGATCGTGCTCTTCGCCCTCGCGGTCGGCGCGGTGAAGCCGCAATTCGTGACCGCCGACCAGCTGCGCATCATTCTGCTGCTCGTGCCGCTGATCATGATCGCGGCCATGGGCCAGATGATGGTCATCGTCGCCCGGCATGTCGATCTTTCCATCGGCTCCATCCTCGGCTTCTCGGCCATGGTGTCGGGCATGCTCTACCGCTTTGACATCACCTGGTTCGGCTTCGAGAGCCCATGGTGGATCGGCATTCCGCTCTCGATCGCCGTCGGCGCCGGTCTCGGCTTCATCAACGGCCTCTTGATCCAGCTCTTCCGGCTGCCCGCCATCATCGTCACGCTCGGCACGCTGAGCCTCTATCGCGGCATGACCTTCATCATCTCCAATGCCAAGCAGATCGACCGGCAGTGGATCCCCTCCGAGCTCAAGGGCCTGTCGCAGACCTCGCCGATCTTCGGCATTCCATGGATCATCTTCATCGCCTTCGGCGTGGCGCTCCTGACCTATATCTTCCTCAACCACATGCGGCTCGGCCGGCAGATCTATGCGATCGGCTCCAACCCCGTGGCGGCGCCGCTCCGCGGCATCAATGTCACCCAGGTGACGCTCATCGTCTTCACCCTCTCCGGCGCGCTGGCCGGGCTTGCCGGCATCCTCTATGCCTCCCGCTGGGGCTTCGTGAATCCGTCCAACACCGGTAACGGCTTCGAGTTCCAGGTGATCGCGGCCACCGTCATCGGCGGGGTCTCGATCAATGGCGGCGTCGGCTCGGTGCTCGGCACCGTGCTCGGAGTGCTGCTGCTCGGTTGCGTCGCCGCCGCCCTGCCGCTGCTCGGCATCCCCGGCACGGCGCAGGCCGCCATCTATGGCGCGGTGATCCTCGTTGCGCTTCTCATCGACCGCTCGGTGCGCAAGCAGGGCCTGAAGCAGGCCGTTCTCAGGGGGCGCACATGACCTATCTCGACGCCGTCCGCGACGCCGCCCCGGCCCGGCCGCTCTGGCAGGACATCGTGGTTCGTCCCGAAACCATGACGCTCGTCCTGCTGATCATCGGCATCTTCGCGGGCAGCCTGCTCTCGCCCTTCTTCCTCGACATCAGCTACATCCTGAGAAGCTTCACGCTTTCGGCAGAGTTCGCCATGGTGGCGCTGATCCTCACGCTGGTGATCATCGCCGGCGAGATCGATCTCTCCCCGGCCGCGAACATGGCCCTGTCCGCCTGTCTCTTCGCCTGGGCGCAGGATGCGGGCGTGGCCATGCCGATCGCCATCGCCATCGGGCTCCTCGCCGGCCTCGTCATGGGTGCCTTCAACGCCTTCATGATCATCCGCCTGCAGCTCCCCTCGATCATCGTGACCATCGGCACGCTGACTCTCTATCGCGGCCTCGCGCAGATCATCGCCGGCGACAAGTCCATCCGGGTGCCGGAGTGGTTCATCGGCGTCGACAAGGTGATGATCGCCGGCATTCCGCTCACCGTGCTGATCTTCGTCCTGCTCACCATCCTGCTGGGCGTGCTGCTCGGGGGGACCATTTTCGGCCGGCAGATCTACCAGATCGGCACCAACGAGGTCGCCGCGCGCCACGCCGGCATCCGCACCGCACGCATCAAGTTCGTGCTGTTCCTCGGGGTGGGCCTGCTCTCGGCCGTCGCCGGCCTGCTCACCGCCTCGCGCCTCGGCTCGGTCCGCTACGACCTGGGCCTGGGCGGCGAGTTGCAGATGGTGCTCATGGCCATGCTTGGCGGCACCTATATCTTCGGCGGACGCGGCACCATTCTCGGCACATTCCTGGCCGCCTGGCTGCTCGTCATCGTTTCCACCGGCATGATTGTCGCCAATGTGCTGCCCGCCGTGCAGCTCGTGGTGCTGGGCGCCCTGCTCATCGTGTCGATCGTCGCAACCAATCTCATCTATTCCCGCACCCAGCGGTGACGGGCAATTCCGCCGGGACAACCGGCACACCAAGGAGGAAAGACGTGAAGAAATCCCTGCTACTCGGCCTCGCCGCCGGCCTCGCCTTCGTCACCGGCGCCATCGCTGCCGATCCGGTGAAGATCGTCTATATCGGCAAGAATACCGGTAACCCCTATTTCGACTCGATCACCGGCGGCTTCGAAGATGCCTGCAAGGCCAAGGGTTGCGAATTCGAGTTCGTCGCCCCGGCCACTGCCGAAGCCACCTCGCAGATCCCGTTCATCGAAGCGCAGATCCAGCGCGGCGTGAACGTCATCGGTATTGCGCCGAACAGCCCCGATGCGCTCAACCAGGTTCTCGAAGACGCCCGCTCGAAGGGCATCCTCGTGCTGACCGTCAACGGCGACATCACCGGCAACGAGCAGTATCGCGACGCCACCATCCTGCCCGTGAACTTCGACATCGTCGGCCGTGACCAGGTCGAGATGGTCGGCTCGCTCATCGGCTACGAAGGCGAAATCGCCATTCTCTCGGCCACCACCGAAGCCCCGGACCAGAACAAGTGGATCGTGGGCATGAACGAGACCCTCAAGAACGATCCGAAATACGCCAAGATGACGCTCGTTGCGACCGTCTACGGCGACGATCAGCCTGAGAAGTCGACCACCGAAATGGAAGCTCTGCTTTCCAACTACCCGAACCTCAAGGGTGTGATCGCGCCGACCACCGTCGGTATCGCTGCCGCGGCCCAGGTCGTGCAGTCGCGCGGCATCGCCGACAAGGTGAAGGTCACCGGTCTCGGCCTGCCGTCGGAAATGCGCGATTTCGTCAAGGACGGCACCGTCACCGCCTTCCAGCTCTGGTCGCCGTATAACGAAGGCTGGCTGGCCGTGCACTTCGCCCTCGGCGTGATCGATGGCTCGATCAAGAACGAAGTCGGTGCGACCTTCGAAGTGCCGAACCTCGGCACCATCACCATCAACGAAAAGAACTCGATCAACACCCAGGCCGAGCTCACCACCTTCAACAAGGACAATATCGACCAGTTCAACTTCTGATCTGGCCTGATCCTGTCGATTGCGACCTCATGGTGAGCCTGTCGAGCCATGAGGTCGCTGCCTGCCAGGAGACGTTGCCGAAGGCCTCATCCTGAGCCACTTGATCGTGAGCTTGTCGAAGGACGCAGGACGAGGATCGGCCCAGAATGGCCTGGGGCGGCGCGCTGCCCCGGCACATTTCTCGGTCCTCCCGACCGATATCCTGGCGCCGGCCCCTGGGCTGGCGCCTTTTTGCATCGCCGGGGCGCACCACCCATCCGCCCCGCGCCATTCGCCACTCACGGCGCACAAAAACGCGCTATAGCTTGCGCACCTCTTCCCGCGGATTGCATCCATGGACCAGCACTTCAGCTTCCGCTCGGGCTATCTCGAGCGCGCCGCCCACCTTCGCGCCTCCGATGCGTCTCGCGCCCATCCAGGTGCCCGCACCATGGTATTCTGGCGCGGCAAGCTGCTGGTGAATGCCGAGGCGCGCCCGCTCTACGTTCCGCTCGACCACCCGGCACTGTCCGATTGCCGGGAGGCGCCCGTGCTGCTTGGTCTTGCCGACGGCCTCCCGCGCTTTGCGGCGGATCTGGCGCTGTTTCACCCGCACGAGGACGCCGCCACCATCGGGCAGTTCGTCGACCAGAGCCGCCAGCTCCATCCGCAATTCCCCGGCGCGGGCTTTTCCGAAGTACGCGGACTGATGCCGGGTTTCGATCCGCTCACCGCCGAAACCGTCGCCGTCGGACGTGCCCTGCTCGGCTGGCACGGCACCCACCGCTTCTGCTCCAATTGCGGCGCCCCGAGCCTGCCCGAACAGTCCGGCTGGCAGCGCAAGTGCCCTCAATGCGCTACGCAGCATTTTCCGCGCACCGACCCGGTGGTGATCATGGCCATCACGCATGGCGACCGCATCCTGCTCGGCCGCGGCCCAACCTGGCCCGAGCGCATGTATTCCCTGCTCGCGGGCTTCGTCGAGCCGGGCGAATCGATCGAGTCCGCCGTCCGTCGCGAGGTGATCGAGGAGTCCGCCATCAAGGTTGGCCCCGTGCGATATATCGCGGCACAGCCATGGCCCTTTCCCATGTCGCTGATGTTCGGCTGCGCGGGGGAAGCTCTCACCGACGAGATCACCATCGATCCCAATGAACTCGCCGACGCGCGCTGGGTCTCCCGCGCCGAAGTGCTCGATGTGCTGGCCGGTAACCACCCGGAACTGAACGCGCCGCGCCATGGCGCCATTGCGGGAGCCCTCATCACCGCCTGGGCCCATGGCAGGCTCCACGATCCGGACTACTGGAAGAACTGACGGTCGGAGCGCCGCCGCCCTAACGACCCGATCCCGAGCCCGTCGAACCACTGGGCCCCGGCGACCTCATGGTGAGCCTGTCGAACCACGAGGTCGCGACTCCGCGCCAATCCCACCGCACCAGACTCCCTCCGCGGCGCCCCATTCAGCACCTTCCGGTTGGGGCGCGAACGTGCTTTCCTACCCCTCACTCCAAGGAGGGTAGGGTATGGAAAGACATTGGTTCAAGGATGGCGTGCTGCCGATGGTGGTGGGCGCCGTGGTCACCATCCTGGTGCTGCTCATCTACAACAGCATCAGCAATGGTCAGGTGCTGCAGTGGTTCGGCGGCGTCAGCAAGGCCGAGATGGACGCGGCCATCACCAAGATTCAGCTGACCCCGGGCCCGCAGGGCGAAACCGGCGCGGCCGGTCCCGCCGGCCCCAAGGGCGACAAGGGTGACGCGGGCGATGTCGGCCCCGCTGGTCCTGCTGGTCCCAAGGGCGATACTGGCGCCGCTGGTCCGGCCGGCCCCGCTGGTCCCAAGGGCGATACCGGTCCTGCTGGCCCCGCCGGCCCGGCTGGCCCGCAGGGCGAAGCTGGTCCCGCTGGTCCCGCTGGTCCTGCCGGCCCCAAGGGCGACACTGGCGCTGCCGGTCCTGCCGGCCCGGCTGGCCCCAAGGGAGATACGGGTCCTGCTGGCCCGGCCGGTGCGGCCGCTCCGGCGGTTCCGGCGGCAAACTGATCCCGCCATTGCGCAACGCGACCGCCCGGGCCATGTGCCCGGGCGTTTGCTTTCAGGCGGCATAGGCCCGCGCCAGGCCGGCAGCCACCTCGTCGGCGAGTGCCGCCATGTCGAGCGGGTGGCTTTCCCGGCCCCCAAGGTGCAATTGGTGAAGCGCCGCCAGGAACAGCGGCGAGACGAGCTGCAATGCCACCGCTCGTGTGTCGGCGGCCCGCATCTCGCCCATCGCGATATGCGCAGAAAGCCGCGCCCGCACCGCCTCGACAAGCGGCTCCAGCACATGCGCGATATAGCCGGGCCCGCTACCCGCCAGCCCCTCGCCCAACGCCGCTGCCTGCTCGGTCGCGAGCCCCGGCAGCGTCAGCCCGATGGTGATCTGGCGGGCTGCGTTGCCGAGCGACGCAGGCAGGTCGCCCTCCGGCTGCCGCAGCTTCTCGAGATAGGGTGCCCCACCGGCGCCGAAGCGCTCGATATGCGCCGCGATCAGGCCTTCCCGATTGCCGAAATAGTGCCGCAGCGTCGGTTGGCTAACCTCGGCCGCTTCGGCCAGTTCCCGCAAGGACGGCCGCGCCGGATAATGCGCCGCGAGCGCACCCCCCACCTTTGCCAGCAGCGCCTCGCGTCGCTGGTGGTAATTCTCGCTGCGTGTGCCCTTGGGTCGTCCCATCACTCCGCTCCGTGCCTGCGCAATGGCGCAGCGCCTCAGGGCGTTCCGGACTTTGCCGGCAAAGTGACGTCGAAACTCTCCCCATAGAGGGTCGCTTCGCCCTCGGGCAGCGCATAGAGCAGTTCCACCACCCGCGTATCGATGATCTCGTCGGCGCGGCCCGAGAGTTCCTTGTTGGGCTGCACCACTGGCTCCGTCGACAGATAGCTGATGCTGATCGGCGGGCCGCCTGCGCCCCGCGCCAGGGCTTGGGCGGGCTTGGTTGTATCGACCTTCGAGGCGTCGGCCTCGTCGACGAACACGCGCAGCACCACCCCACCCGCTGCCGCGAGCTCGACCGCCGTGCGCGAGGGGTCGGCGGTTTCGCCCGGGCGGATATCCACCGACAGCACAAGCCCATCCTCCACGGCCCTGGTGTTCAGCGCATCGAGGTCCGACCGTGCGGTCGCGAGGCGTGCCTCGGCCTCTGCTACCGCGGCTCGCGCCGCGAGCAGCTCGGCGCCATCGCTGCCGTCCACCTGCTGCAGCGCCGCATCGGCACGGGCGGCGGCCGCCTCGGCCGCCTTGAGATCCGCCTGGCCTTCCTCGAGTGCCGCCGCTCGCTTCTCATTGTCCCGCGCAGTGACGGACGAGGACGCGGCAAGCGACTGCCCGACCTCGAGGTCACGCTGCAGTTCCTTCACCCGCACCACGGCAGAGCTCACCGCCGCATCCGCCTGGTCGCGCTCGGCGCGCAACACGTCGGCCTGTGAAACGGTCTGGGCGAGCTGCGCGCGGGCCGACCCGAGTTCCGCCTCGCGTTCGGCCAGCGCCGCCTTGAGCGCGCGATCGCTGAGCCGGAACAGCACGTCGCCCGCCGACACCCTGTCCCCGACCTTCACCGCCACTTCGCTGACGATGCCGGCCCGTTCCGGCGCGATCGCCCGCACGCCGCCCGGTGGTTCGGTGCGCCCGAGCGCCCCTACGACTTCTGGCGCCGCGACCCTCGGAGCGACCTCCTGCGCAGCGGCCGGCGTCGCAGCAGCCATGGCGACATTCGAACGATAGATCGACCAACCCGCCGACCCCAGGGCAAGCAGCGCCAAGAGCGGCAGTCCGATGCGGAACAGCGTGCGGCGGATCATCTGGCGATCTCCTCTTTCATCCGTGTCCTCACCACGCGCCCGTCCGCCATTTCGGCGATGCGGTCCGCGAAGGGGTAAATGCGTTCGTCATGCGTCACGACGATCGCCGCGCGATCGGGGCGCACGGCCACATCGCGCAGCAGTTCCATGACCGAGCGTCCGGTTGCAGCGTCGAGTGCCGCCGTCGGCTCGTCGCAGACGATCAGCTTGGGCTCGTGGATCAGCGCCCGGGCGATGGCGACGCGCTGCTGCTGCCCGCCCGACAATTGCTGCGGATATCGCATCATCACCGGGCCGATACCCAGCCGCTCGCACAGTTCCATCGCCTTCCTGCGGGCCTTCTTGGGCGCCATCCCCATCACGATCAGCGGCACCGCCGCATTGTCGGCCGCATCGAGCGACGGCAGGAGATTGAACTGCTGGAAGACGAAGCCGACATTGCGCCCGCGGAATCGCGAGAGCCGCCCGCCCCTGAGCCCCTTGAGCCTGGTGCCGAACAGCTCCACCTCGCCCTTCTCGGCCCTGAGCATGGCCGCGAGAATCGAGATCAGCGTGGTCTTCCCGCAGCCCGACGGCCCGATAAGGAAGGTCAGCTCGCCCGTCTCTGCGGTGAAATCCACACCGCGCAGCACCTGGGTGCGGGCATCGCCGCGCCCGAAGCCGATCTCGATGCCATGCGCACTGATCGCCGCCATCGTCATCCCCTGAAGATCGTTGCAGGATCGAGGCGCAGTACCCGCCTCAGGCTGATGAATGTCGCAAACAGCACGATCCCAACCGTGGCTGCGCCGACTGTCGCGGCGATCTGCCAGGGCAGGTAGAAGCCCTTGAGATCGGCCAGCGGCCGGTTCACGCCCTCGAAGAAGCCGCTCGCCGACCAGAGCCCGAACGAGAAGCCGAGAAACGCCGCCATCAGCGCCTGCGCCGAAACCAGCAGCACCAGGCGCAGGTTGGTCACGCCCACGGCCTTCAGCACCGCAAACTGCTTGATATTGTCATTGACGAATAGCGTGAAGGTGAGCCCGGACACGAGTATGCCCACGACCGCACCGAGCGCGATCACCACGCCGAACGAGAAGGCGATGCCGGTGCTGCTCACCACATAGCCGAAGGTCGCCGCGGCAAACTCCGCGCTCGGCATGGCTCGGAGCCCCGTCTCGGCCGTGATCCGCTTCGCCAGATCGGCTGGATCGCCTTCCGTCCTCACGAGGATGAAGGACGGTCGGGTCTGGGGCGACCAGTTCACCGCATTGCTCGCCCGCGCATGCAGCACGCCGGGCGCGGCAAAGCCCGGCAGCGTATCGGTGACCGCCACGATCACCGCGCGTTTGTCGTTGATCTCTAGGCTGGGCAATTGCCATTGCCCGATCGGTGCGGTGGCGAGGTCGGGCCACAGCTTCTTGAATGACAGCATGTCGATGGAGAGGCTGTCGGGAGCCCGGAGCGCATCGGGCGACCCCTGCACGAATTTCTGCGGCAGCCCGGTCAGGGTCGCGTCGTCCACCCCATAGACCAGCGCGGCAGTCGAATTGCCCTCTGCGGTGCGCATCGTCACCGTGGCCTGGATCAGCGGCGCGGCGAAGTCGACCCCCGCCACCGATCGTACCCGGTAGAGATCGATGGGCCTGAGCGCCACCGGAGACTCCGCCGTTTCGGTGCGCGGGTCCATCACCCAGATCTCGGCATCGGCCACCGCATTCACGCCGTTGGAGGCGCGCCCGACCAGGCCGATGAAGAAGCCACCCTGCTGCGCCATCAGCAGCGTCGAGAAGGCAATTCCCGCGACGAGCCCGATCAGCTTGACCGGGTCGCCGAACAGCATCCTGATTGCGATGAACAGCATGGCTCGTTCCCTATTCCGAGTGGAATACGAAATAGCCGCCTGTCCGGATCACGCAGGACGCCAAGCTTGCCTCAAGCGCACAAAACCAACGGCTTTTCAGCGTCTTGGCGTCACAGTCATGTCTTGGAGAATATGGCGCGCCCGGAACGATTCGAACGTCCGACCCTCAGATTCGTAGTCTGATGCTCTATCCAGCTGAGCTACGGGCGCTTGCCTGCCGGCCCGAAGGGCGGCGAACGGCGAGACCCATACATGGACCCGCCGGGCATTGCAAGCGCCCTTCTGCGATGATTTTGACGCCCGCATGACAAGGACCGCCACCGCCTCATGGGTTACCCTTGGTGAATGGTCAGGCTCACCGGCAGGCTCAGGTCGAAGCGCGTTCCATGCTCGGTTTCGATCCAGGCGAGGTGTCCGCCCTGCGCCTCGGCGAGTTCGCGCGCAATCGCCAGTCCGAGCCCGGTACCGCCCGCCCGTGCCGAGCCCTCGAAGGCCACGAACAGGTTCTCACGCGCCCGTGGCGGCAGGCCAGGCCCCGTATCGATGACACTCAGCACCACCGATTCCGCGCCAATCGTCGCCGCGACCCGCACCTCGGCGCGTTCCAGCTTCTCGATATGCGCCTCGAGGGCCTCGCGCGCGTTCTTGAGCAGGTTGACGAAGATCCGGGCGCTCTGGTCGGGGTCCAGCTTCAGGGCCAGCGCCGCCGGCACGTCGTTGACGAAGTGCACGGCCGGATGGGCCACCAGCCGCGCCTCGAACGCCGCGTCCTCGATCAGCTTCCGCATCTCCACCCGCCTTGGCGCGGGCGGCGCCACGCGCTGCCGGCCATAGTCGAGCACCTGCTGCGCAAAGCCGATCGCCTTGTCGATCGACTGGACCAGCCTCGGGGCCAGCCGCTGCACCTTGGGATCATCGAGATTGGCCACCTGGTCGGACAGCAGCTGCGCTGACGTCAGCGTGTTGCGCAAGTCGTGGTTGATCTTGGCGACGGCGAGGCCGAGATCCGCCAGATGCCGCTGTTGCCGCAGCATCGAGAACAGGTCCGTCTCCATGCTCGCGAGTTCGCGCTCCAGCATGCCGATCTCATCCCGCCTTTCGGTTGGGGTCACGATCAGCGCTGCATTCTCCGGGGCGGCCGAAAACTTCAGCATATTGGCGGCAAGCCGCCGGATCGGCCCGATCAGCAGCCGCGCGATCAGCACATAGAGCACCGCCGACGTCACCAGCGCGAGGCTGAGCGAGAGCAGCACGAGATTCACCGAATAGGTGAACAACGCGGCGCGCAACGGCGCCTCGGGCATCAGCACTTCCACCGTACGCTCGGGGTCGCCGTCCTCGTCCCCGACGATTCGCAGCATGCGTCCCGCAGGCGCCACCAGCGTGTCGAACACACCATAGATCTGCGTGCCCAGATGGCTGTCGCGCATGTCCGCCGTCACCACCTCGCGCGGCATTGGCGCCCCGTCGAGCGTGATGAGCTGGCTCTGCCCTTCGCGTCGGTAGACGATCGCGCGTGCCTCCGCCGACCGCAGCAGCCGGTCGGTCAGGGTGCGCGGCAGGTCCATCGCGTCAGGCGCCGCATCGAGCACCCGAGCCGCCACGAGCCCGACACGCAGCCTGTCATTGAGCCAGCTGGTGCGAAAGCTCGCCGCGGACGGCAGGTAGACGACGATTTCAACCGACAGGATGACCAGCACCATCGCGGCGATCAACCGCATCGAGAGCCCGCCCAGCGGACCGGGCATGCGGCGTGGCTGGGCCTTTGCGCCCCCGGCCCTGGCCTGCGTCCCGACCCCTGTGTCTGAGGCGTCCGGTCGCGCCATGCCCTACCCCAGCAGCCGGGTCAGCTGGGCGCGGAACCGGTTCAGCCTGGAACTGCGGCGTGCCGCATCCGCCTCCCGCCCGAGCGCCACCGCCAGCTCCGCATAGGAGGGGTAGGGCGGTACCATGTGCGAGAGATCGGCGAGCTTGAGCCCCTTTGCC
Organism: uncultured Devosia sp.; assembly: GCA_964414845.1. Taxonomy (GTDB): domain Bacteria; phylum Pseudomonadota; class Alphaproteobacteria; order Rhizobiales; family Devosiaceae; genus Devosia_A. The sequence continues at coordinate 27,179 of CAYPYV010000004.1, read as the reverse complement.
ATGGCGAGCGCAAACAGCGCGCCGAGTTCCACGGCGCCGCGGCCGGCGATCCCGGCGCCCACGATCTCGCCCGTGCTGTCGGTGATGACCTTCACCAACCCTCTGGTCTCGCGCTCGGCCCGCGCCCGGTCGGATTGCCCATAGGGCAGCCGGCGCACCTTGAAGCCGATGCCGAACTTCGCCCGCGCGTCGGCCTCGGCAATGCCCACTTCCGCGATCTCGGGATCGGTTGCCACCACCCTGGGCACGCGACGCGCCCACTCCCCGATAGGGCTCGAGAATATCGCGTTCCTGACCACGACCTCGGCCTGCCATTCCGCCTGCTGCACCGAGGCAACCCGGCCACCGGCATCGCCGATGAGATAGATGCGGCGATTGGCCGTCGTCAGCCCGTCCTTGCCCATGGGCAAGGCCTTGCGACCATTGGGAATGGCGAGCCCGGCGCGTTCGAGCGCCAGCCCCTCGACATTGGGCAGGCGGCCCACAGCCACGAGGATGTGGCTGGCATCGAGCTGCAGCGAGCGCTCCCGAGCCTCAACGGTCACGCCGATGCCCATCGATCGGCCCTGCACCGCCGAGACATTGCCCTCGACCACGAGATCGACGCCATCCTCGATGAGCCCGCGTTCGACGATCACCGCGAGGTCGGGATCGACCCCCGGCAGGAAAGCGCCGCCGGCGCACAGCGTCACCGCCGCGCCGAGCCGGCGATAGGCCTGTGCGATCTCGACCGCAGCCACCGTGCCGCCGATCACCACCAGATGGGTGAGCTTGCGGGTATTGTCGCCGATCGTGTCGGTCGTGAAGAAAGGCGCGCCATCGAGCCCGGGAATCGCCGGCACCAGCGCGCGCGAGCCCGTCGCGATCACGAAGCGCCGCGCCCGGATCTTCTGGCCGCCTGCCCCCAGCGTCTTCTTGTCGATGAAGCTGGCCTCACCCTTGATGAACTCGATGCCCTGTGCCGCCAACGCCTGAGGCGACACGTCCGGGCGCACGGCCTCCAGCGTGGCGATCACCTGCTCCTGCACGCGGCGAAAATTCACGCGGCCTTCCTCAGCCATCACACCGAGCCCAGGCGCACGCCGCACCGCCGCGGCATGGCCGGCCGCAGCGCTCAGCGTTCTGAGCGGCAGCGCACCGGTAGCGAGCTTTCCGCCGCCCGGCACCGCGCGCTCGACAATGACGACGCTCGCCCCATAGCTCCGCGCGGCCCGCGCCACGGCAAGGCCGCCCGCGCCTGCGCCCACCACGCACAGGTCCGGTGTAAGAAACTCAGCCAATTCCTGCCTCTTGCTGTCCCGTTCCCACGGGATGAGCTGCCCAGCCGCTCTCTGTCTCGGCGCAAAATGACAACAGCGCCCGGCCGAGGCAATGGAAATCACGCGGGAGAGGCCCAGCTTTCCGGGGGATTCTGTACAATGAGGCGCGCGCGTCCGCCCATTGGGCGTGCCACGGCCCGATGGGGCACGAAACGGGCCGGCTTGCGTTGACTTGCCCCCATTCATTCCCTATAAGCCCGGCCAACCTGCCGCGGCCATTCCCTGGGATGTCCTGGGCGGCACGCATCATGCGACAGTTACAGATTAGAGGAACCGCGCGCCGGCGTGGTTGAGTTTGATGAAACGTACGTTCCAGCCGAGCACGCTCGTCCGCACGCGCCGTCACGGCTTCCGGGCCCGCATGGCGACCAAGAACGGCCGCAAGGTTCTGTCCCGGCGCCGCGCCGTCGGGCGCAAGCGCCTCAGCGCCTGAGGAAAGCGGCCGTGAATACGGCCGCCGCCGGGCCGGCAAAGGTGAGGCGCCTCAAGAAACGATCCGAATTTTTGAGAGCCGCCCGGGGCCAGCGCGTCGGGCGCTCTGCGTTTTCCATGCAGGCTGTCGGACGCGACGCTCCCGAGGCCGGTATTGGGTTCACGGTGACCAAGCAGCAGGGTAACTCACCCGAGCGCAACCGCATCCGTCGCCGTCTGCGTGAGGCCGCGCGCTTATGCGCTGCCGACTTCTTGCCGCAACATGACTATGTATTGGTCGGAAGGCGCGAGGCCCTCTCGCTTCCCTTCGACAGGCTGACGGCCGATCTCCTTTCCGGCCTCAGGAAACTCCATTCGCGGAAACCGAGCTGATGCAGTCCGAAAACAACCGCAACATGATCATCGCCGTCGTGCTCAGCATGATTGTGCTGTTCGGCTGGCAGTTTTTTGTCGCCCAACCGCAACTCGAGCAGGCCCAGAGGCGCGCCGAGATTGCAGCGCAGCAGGCACAGGCGGATGCGGGCATCGCAACTCCCGCTGCAACGACCGGCGAGGGCGCGGCCACCTCCACCCCGGCAGCGACGACGACAACGGTCACGAACTCGACCCAGGCCGGCGTCTACACGACCCGCGACCAGGCGCTGGCCGCCAGCCCCCGTATCACCGTCGATACCGCGGCCTTGTCGGGCTCCATCAGCCTCATCGGCGGCCGCATCGATGATTTGCGGCTCAAGCGCTACACCGAAACGGTCGATGCCAACTCGCCCATCATCACGCTGCTCAGCCCGGCCGGTGCGCCTGGCGGCTACTATATCGAGAGCGGCTGGGAACCCCCGCAGGGCGTGACGCTTGCCCGCCCCGATTCCAACACGCTCTGGGCCGTCGAAGGCGGCAACCAGAACCTGACGGCTGCGACGCCCGTCACGCTGCGCTGGGACAATGGCGCGGGCCTCGTGTTCCGCCGCACCATCACGGTCGATGACAATTACCTCTTCACCATCACCCAGTCGGTCGAGAACAGCTCGGGCGGCGATGTGATGCTCTATCCCTATGCGCGCATCGTGCGCCAGGGAACGCCCGCGGTGCACAATTTCTTCGTGCAGCACGAAGGGCCGCTCGGGGTGCTGGGGTCCAACAACCTCGTCTCCAAGAAGTACTCCGATGTCATCAACGAGGGGCGCGTCGAGTGGACGTCGACCACAGGCGGCTGGGTTGGCATCGGCGACAAGTACTGGGCCACGGCCGTTCTCTCCGGGCCGGGCTCGCCGCTCACCGCCCGCTTCATCGCCAGCAAGCAGAACAACATCGACGTCTACCAGACGAACTTCGTCGAGACGACGCCGGTCGTAGTGCCCAATGGCGGCAAGGCCGAGAACAAGGGCTATGCCTTTGCCGGCGCCAAGCAGACCTACATCATCGACAATTACGACAAGACCTATAATTTCGATCGGCTCGAACTGCTGATCGATTGGGGCTGGCTGCATTTCATCACCCGGCCGATGTTCGATCTGCTGCAGTTCCTCTACGGCATCCTGGGCAATTTCGGCCTCGCCATCCTGGCCGTGACCGTTCTGGTCAAGGCGGTCTTCTTCCCGCTCGCCAACCGCTCATACGCCTCGATGGCTGCGATGCGCCGCGTCCAGCCGGAAATGAAGTCGATCCAGGAGCGCCTCAAGGACGATCGCGTGGCCCAGCAGCAGGCCATGATGGAGCTGTACAAGAAGGAGAAGATCAACCCGCTCGCCGGATGCTGGCCGATCCTCATCCAGGTGCCGGTATTCTTCTCGCTCTACACCGTGCTCTTCATCTCGCTCGAGATGCGTCACGCGCCGTTCTTCGGCTGGATCGTCGATCTCGCCGCTCCGGATCCGACCAATATCTTCACGCTGTTCGGGCTGATTCCGTGGACGCCGACGGCGGTGCCACTGCTGGGCGGCCTGCTGCATCTGGGCATCTGGCCGATCATCATGGGCATCACCATGTGGCTCCAGATGCGGCTCAACCCGGCCCCCACCGATCCCACCCAGGCGATGATCTTCAACTGGATGCCGATCGTGTTCACCTTCATGCTGGGCACCTTCCCGGCTGGTCTGGTGATCTACTGGGCGTGGAACAACTTCCTCTCCATCACCCAGCAATATTTCATCATGAAGCGCCACGGCGCCGAGGTGAACCTGCTCGGCAACATCCTCGACAGCTTCAAGCGCAAGCCCAAGGCCGCCGTCGAGGCCAAGCCCGGCAAGGCGAGCTGAGGTCGGCATCCGTGCCGTGATGAGTTTGGCCCGCCAGCCATGGCGGGCCTTTCCTTTGGAGGCCTCTCATGCCCGAGACGACGAACGACACCCGCTTCTCGCCTGAGCAGCTTGAGACCGGCCGCCTGCTGTTCGCGCGTCCCTTCGTCTTCGTGAAGGGCTGCGTCCGCATTGCCGACCTTCCCGAGGCCGACCGCGTCGAGATCGCCTTTGCCGGCCGCTCCAATGTCGGCAAGTCATCGCTGATCAATGCCTTGACCGGCACCAGTGCGCTGGCGCGCACCTCGAACACGCCCGGCCGCACGCAAGAACTCAACATCTTCGAGAGCCAGTCGGCTCCGCTGCGCATCGTCGACATGCCGGGCTACGGCTTCGCCAAGGCGCCCGAGGACAAGGTGCGCCAATGGACGCGCCTCATCCATGCCTATCTCACTGGTCGGCAGAGCCTGCGTCGGGTCTATGTGCTGATCGACGGGCGCCACGGCCCCATCGCCAATGACCTGACGGTCATGAACGAGCTCGACAAGGCCGCCGTCAGCTACCAGATCGTGCTGACCAAGGCCGACAAGCCGAACCGTCGCGAACTCGAGGATGTGGTTCAAAAGACCAGGGCGGCGATCGCCAAGCGCCCCGCCGCCCATCCGGAATTCATCGTCACCTCGAGCGAGACGCGTTCCGGCCTCGAAACGCTCCGGGCCGAGATCGCGCTTCTGCTCGAGCGCTGAGCCTTACGCTTCGACCCGCTCGCGATACCCCCACGGCCTCAGGCCGGCAATCTCGCTCAGCGCCTCCTCTTCCATCGGGTGCCGCCTGCCATCGGCCTCGATGACTGCCGCGCAGAACTGCAACAGCGTGCGGAACTGGGCGCTGGTCAGGTCCGCGGCGGTGATCCGCGCCTTGGCTGTCCCGAGCGCGCCGTCGAAATCCACCTCGAACTGCCGTTCGAGCCCGTCGATCTCGGCATTGATCTCGTCCGCGGAGAAGCGGCTGAGCAGGGGATGCGCCCTCAATAGCGACAGGATGCGGCGGCGCTCTTCCACCGCTGCGTCGCCGTCCGCATAGGCAATCACCACCGAGGCTGCCACTGCCGCTTCCATGAAGGGCTCGAGCCCAGCCACATCGGCTTCGCCGGCCAGGTCGCTTTCGGCCAGCCGTGCCTTGATCTCGGCAATCGGCAACAGGTTGAAGATGGCGGACGTGAAGGATTTGGTATTCGGCATTCTGATCTCCTCTCCATCTCGCGGGGGGAGACCTGCGTCATGCATGCCTGGCCCCCGTCGACGACGTGAACCGACATCGTGCGTTGCTCGCACCAGAGGGGCCCGGTCACACACCTGATCTGGTGTTCGGCAGCCCCCATTCAAGCGGGCGGGCGCAGCGCCAGCTTGTCGCAGGCGGACAGGCGGGGACCTCACCCCCTGAGGAACGCCGTCAGCCACCTGGCCATGTCGTCGCTATGCGACGGCGTCTCGAGCGAGGCGACAGCACCATCTACCACTGCATCCGGTGCCTTGCCGCGCCTCAACTCGGCCAGCGCCAATGTGTAGTCGTCGAGAAATTCGGGATGCGGCTGCAGGCTGACCGCCCGGCCATTGCGATAGAGTAGCCCGGCGTTCGGGGTAAACTCGGACCCGAGGAAGACCTCAGCCTCGTCGGGCGGCACGATCACCTGGTCCTGGTGCGAGCAGGCGATCGACAGCGCCGTCAACTCGGTGGCGAGGAACGCCGGCCGCGCCTTCACCCGGTATTCGTGCCGGCCGAGCCCCCAGCCTTTCTCGGATTTCCGCACGTCGCCGCCCAGCGCGTCCGCCATGATCTGGTGACCGAAGCAGATGCCAACCATCTTCGTGTTGGCCGCGTAGGCGCCGCGGATGAATGCCCTCAGCGGCGCCATCCAGCTCAGGTGATTGTCGTAGACGCCCGCCGGCGAGCCGGTGATCAGCACCGCGTCGAGCCCCGCTGGATCGGGGAAGGGCGCCCCGGCATGCACCGCCACCGTTTCGTAGTCGAACCCCGCGCCCGCGTCATCGAACATGCGCATGAACATGGGCGAATAGGCACCGAAGCGGGGCCGCAGTGCTTCAGGAACCTCGCCAGTCTGGATGATGGTCAGCTTTGTCATGACGATCTCGTGCCGCGCTTTGCCGCGCGGCGCAAGAGGGTCCCGAAGCTCCAGCGGCCGCCTCCGGCTTAGGCGGCGGCAGGCTTGAAGCTCAGCGCCACGCCGTTCATGCAGTAGCGCAGCCCGGTCGGCTGCGGACCATCCTCGAACACGTGGCCCAGATGCCCGCCGCAGCGGCGGCAATGCACCTCGCGCCGCGCATAGCCGAGCTTGTAGTCCACCGATTCGGCGACAGCATTGTCCAGCGGCTGGTAGAAGCTCGGCCAGCCCGTGCCGCTGTCGTATTTTGTCGCCGCGTCGAACAGGTCGAGGTCACAACCCGCACATGCGAAAATGCCCTTCCGATGTTCCTCCAGCAGCTTGGAGGTGAAGGGGTACTCTGTGCCTTCCTGCCGCAAGACGGCAAAGGCCTCCGGGCTCAGCTTCGCCCGCCATTCGGCTTCGGTCAGCGTCACCTCGAAATTGCCCTCGGCTGCTATGCTGGGGCCCATTGGCCGGAACAGCCAGCCTGCAAGGCCGACCGCGGTGAGTCCCGAAACCCCCAGCATCAGGCGGCGACGCGACAGCGACATGTGATGTCTCCCTCAGGAACCTTGGCACTCGTCAATGGGTTGGCCCCACCCCTGTTGCGGTAACGGGGTGGGGCCTGAACGTGCAGTCTAGCAAGTGCAGGCTCGGCTGCACGTCAATTCGCCGTGTCGGGTGGCGCGCGAGGACGATGTTCCGCCCGACCGATTGGCAGTGCCCGAGCTTACGACTTGGGCAGCAGTACCTTGTCGATGACGTGGATCACGCCGTTCGACTGGATGACGTCGGCCACGGTGACATTGGCCACATTGCCGTTCTCGTCGGTGATGGTGACCTTGCCGTCTGCCGCCTTGAGCGTCAGCTTGCAGCCGCCAACGGTGTCGACCACATGGCTGCCGCCATCGTCCATCGCCATCTTCGAGATGTCGGCGGCGAGGGCCTTGGCCGGAATGACGTGGCAGGTGAGGATCTTCGTGAGCTGATCCTTGTTTTCGGGCTTCAACAGCGTGTCGACAGTGCCGGCCGGCAGCGCCGCGAAGGCGTCATTGGTCGGGGCCAGAACGGTGAACGGGCCCTTGCCCTTCAGCGTGTCGACAAGGCCGGCCGCCTTCACCGCCGCCACCAGCGTGGTGTGGTCCGGCGAAGTCACCGCATTGTCGATAATGTCCTTGTTCTCGTACATCGGCATGCCGCCAACCATCGGATTCTCGGCATAAGCAACGCCGGCCACAGACGAGACTGCCAGCATGGCGGAAACGGCAAATACTTTGAGAGCGGAAAACTTCATGATCGGTTCCTTCCTTTTAAATCCAGCCTGTTTCGACTTGGATACCCGAAGCAACGGGAGGAGGGGGGAGTGAGTTTCAACCTATCGCAGATTTATCGATCACGAAAACGTTTGGGTCACAAAGTGATCCGCCTGGGCAGGACATGCGTTCACGTGCGCCCTGAACCTATATCGGCATGGCCGGCGCGGTCGCGACGATCGGGCCTGTCGGGCTGCCACTTTGCGAGCCGCCCTTGGGCTCGACGCTGATCGCCAGCACCGTGCCCGCCGCGAATTCCGGCATCTGCGGCATCTGCTTGTCCATCGGGCCACCCACCGGGATCACGCCCAGCGACATCGGCGGCTTCTCGCCCATTATGGCCCAGAGCTCGTAATCATTCTCGGGCATCGGCTCGCCCTTGAGCGTCGTCAGCCGCAGCATTCCCGATTGAGGATCATAGAGCGCCACGAAGCTCGCCTCGCCGCTTTCCGCGGACAAGGCGGCCACGAATTCCCGCGCAAGCGCCTGGGCGTCCGGCCGCGGCGACAGGGGGCCTATCGCGACGGCGGCAATTGCGACCGCAAGCGCCGCGCCGGCAAGCGCGCGCCAGAGCACGAGCGAATCCCACCAACGGGCGGGCTTTGTCTCCTGGCCGAACAGCCGCGCCTCGATCGCCGTACGCGTCGCCGCCGTGGGGATCACTTCGCCGACTTCGCCGTCGAGGCCTGCCAGCCGACTCCGCCACAGCGCAAGCTCGGCGCGCAATTGCGGCTCGGTCGCCAGCCGCCGTTCGAGCGCCACCAGCTCGGCACCCTCCAGCAAACCGAGCGCATATTCGGCCACCAGCAGGCGGTCGTCCTCGCCCTCCGATGTTCCGTCTGTTGCGCTCATTGGCTCAGGCACTCTCTCAGTTTCATCAGGCTGCGGCGCAGCCAGGTTCGCATCGTGTTGAGCGGCACATTGTGGCGCACCGCCAATTGTTCATAGGTCAGCCCGTCGAGATAGGCGCCCCGCACGCAATCGGCCTTGTCGGGCTCAAGCCCATCGAGGCAATGCGCAATCCGCGCCGTCTCGCCCCCGGCGATTGCGGAGGCTTCCGGGTCGGGCGCGCCATCGGCGATGTCGAGCGCCCCGTCGATATCTTCGCCGCGCGGTTTTCTTGCCCTGACGATATCGAGCGCGTGGTTTCGGGCGATCGCCACCAGCCAGCTGATCGGGCTGTAGGGGCCCTCGACATAGCGGTCCGCCCGCTTCCACACCTTGACGAAGACCTCCTGCAGCGCCTCCTCGGCTTCTGCCCGGTCATTCAAGATACGGAGCGTCACGCCCAGGAGTTTCGCACTGGTCCGGTCGTAAAGCGTGCGAAAGGCCGCGCGGTCGCCCAAGGCCACCCGCGACAACAGCTTCGACAATTCGGCGCTGGCCTCTTGCATGGCGCGCACACTAGCCGGGGTGTCCGGCCCTGCCTAGTGGGGGCGGCCGCTCACGTTTTTCCAGTTCCGCCGAAAAGCACGGGATTTCTCGCGCGATTGTCGCTTTTCTGCCGCGAGCAATGCGTTATAGGACGTTCCCACCATGACATCCAAGCGCGCCATGCCCGATATCGAAAGCTTCTCCCGAGACGCCGCGATCCTTTCGCAGGCCTTGCCCTATATGCAGCGCTACGAAGGCAAGACCGTCGTGGTGAAATATGGTGGCCATGCCATGGGCGAGCTGTCGCTCGGCAAGGCCTTCGCGCGCGACATCGCGCTCTTGAAGCAGTCGAAGGTCAACCCGATCGTCGTGCATGGAGGCGGCCCGCAGATCGCCTCGATGCTGGCCAAGCTCGGCATCGAGAGCAAGTTCGAGGGCGGCCTGCGCGTCACCGACCAGCGCACCATGGATGTGGTCGAGATGGTGCTGGCCGGCTCCATCAACAAGGAAATCGTCGCGCTGATCAATGCCGAGGGCGAGTGGGCCATCGGCCTTTGCGGCAAGGACGGCAACATGGTCTTCGCCAAGAAGGCCCACAAGACCGTGAAGGACCCGGATTCCCATATCGAGCGCGTGCTCGATCTGGGCTTTGTCGGCGAGCCCGTCGAGGTCGACCGCACCCTGCTCGATCTGCTCGCGCGCTCGGAGATGATCCCGGTCATCGCCCCAGTCGCACCCGGTCGTGACGGCTTCACCTACAATATCAACGCCGATACCTTCGCCGGCGCCATTGCGGGCTCGCTCGGCGCCAAGCGCCTGCTCTTCCTGACCGATGTCGATGGCGTGCTCGACGCGAACAAGAAGCTCATCCCCGAGCTCACCGTGCGCGACGCCAAGGCGCTCATCGCCGATGGCACGATTTCGGGCGGCATGATCCCGAAGGTCGAGACCTGCATCGAGGCGGTGGAATCGGGCGTCGAGGGCGTCGTCATCCTCAACGGCAAGACTCCGCATGTCGTGCTCGTCGAGCTCTTCACCGAGCACGGCGCCGGCACGCTGATCGTGCGCTGACACACCTCGATTCAACCGCTGGAACGATGAAGGGCGCCTACCGGGCGCCCTTTTGTTTCAGTCTGCCAAGACTGGCGTCGGCGGCGCAGCCGGGCGACCCAGGCCGCCGCCCTGGCCATGATCCGACTGCCGGATCTTGAGGAACGGCGTCAGCAGCACGACGGCCGAGAACGAAACGATCTGGTAGACGATGGCGGGCCCTGCCGCCGATGCGAAGGCCTGCTTTGGCGGCAGCCCCGCGGCCATGTTCTGCGCAAGCAGCGTGAAGAAGATCTCGCCCACCAGCGCCACGCCGATGGCACCGCCCAATTGCTGGAACGCCTGCAGCGCGCCCGACCCGGCACCCGCATCGCGGGGCGGCACGCCCATCAGGACGGACTGGAACATGCCGGAAATTCCGATGCCGAGGCCCACGCCCGCGACCAGCAGCGGCGGAGTGAAGGTCCAGTTCGTCGCGCTGTCGCCGAGGCCTCGGATGATGAAATCGAGCCAGGTGATGCCGATGACCAGAAGCCCGGCGCCCACCATCAGCCGCTCCTTGAGGAAGCGCTGGCCGAGCCGCCCGATCAGCAGCGACACCATCAGCACGCCGAGCGAGAACGGCGTATTGGTGAGGCCGGATTCGAGCGGACTGAAGCCATAGCCGGATTGCAGCGTCAACGAGATGACGATGAACATGGCCGGCACGCCAGAGGCAAAGATCGTGGTGATCAGGAGCCCCAGCAGGAAATTGCCATTGCTGATCAGGCTCCAGTTGAGGAGCTGCGGCGCGTTCGCGGCTGCGCGCCGCCTTTGCCAGAGAACGAAGAACCCCACGAATACCAGCGACAGCCCCATCAGCCCGAAAGCCCAGAGCGGCCAGCCGAAGCTCCGGCCTTCGACCAGCGGATAGATCATGGCCACTGTCGCCAGCGCGAAGAGCCCGATGCCGACATAGTCGTTCTTCAGGTCCGGATGCCCCGGCGTCCGCGGAATCAGGAACCAGCCCGCCACCACCGCCACGATGCCCACCGGGACATTGACGAGGAAGATCGGACGCCAGTCGAGCCCGAAGATGTTTGCTCCGATCAGCAGGCCGCCCAGCAGCGGCCCCGTCACCGCGGCAAGCCCGGCACTCAGCCCGAACAGCGAGAACGCCTGCCCCTTTTCTTCCGGCGGAAACGTCACCTGCGCAATGGCCAGCACCTGCGGCGTCATGATCGCGCCCGCGAGGCCCTGCAGCACCCGCGCCACGATCAGCCACTCGATGGTCGGCGCCAGCCCGCAGGCGGCCGACGCAATGGTGAAGAGCGTCACCCCGACCAGAAACATCTTGGTTCGGCCCACGATGTCGCCGAGCCGCCCGAACGGCAGCAGCCCGAGCGCGAAGGCGAGCACGAATGCGGCGATGACCCACTCCATCTCGGAAGGGTCGGCGCCGAGGTTCCTCTCGAGGCTCGGCAGGGCCACGTTCACGATCGTCACGTCGATCAGGTTCATGAAACTGGCGATCAGCAGAACGAACATCGCCACCCAGCGTCGCGGATCGGCGTCGGCCTTGCTTTGCGGGACATGGAAAGCTGGCTTCATGGCAATGATCCCTGGACTCGATTCGGGTTTGCGACAGCGCGCTTGAGCTCGCTCGTCAGCCGCTGGAAGACATCGGCGCCGGGCGCCGGGTGGTGGCAATAGCCGAGCAGCGTACCCGTCATCATCTCGGCGGCCATGGGTGGGTCGAGATCGGGCCGGAAGCTGCCCTCCGCCACGCCATGGGCGAGGATATCGGCAATCATCTGCGTCCAGACCCTGAGCATCGGATCGATCACGGACCGGATCTCGCCATCCCGATGGCGCAGCGCGAGGAACTCCACCATCAGTCGGCCGATCTCGCTGTGCTCGACAAAGGCTTCGTGGAAGTCGGCGAACTCGTGCTCCAGCAGCGCCGCGGGCGGGAGCCGGTCCCGCGGACGGACAACATGCTGGGCGCGGAAGTCATCGATCAGCGTTTCCGCCACGAGCCGCACCAGCGCCGCCTTCGTGGGCACATGGTAATGCAGTGTGGCGATATTGATGCCGACGCGCTCGGCAATGTCGCGCATCCTGAGCCCCGCCATGCCCTTTTCGACAATCAGAGCTCGCGCAGCAGCTGCAATCCCCGCGCGCCGGTCGTCGCCGTTCTCGCGCCGCACCGATCTGGGGGAAACTGACAGGTCCAATTCACGCCCCCCTCACGGCACTCAAGCGGCCAATCCGATGGCGCTGCGCCCACCCGCCAAGGCCGGGCCCGCCGGCCGACGCGTTGCAGCGCGCCTCTCGAGAAGCACTAGACCGCTCAGCGTTCTCAATCAAATGATTGATGGAGAAATTACGCGAGCTTCTGCTGTCCTCCCGTTCGCTCGGGCGTATCGGGGGAGGCTGCAGCCAGATGCTGCAGGGCCGCGAAGCTGGTACTCCGCGGCCCGCCAGTCTGCTGCAGAAACGAGTCTCAGCCGAGGAAGCTGACCTCGCCGGTATCGAGGTCGTAGCGGCCATGGACGACCTTCACCTTCCCCTCGGCGACAAGGTGCGAAACGATCTTGCTTTGCTTGAGGATCTTTTCCGCGTTCACGCGGGCATTCTCGGTAACCGTGTTGTCGACATAGTCGCCATCCTTGCCGCGTTGCGATGCCGCCACCGGAAGGATGTCGTGCAGCATCTTGCCGATATAACCCTCGGCTTCGCCGCCCTTTTCCGCGAGCTCGCATGCGGCAGCGACTGCGCCGCAACGCTCGTGGCCAAGCACCAGGATCAGCGGCGAACCCAGATGCTCCGCGCCATATTCGATCGTGCCCATCACGTCGTCATCGGCCTGGTTGCCGGCATTGCGGCACACGAAGAGTTCGCCCAGCGTCATGCCGCCGAACAGCAGTTCCGGCGCCAGCCGGCTGTCGGCGCAGGTCAATACCGTCGCCCAGGGCGACTGCCCCTTCGCCACCGCAGCGCGGGTGGTCAGCATATCGGTCTCGCACAGCTCCGGCGCCGCCAGGAACTTCCTGTTGCCGGCCTTGAGCTTTTCAAGCGCCTCATCCGGGGTCAGTTCAGTCTTGGCAAAGCCCGGCGTGACCAGTCCGGCGCTCGTCGCCCCGGCGACGAACAGCCCGGTGGCTGCGGATCTGAAGAAGCTGCGGCGGGAAACCTTGGTCGAACAATCCTGGCACATGGCGAAATCTCCGGCTGGGCGGCACCCGCCGCCTCTGTTCACGGAGTCATCACACGGCCGTTACATCTGAACTCTTACTTTAAGTCTTCGCATTTATCTTTCTACCGAACGAAGTTTGCGGCCTTCGCAACCCTGTCCAGTGCATGTCAGATGATGCGACGCGGGCGAAACTCTGCCATCATGGGCTCATGAGCCTCGATATGTCTCCAAGCACTCCGCGTTCCCTCTCGCATGTGACCGAGTGGGTCTTCGACCTCGACAACACCCTCTATCCGCGGGAATGCAATCTCTTCGCGCAGATCGACCGGCTGATCTCCGAGTATGTCGTCAAGGTCACGCAACTGCCCTTCGATGAGGCGCGGACGCTGCAGAAGAGCTACTACAAGACCTACGGCACCACGCTGAACGGGCTCATGCACCGGCATGAGGTCGACCCCGACCATTTCCTCAACACCGTGCACGCCATCGACTACAGCCCGGTAGCCCCGCATCCCGAGCTGCTCGATACCATCCGTGCCCTGCCCGGCCGCAAGTTCATCCTCACCAATGGCGATGTCGGCCACGCCCGCGCGGTACTCAACCGGCTCGGCAATGCCGAGAACCTGTTCGAGGACATCTTCGATATCCGCTCGATGCGCTTCACGCCCAAGCCGCTGCCCGAGGCCTATCATGGCTTCTTTGCCACCCATGGTATCGATGCGACCCGCGCTGCCATGTTCGACGATCTCGAAAAGAACCTTCTCGTACCCCATGAAGTCGGCATGGCGACGGTGCAGGTCGTCGCATCGGAAGGCTACACCCACGAGCAGATCGAAGCCTGGGAGCTGGAAGAGCGCGGCGGCACGCATGTCCACCACGTCACCGCCGATCTCGCGGGCTTCCTGAAAGCGTTGAAGTGACGCTGCCCGCCGGTGGTCCCGACTGGCTCGAGCGCCCCGGCCTCGTGCTGTTTGTTGAGCATTATGCCCGATGCGTCGCCTTCTATCGCGACGTTCTCGGCCTGCCGCTGCTCAAGGACCAGGGCGATGTCACCATCCTGGGTTTCGGCGCGGCCTACCTCATGATCGAGACGGCGCCGGGCATAGCCCGCTCTGCCAAGTCCCGCGCCGAAAATCCTGCCGTGCTGCGCTTCAATGTCGCCAATGTCGATGCGATGGCGGAACGCCTCCGCGCCCACGGGGTCGAGATCGCCGTGGCGCACCACGACTGGGGCGTGATCGCGCCCTTCCGCGATCCGGACGGCAATCCGTGCGAACTGCGCAACCACTTCGACGGCTTTTTCGCCCCGAAGCGGTGAGCCCCTACTCCGCCGCTGCCTTGAGCGTGATCTCGGGCAATCCGTAGTGCTGGCGCACCACCGCCCAGCCCTCTTCGGCGCTGTCGACCACGGTGAACAGGTGGGGATCCTCCGGCCCGATCGTTCCGGACTCGGCCAATGCCGTGAAGTTGATCACCTTGTTCCAGAACTCGATGCCGAACAGCAGCAGCGGAATGCGCTCCATGCGGCCCGTCTGGATCAGTGTCAGCGTCTCGAAGAACTCGTCGAGCGTGCCGAACCCGCCGGGAAACACCGCCACCGCCCGCGCCCTGAGCAGGAAGTGGATCTTCCGCGTCGCGAAATAGTGGAAATTGAAGCTGAGGTCCGGCGTGACATAGGTGTTTGGCGCCTGCTCGTGCGGCAGCACGATGTTGAGTCCGATGGTCGGCGCACCGACATCCGCCGCACCGCGATTGCCGGCCTCCATCACCCCCGGCCCGCCGCCGGTCACCACCACATAATCGCGGAACTCCAGCGCCTTCGACGTCAGTGACGCATATTGCGCAAACCGCCGCGCCTCGTCGTAATAGCGCGAGGCCGCCTCGAGATTGCGCTTCTGCACGTCGTTCCGCGCCGCCCAGGCGTCCTTGCCCGGCTCCGGTATGCGCGCGCCGCCGAACAGCACCACGGTCGAGTTGATGCCGCGCTCCTTGAGTCGGGTCTCGGGCTTCAGGTATTCGAGCTGGAATCGGATGCCGCGCGTTTCTTCCGATGTGAGGAATTCGCTGTCGGCGAAAGCCAGCCGATAGGCCGCGTTCTCCGTCTGTGGGGTCTTCACCCCCTGCTTCATCTGGGCGACGTCTTCCTGCGACGTGCGCAGCGGTGTGTGGCGGCGTTTGGCCATCTCGGTCTCTTATTGGGGCTCAGGCGATCTATCAGGCAAAGCCGTGGAGAAGAAAGCATGCCGCACGGGAATTAACGATCGTTGACACGCCCCCTTGGCGGGATAATGTCCGGCGCCCATTGCCGCACGGAGACGAAACATGGCCCATGAAGACCTTGCCCGCGAGATCGAAGCCGCCTTCGAGGCCCGCGCCGAGGTGAATTTCGGCACGAAGGGCCCGGTGCGCGATGCCGTCGATGCGGCACTCGACCTGCTCGATTCCGGCAAGGCCCGCGTCGCCGAAAAGACCGCGACCGGCTGGGTCGTCAACCAGTGGCTGAAGAAGGCCGTACTGCTGTCGTTCCGTCTCAATGACAATTCGCTCATCCCGGGCGCGCCAGGCAATGCCTCGTGGTGGGACAAGGTCCCCTCGAAGTTCACCGGCTGGGACGAGCCCGCCTACCGGGCCGCTGGCTTCCGCTCCGTACCGGGCGCCGTTGTCCGCAAGTCCGCCTTCATAGGCAAGGGCGTCATCCTCATGCCGAGCTTCGTCAATCTCGGCGCCTATGTCGACGAAGGCACCATGGTCGATACCTGGGCCACGGTCGGCTCCTGCGCGCAGATCGGCAAGAACGTGCATCTTTCGGGTGGCGTCGGCATCGGCGGCGTGCTCGAGCCCATGCAGGCCGGCCCCACCATCATCGAGGACAACTGCTTCATCGGCGCCCGTTCCGAAGTGGTCGAGGGCGTCATCGTCGGCGAGGGCTCGGTGGTCTCGATGGGCGTGTTCATCTCCGGTTCGACCAAGATCGTCGATCGCAACACCGGTGAGATCCACATGGGCAAGGTGCCGCCATTCTCGGTGGTCGTCTCCGGCAGCCTGCCCGGCAAGCCGCTGCCCAATGGCCAGCCCGGCCCGAGCCTCTACTGCGCCGTGATCGTCAAGACAGTCGACGCCCAGACCCGCTCGAAGACCGGCATCAACGAATTGCTGCGAGATTGATGCGGCGCGCGGCTAGGCTCTTCCTGTCGTTCAGGGGCCGCCTGTCGCTTCTGCACTGGTGGGGAGCGTTGGCGGCGCTTTGCGCTGTCACGGTGGGCCTAATTTGGGTCAGCGGCCGCTTCGGACTTGGACCATGGTCCGCGCCGAGTGGCGATACTCAGTCTTCGATCGATACGTTCGGCACTTTGGGCTGGTACGGTGCCGCGCTGACCTTGTTGATGGCCTTTCCCTTTTGCGCGGTGTCGATCAAACGACGCCACGACCGAGGCCATAGCGGCCTGGACGTTGTCATATACACCGCACTGCTGGGGCTAAGAGCTGTTTGGCGCGCAATGCAACTCGGCTTTACCGCCGCAGAGTCGTCGGAGCGGGTTGTGTCGCAGAGCGAGTTCAGCGTGTTTTTCGTGTGGATGCCTGAGCCTCCGCCCGCTTACCATTTTTTCGGCACATTACTCGGCTGCTATGCTGTCTATCTTCTGGCCGTTTTGGGCTTCACCACAGGGACACGCGGCGAAAACCGCTATGGCCCCGATCCGCTCGCGCCCCCTGCGGCTCCTCAAGCAACCTGATGCGACAGGCTCCGCTTCGTCTGGCGCGACGCTCTGCCCTCGGATAAGTCTTTTCGGCTCACGCCCGAGGATAGTGCCTTGCCCATCATCGACCCCGCCGCCCTGCTCGCCGATCTGATCCGCTGCCCCTCGGTCACGCCGCAAACCGCTGGCGTGCTCGATGTGCTGGACCAGGCGCTCAAGGGCCTCGGCTTCACCGTCACCCGCGTTACCTTCGATGGCGACGGCTCCTACCCGGTCGACAACCTCTTCGCGACGCGTGGCACCGAGGGGAAGCACCTGCTCTTTGCCGGCCATACCGATGTGGTGCCACCCGGCGATAGCGCGAAATGGACGCATGGGCCGTACTCCGCCGATATCGCCGATGGCCGCATGTATGGCCGCGGCGCTGTGGACATGAAATCCGGCATCGCCGCCTTTGTCGCCGCCCTCTCCGCCCTGCCGGCTTCGGGCCGCGTCTCGCTCGCCATCACCAATGACGAGGAAGCCGATGCCATCAATGGCACCGACAAGCTGATGCAATGGGCCGATGCCCAAGGCCACCGCTTCGATTTCGCCATCGTGGGCGAGCCGAGCGCCACGGCGCGCGCCGGCGACAGCATCAAGATCGGCCGGCGCGGCTCGCTCAACGCGCAAGTTCGCGTCACCGGCACGCAGGGGCACGTCGCCTACCCGGATCGCGCCAACAATCCCCTGCCGGTGGCTGCCGCGCTCGTTTCCGCGCTCTCGGGCAAGCTCGACGACGGATCGGAGCACTTTCCGCCGTCGAATCTTGAGTTCACCTCTATCGATGTCGGCAACGAGACGACCAACGTCATCCCGGCCTCGGCACTCTTGCGCCTGAATGTCCGCTACAATGACCGCTGGACGCCGGAAAGCCTCACCGCCGCCATTGCCGAAGTCATCGACAATCTCGACAAATCCGGCTGTGCGGTCGATTTCCAGGTCGCTGGGCGCCCCTCGCGCTCGTTCCTCTCGCCGCTCGATGGCGGCGTGGATGTGCTCGTCGAAACCATCTCGCGGCTCACCAATATCCCGCCCGAACTCTCCACCGGGGGCGGCACGTCGGATGCGCGTTTCATAGCCGACTATTGTCCGGTGGTGGAATGCGGGCTGCCCGGCCCTACCATGCACAAGGTCGACGAGCACGTGCTCCTCGCCGATCTTGCGGCACTCACCGACCTTTACCGCGAATTTCTGCGCGCCTATCTGGGGTAAGCCATGCTCAACAGTTACATTCAGGCCCTGAAACTGGCGGTGAGCCTTCCGCCGGGCCAGGCCGAGTTGCCGCCCAATTCGGTCAGCTACGCGCATGTCGGCATCGGCATCGGCATTCTGGCGCTGGTTCAGGCAGTGATGCTGGGCTTTGCCATCGCCCAGTCGCCGGGCACGGCCACGAATGTGATTCTCATCCTCATATTCGTGTCTGCCGTGGCGAGCGCCATGCCTCTGGCTGTGTTCGCCGGATTGGCCGCTGTCGCGATGCGGTTGGATCGGCTGCCGCTGACGCTCGTTGCCGCGTCCTTCTATGTTGCGGCCATCGATGTGACGTTCTTCGCGCTCTCCCTGTTGCTCGGTGTCGGCAGAAGCGTCGCGCTCGGCATTCTGGGCTATTTCAGCTACCGCACGGCCCGCAATGCCTTGGGCATGGGTGTGGGAGCCTCGATCGGCGCCGCGCTTCTGGTCGTGCTGTGCGTCATATCAACCGGATTGCTCCTGCTCGTCATCCCTGGCGGCGAAGCCCTCATCCCGAGTTGAGCGCAAACCCCGCGTCCAAATGCCTGAACTTTTAGAGGCTTTGCCGCTTGTCGGGGGCGGGGGGCCGCTCTACATGCTCTCGCGCGCGGGTGTCCTCCGTCCCGCCTGACCTCAAAGGAATTTGCACGTGACCGCCGGCAGCAGTTTCCCCGATGCGATGCGCGCCGCCTTGGTCGGCGTCGGGGCCATCATCACCGGCAAGCGTGATGCGATCACGCATTTCGATCTGTCGCGTGCAGGCCTTGTCGACAGCATCATCGCGCTGCTGATCAGCACCGGCATCAGCGCAGCGCTGCCGCTCCTGCTCGGCTCGCCGGGCGCGCGTGGCGCCGCTTTCGAGGTTGTCTTCTCAGTAGCCCTGCTGCTCGCGGCGCAGATCTCCGCCTCGGCCATCGTATTGAAGCAGCTCAACATGCAGGACCGGCTGCTGGCCTATATCATTGCCGACAATTGGGCGAGCTTCTACGCCACGCTCGGCATGCTGGCCCTCACCATCATCGGCGTGCCTCAGATGATTCTTCTGCTGCCGGCGTTTATCCTGGTCGTCACGATCGAGATCAACGTCGCGCGCCTGATTGTCGGGCTCCGGCCCATGCAGGTCGCTATGTTCATCGCCAGCCACCTCGTCGCGGGGCTGCTCGGGTTGCTCATCCTGATGTCGATCTTTCCACAAGAGACCGGCGAACTCAGTAGTCTACCGCTGTAAGGTAGAGCCCGTCGGGCGGCGCGAGGGGCCCGCAGCGTGCCCGGTCCGCCGCGTCGAGCGCCGCACGAAAATCCCGCGCGGTCCAGCGCCCCTCGCCGACGAGTTTCAGCGACCCCACCATCGAGCGCACCTGCGAGTGGAGAAAGCTCCGCGCCTTGGCGATCACCAGTATCGTCTCGCCATGCCGCATCACATCAAGCCGTTCCAGCGTCCTGATCGGCGAATTCGCCTGGCATTCCGAGGCTCGGAACGTCGAAAAATCGTGCCGCCCGAGGATCAGCTGCGCCGCCTCGTGCATGCGGTCCGCATCGAGCACCACCGGCACATGCCACACATGCCCCTCGTCCAGCGCCGGCCGCGCCCGCCGGTTGAGGATGCGATATTCATAGTGCCGCGCATTGGCGGAAAACCGCGCCTCGAAATCTTCGGCAGCCCGCTCTGCCACCACCACCGCCACCGGATGCGGCTTGGTGTGGTAGTTCATCGCCTCGCGGATCTTGAACGGGTCCCAGTCGCGATTGAGATCGAAGCTGATCACCTGACCGGTCGCATGCACGCCGGCATCGGTCCGCCCCGCCGCCTGGATGCTGATGGTCTCGCCCGAAAATCGCGCGATCGCCTCTTCCAGCACCTGCTGCACGGAGAGGTCCGCCGCCTGCCGCTGCCAGCCGCAGAACGGCCTGCCGTCATACTCGATGGTGAGCTTGTAGCGCGGCATCAGGCGGCGCGCTCCGGCAGGCTCCCCGCGCCGCGGAGGAATGTTCCGGCATCCATCGCCGTCTTGCCCTCGCGCTGAACGGTCACGAGCCGCACCGCGCCCACCCCGCAGCATATGGTCAGTTCCGGCAATATCGTTCCTGGCGCGCCCGAAGCCGCAACCCGTGTCGAGCGCAACGCCTTCACCCGCACCATGGCGCCGTTCAACTCGAGCTCGAACCACGCGCCGGGAAACGGCGAGAGCCCGCGAATCTGGTTGTGCACCTCGTCGGCCGTCCGGCTCCAGTCGATCCGCGCCTCGGCCTTTTCGATCTTTTGCGCATAGGTCACGCCCGCATCCGACTGCGGGGTGAAATCGAGACTGCCGCGCTCGATCGCCGCCAGCGCCCGCCCCATCAGGTCGGCGCCCACCAGCATCATCCGGTCATGCAGTTCGCCCGAAGTCATGTCGGGCCCGATCGGCATTTCCTCGACAAGGCCGACAGGCCCGGTATCGAGGCCTTCGTCCATCCGCATCACCATCACGCCGGTGCGCGCGTCGCCCGCCATCACCGCCCGCTGGATCGGCGCCGCGCCACGCCAGCGCGGCAGCAGCGAGCCATGCAGGTTGAGGCAGCCGAGCGCCGGCGCGTCGAGAATGGCTTTGGGCAGGATCAGCCCATAGGCCACCACCACGGCGAGCTCGGCGCCATGGCTCGCGAACAGCGCCTGCTCCTCCGCGCTCTTCAGGCTGCGCGGCGTGAAGACCGGGATGCCGAAACCCTCGGCGGCCAGATGCACCGGCGATTTCCGCTCGGCCTGGCCGCGCCCCGCCGGCTTCGGCGCGCGCGTGTAGACGGCGACCACCTCATGGCCCTGCGACACGATCTCGGTGAAGGTCGGCACTGCGAAATCCGGCGTGCCCATGAAGATGATTTTCAAGTGCGGTCCTCACGGGTACGGGGGAGCGGGAGACTCTCAGTCTTAGTCCCTATCTCTCAGTCGGGCCCTCTCCCGTTTACGGGGGAGGGTGCCCGAAGGGCGGGTGGGGGGAGCACCTTGCGCTGGATTTCGCCACACTGAGACAGCCTCAGCGCAAGCGGCACCCCCCACCCCCGGCTTCGCCGGACCCTCCCCCGTAAACGGTGGAGGGAATCCCGACTGCACATTCAAAGGCGGGAGAGGGAAAATCCGGGCTCTCGCCCTACTTCCGCGCGATCCGCTCCGCCTTCTGGAACTTCTTCAGCACGCGGTCGCGCTTCAGCCGGCTGAGATAGTCGATATAGAGCACGCCATCGAGGTGATCGATCTCGTGCTGGATGCAGATGGCGAGCCGATCAGCGGCATCGCGCTCCACCGTCTTGCCCTCGAGGTCGATGTACCGCACCGTCACTTCGGCGGGCCGCTCGACCTCGTAATAGATCTCGGGGATCGAGAGGCAGCCCTCCTCGGTCACCACCGTCTCATCCGAATACTTCAGGATTTCGGGGTTGATCATCACGATCGGGTCGGGCTTTTCGCCTTCCTTCGCCACATCCATCACCACGATGCGGCGCAGCTCGCCGATCTGCGGCGCGGCAAGCCCGATCCCGGGCGCGTCATACATGGTCTCGAGCATGTCCGCCGCGAGCTGCTTCACCTCGGCGTCGACCTTCTCGATCGGTTCGGCCACTGCGCGCAGCCGCTGGTCGGGCAGGATCAGGATCGGGCGCTTGGCCATGAAAAGGGTCCTTCGTGTCGGGAAAGACGCTGAATATGGTATTTTGCCCGAATGGGTCAACAGCAGCGGGCCTCTCGCGCCTGTCGTGATCCGAGAACAAATCGGAAACCGAATCGCGCTAGTGTCGGAAAATGGATCGCGTCCTCTTTTCCCTCGGCACTACCGACGTCACGCTGGCCGATGCGCTGGTCTGGGGTGGCGGCACCCTCTTCATCCTGCTCCTGGCGACGCTGGTGCTCGCCATTGCCGAAGCCCGCCGTCGACGGGCCGAAGCCGAGGTTCTGGCGGAGCGAACGGCCACAGGCGAGCGCCAGCTTGCCGACCTCATGCGGCTGCAATCCGAGATGACCGGCCGCATGCAGACCATGGCGGAGATCTTTGGCAACCGCACCTCCGACCTTGCCCGCTTCATGTCCGAGCGGCTCGACAGCCAGGGGCAGCGCATGGGCCGCGCACTCGAGGAAAACGCCCAGCGCACCGGCGACACGCTCACCCAGCTGGCCGAGCGCCTCGCCGTCATCGACCGTGCGCAATCCAACATCACGCAGCTCTCGTCCGAAGTGGTGAGCCTGCAGCAGATCCTGGCCAACAAGCAGACCCGCGGCGCCTTCGGGCAGGGCCGCATGGAGGCGATCCTCACCGATGGCCTGCCGATGCATGGCTTCGCGTTTCAGGCGACGCTCTCCAACGGCCGCCGCCCCGATGCGCTGGTGCATATGCCGAATGGCGCGCCTTCCTTGGTCATCGACGCGAAGTTTCCGCTCGAGAGCTGGCAGCGGATGAAATCCGCCACCACGCCGGAGGAGCTGAAACTCGCCCAGTCGGGCTTCCGGCAGGACATGGCGGTGCATATCCGCGCCATCGCCGAAAACTACCTGCTGCCGGACGAAACCGCCGATACCGCGCTCATGTTCGTGCCATCCGAGTCCATCTTCGCCGAGCTTCATGAGACCTTTGACGATGTCGTGCAGAAGGCGCTGAAGGCCCGCGTTGTCGTCGTCTCGCCCTCGATCCTCATGCTCTCGGTGCAGGTGGTACAGGCGCTGCTGCGCGATGTGCGCATGCGCGAGGAAGCCCATCGCATCCAGCACGAGGTGCGCGAATTCCTCGTCGATCTCGGTCGGCTGGACGAACGCGTGCGGAAACTCCAGACGCATTTCACCCAGGCCGCCACCGACATCGGCGATATCGTCACCTCCTCGGGCAAGCTCACCCGGCGGGGGGAGCGCATTTCAGCCATGGAATTCGATGACCAGCCGGTCGCCCAGCGGCTGGCGGGTGAATAGGCACTTTGACATCTGCTCTCGTCCTCATGGTGAGCTTGTCGAACCACGAGGACGAAGCGCACGGCCGAACACGCAAAGGGGGGCGCTGCGGCCCCCCTTCCTGTTTTCGTTGCAACGAAGCGCTTCGCCTTACTTTTCGTCGGCCGCCAGCACGTAGCGCCAGATGACCGCGCCGATCGCACCGCCGATCAGCGGCGCCACGATGAACAGCCATACCTGCCCCATCGCCCCGTTCTGCGCGAAAAGCGCTGCGGCGATCGAGCGCGCCGGATTGACCGAGGTATTGGTCACCGGGATCGAGATCAGATGGATCAGCGTCAGCCCGAGCCCGATGGCGATCGGCGCGAATCCGGCGGGAGCCGCCTTGCTGGTCGAGCCGAGGATGATGATCAGGAAAAAGGCCGTCAGCACGATCTCGGTGAGCAGTGCGGCGAACATGCCGTAGCCGCCGGGCGAATTCGCATCATAGCCATTGGAGGCAAACCCGCCCGCGACGAAATCTGCCTTGCCGCTCGCAATCAGGTACAACACCGCCGCGCCTGCGGCGCCACCCACCACCTGCGCAATCCAGTACGGCACCAGCTCATTCCAGCTGAACCGGCCGGAAATGGCCAGGCCCAGTGACACGGCCGGGTTGAAGTGCCCGCCTGAAATCCCGCCGACGGCATAGGCCATGGTGAGCACAGTGAGGCCGAAAGCCACCGAAACCCCAAGCAACCCGATGCCGATCTCTGGAAATCCGGCCGCGATAATTGCGCTACCGCAGCCACCGAATACCAGCCAAAATGTACCAAATGCTTCTGCAGATAACTTTCTGAACATGTACTAGAGCCCCACTTTTTGTGTTCCTCGAGGGAACCCCCACGCATTTCGGACGTTATGCGTCCTGCCGGGAAACCGGAAGCATGGGGGAAGAGTTATGCACCACTCGCCCGGTCGCGTTGCCGACCGGGGGGCCACATCAGGATCCAGAGTCGGTTCGGGACATCCGGACAGGCACTTTGCTCCGTAAGAAGTTGGTGCGTGTTTTTGGCGAACAAAAGAAACGGCGGAAAATTGACCTCACACAAGAACACCACGCTGCAAAGGGGTGAAAATCATTCTGCGCCCGCACGGCATAGGCACGTTCGGGCAACGGATCGGCCGGAGACCGGCTGGGCAATGGCGCATGCGAGGGGGATACGACATGGCTGACGGCGGCGAAATCATAGCATACAGGCCCTACCTGAACCGGGATCGGCTCGTCTATCTTCACTGTCCCGATAACCAGATCAGCCGAAGCATCGGCGATGAATTCTCGGCCCAGGGCTTCGAAGTCTCCACCTTCGAGTCCCTCTCTTCGGTGCGCGAGCAGCTGAAGCTGCGCAGGCCCGACCTCGTCATCCTGCCCATGGCCGGGGCAGAGGGAAAGATGGACGAAATCCTCGAGACCCTCACCGAAATCCGGGGCCAGCATCTCGGCATTCACTCGTTCCTTCTCGCCCCGGCCAACGTGCGGGCGGAAAATGTCGTGCAGGCCATCAAGCATGGGGCAAGCTGGGTCTTCTCGCCGCCCTTCGCTGCGGTGGAACTGGCCAGGAGCGCGCAGGACCTGTTCCGGCCCGACCTGCAGGTGCGTCAAGGCAAGGAGGGGGCCCCGGCCATTGCGGTAAAGGGCTTCGGCACGCTCACTTTCCGTGAGCGGCAGATCCTCAAATATGTCGTCGATGGCCGCACCAACAAGGAGATCGCCGGCGATCTCGGCCTCTCCTACCGCACGGTGGAAGTGCATCGCCGCCACATCATGGAAAAGATCGGCGCGCGCAACACGGCCGAACTCGTCCGGCTCGCCATCGAAAGCTGATGCGAAAAAGGGGGCCACGGCCCCCTCCTCTTTTCGAGTGTGCTCATGCCGGCTTCCCGCCTCAATACAGCGAGTTGAAGCTCGCCGGATCGCTGCCCGTGCGGCCATCAGGACGGTCGAGCCGGGCGATCGCGGTCATCTCGTCGTCGCTCAGACGGAAATCGAACACGTCGAGATTGTCGCGGATGCGGTCCGGCGTCACCGATTTTGGGATCACCACCAGCCCCTCCTGCAGGTGCCACCGGATGATCACCTGCGCCGGGCTCTTGCCATGCGCCTTGGCGATCCGGCCGATGTCGGCATTGTCCAGCGCCGCGCCCGAGCCGAGCGGGCTGTAGCTCTCGAGCTGGATCTGGTGTTCTTGGTGAAACGTCCGCACCCCGCGCTGCTGGAATTGCGGATGCAGTTCGATCTGGTTCACTGCCGGCACCTCCCCGGTGGCCTCGGCGATCCGGCCGATATGCTCGGGCAGGAAATTCGAGACGCCGATGGAATGCACGAGCCCCATATCGCGGGCGTCGATCAGCCCCTGCCACGCATCGACATAGCGGTCGAGCGCCGGGCATGGCCAATGGATCAGGAACAGGTCGAGATAGTCGAGCTTCAGCTTTTCGAGGCTGCGCTTGATCCCGTCCACCGCCTCCTGCCGGCCCAGCAGCCTGGTGCGGAGCTTGGAGGTAACGAACAGGTCGGTCCGCGCTACACCGCTTTCGGCAATGGCCCGGCCAACACCCTCTTCATTGTCATAGCCTTGAGCCGTGTCGATGGCCCGATAGCCCGCCTCGACTGCCGTTGCGACGGCCGGCACCACGTCGGCGTTGCTCACCTGCCAGACGCCGAAGCCCAGCTGGGGCATCAGGTGGCCGTCTCGCAACTCGATACGGGCAACCTGGTCGTTATGGGTGCCGGTGCCGACGCCGGCCCCGGTTGCGCCGTCGGAAGAGGAAAAGCTGCCGGTGGTCATGTCGAACTCCATGTTGTGGAGGCTCAACTTGCGGGCCGCCGATGCGGTTCCGCCCCTCGGGTCAGCCCTGCTGGGGGCCGTCGCCGTCGCCCTCGCGACCATGCCCCGAACGGGCTTCGCCGCCCTTCCGCCCGGCCGCGGCGGCCAGACCGCGGTCCTGCGAGAAGCTGCGCTTTTCGTCGGGCACGCTCTCGCCACCCTTCCGGCCCGCCGCGGCGGCGAGCGTGCGGTCCTGTGAAAAGCTGCGTTTGTCGTCGGGGACGCTGCGTCCGCCCTTGCTGGCAATCTCGCGCTGCTTGGCTTTGTCCATGGCGGCAAAGCCCCGGTTGGAGCGCTTCTGCGTCTCTTCGGCCATAATGGCCTCCCGCTGCTCGATTTTCTGAATGCGTCCTTCGCGGCGCTCAAGGAAGGAATTCACCAGCGGGCGTCGGGTTCCGGCGGGAAGCGCGTAGGGCGGGGCAGAAAGGACCGGAAGGCCGGCGCAGATCTGACTTTCGAAGGCCGCGGGCACGCTCCCGAACGGCGAAAGAACCATACCCCGGCAGGCCCCCGGCCGCTCCTGCGGCCGCCATCGAGCCTGGTCCTTTACGCCGAACGAACGGCATGCTCAGATTACGTCGCCAGCCATAATCAGCCCGCACCATGCCGCTGCCCTCCGGGCTTCGGTGGATCAACTGACCTGTGAGGCTGGGCATGGCGCTCCGTTTGCCGACATATCGCCCTGGGGCCACCACCGCCGTGCTGCTGGCGGCGAATACCGTGCTTTACCTCGGCGATATCGCGTGGCCCGGCTGCGTGCCGCAGGCGGTCACTCTCTTGCTCGCAGCAGCAGCGAACCTCGTTCTGGTTCAGGTCCTTTCCGCCGGTCGCATGTACAACATCGTCTATGCCGCCCTCTGTAGCATCACGCTCGCGCTGTTCGGTTTCCTCTCGCCTTTCTTCCCCGTGCTGGTGGGCCTGCGCCTGCTTGCGCGATGGCTCGGGGTGCATGACCTCTGCTGATCGCCCCCCTTCCTTGACTCCGCGCCCCTTCCCCTATATGCGACGCGGCTGATCCATCAGGTTTCGTCACCTGAAGGCCGACCGGGACCCGCAAAGGTATAAAGAGATCCCGGAGGCTCACACCCGACAGCGCGATGCGCCCTCGGGTGCAGTTGGCGTTTGCGCTGGTGGACCACATATAGCGCGCACGGACGGCAGGCGTCCGCCCGACGACCGTGAGCGAGAGGACGATAGATGTTTGACAATCTGAGCGACCGGCTTGGGAAAATCTTCGACGGACTTCGCGGGCGCGGTGCGCTCGCGGAGAAGGACGTCGACGAGGCGCTGCGCGAAGTCCGCCGCGCGCTGCTCGAAGCCGACGTGTCGCTCGAAGTTGTCCGCGCCTTTGTCGAGCAGGTGCGCGAGCGCG
>CAYPYV010000003.1:0-45337 GCA_964414845.1 uncultured Devosia sp. | reverse complement strand
CCGTTGTCGCCGATCAGAACATCATCCTCGGTACCACCATCGATCGTGTCGTTGCCCACCCGCAGCCCGTATCCGAGCTGCCGGCCGAACAGCCAAGCCGCCTGCGACGATGCCGAGACATCGATCCGCTGGTCAGCCGCAAGGTGCGCGTTGAGCCGTGCCGTAAGCGTCGCATCCTGCGCGATGAGGGCGGCATCGAGAGACGCCTTCGTCGCGGCGGAAAGGGTGCGGTGCGGGGGCACGACTGCCGGGCTCAGCGAGGTCATCACCATCACGCCATGGTCACCCACGACCATGTCGGCACCAGAGCCCGAGTTGATGATGTCGTTGCCGATATCGAGGATATGGGTGGGCCCGAACAGCGTCGTCGTCCGGGTGGCGACGAACGTGCCGGTTATGTTGTTGGCCGTTCCATATGCCGTGATGACCTTGGCGCCCGCGCCCTGCACCATGTAGCTGAGATCGGCGAAGGCCGTCTGCATCCGCATGACAAAGGCGTTCATGCCAAGCACGGCCGAGGCATCGTCCATCCCATCGAGCACGAGATGGCTCGACGGCACGATCACCGTCCCGGTGTCACCGAAGATCGTATCGACGCCGGCATCGCCAAAGATGGTGTCCCTGCCGATACGAACGGTGACATTGCTGCCGCCCGCGAGGGCGTTGGCCGCAAAGGCCAGCGATGCAAAGTTGGTGAGCATGTCGCGCATGGTCACCGACAGCCCCGCGAGGTTGTCGTCGATGGTCGCAAAGCCTGTGCCCTGCTCCGGCATGAACCGGGCATTGTCGCCGAAGATCATGTCGTTGTTGTCGCCACCATAGATGGTGTCGTCGCCATAAAGGGTGTCGGCATTGGTCGCATCGCCCACCACACTGGCAAGCACGTTGAAGCTGCCGCCTGCAGTGATCTTCAGGCTGTCACGGGCGGCCATGTCGCCGGGGAAGCCCGTGGCATAGGGATAGAGCTCAATCTGCGGCTGGGTCGCCGTCAGTTCGCTCGGCACGAGGTTGACCGAGGGAACCACGAGCTCACCAAAGACCGGCAGGTTAAGCCCGAGGCTCGCATCGGCGGCGATCACGCGATAGCCGTTGACGATGCCCGGCAGATCGGTGGCGAACGCCGCTGTGTTGCTGGCGCCATCACCGAAGATGGTATCATTGCCGCCCTCGCCACGGATCGTGTCATTGCCGCGCTGACCGAAGATCACGTCGTCGCCGGCATTGCCATTGATTGTGTCGTCACCGTCGAGTTCGATGGTGATGCCGATGGCAACGGTGTCCCAGGTTCCGGAACCCGTGACACTGTCGGCGCCGCCGATACCCTGGCGCCCGCCGATCAACAGCGCGTCGTAGTCGAGCAGGAAGTTGGCAGCGGTCAGCCCGGTCAGGGACCGGTTGTTCGACAGCTGCAGCACACCGCCTGCACGGGCAACTTCTTCGAGCACGACGTCACGATGCCAGGTGCCATCCGAATTCAGGATGGCGCTGCCGTCGGACTTGAGGGCGCGCACGATCTGGCCCTCGTCACCGAGGATAAGGTCGCTGCCTTCGCCGCCACCGATCGTATCGTTGCCAAGGCCGCCGACAATCTCGTCGGTCGCGCCATCGCCATTGATCGTGTCGTTGCCACGCTGGCCGAACAGCCGATCCTCGCCGTCGCCGCCGTTGATCGTGTCATTGCCACCGATGCGATCGGCATGATCGAACAGCACGACTTCACGCATCAGAGCATCGGGACGACCCGCTATGGTCGGATTGAGCTTGAAGGTGAAGTTCTTCCAGCTCGTGCCGCCAACCACTGTCCGGCCGATGATGCCGTTGTCACCGAACACTACGTCTTCGCCGGCGTCGCCATTGATGGTGTCGTTGCCGTCGGCACCACCAACCACATTGTGGCCGCCGACGAGGTCATCGTCGTTGGCGCCGCCCCAGATGAGGTCGTTGCCCTGCTGGCCAAAGACAATGTCGTTGCCTGCGTCGGCATAGATGGTGTCATCGTTGCCGCCGTCACCGGAGCCGGTGAAGATGGCAATGACGCGCTGGTTCTCGGGCGCGGTCACATCGAACAGGGCATGGTCGCCGAAGATGCGATCGTCGCCCGCCCCGCCCCTGATGTTGTCCTTGCCGGTACCGCCGATGACGATGTCGTTGGCGGAGCCTGCGTCAATGGTGTCGTCCCCACCCGCCGTGGGCGCGATCACGAAGCCCTTCAGAAGGTTCGGCGGCGTGCCGGGTGCGGCGTTCTGCGGTATCTCCGCAAACTCCAGCCGGGCATTGTCGCCGAAGATGATGTCGGAGCCTGCGCCTGTGGTGATCTCATCGCCGTCGGCACCGCCGATGGCGATGTGGTCGCCATTGAGGACATGAATCTTGTCCTTGCCGCCGATTGTCGGATCGATCGAGTAGACCAGCGTCGGCGAGCCCTTGACGAAGCTCGCATAGCCGTTGTCACCGAACATCACGGTCTGGCCAGTGCCGGCCGTTATGTCGTCCCCGTCGGCGCCGCCGAAAGCGACGCTGTTACCATTGCCGGCGACGATCTTGTCCGCTCCGCCGATATTGGTAGCCGTCGAATACGCCAGTTGCACGATGCCCTTGTCGAACTCGGCAAGGCCGCTGTCGCCGAAGATGGTGCTGTTGCCATCGCCATTGGCGATGTCATCGCCGGCGGCGCCGCCGAAGATCACCGCATTGCCGTCGCCCGCCCGGATGATGTCCACCCCACCCTTGTCGGGCTCGAGCGAGAAGGCCAGCGTTGCCTGGTTGTCGACGAATTTGGCGTAGCCATAGTCGCCGAACACCACGGAGTCGCCGTCTTCGATGGTGATCTGGTCACCCGCGCCGCCACCCATCACCGTGTTGAAGCCGTTGCCAGCCTTGATGGTGTCAATGCCGTCATGTGCGGTGGACTGGCTGACCAGCGCGATCAGCTCATCTCCCTCGAAGTTCGCTACGCCATTGTCGCCGACGATGACATTGTCGCCGTCGCCAGCCGTGATCTTGTCGGCGCCTGAGCCGCCGATCAGGATGTGGTTGCCGTCGACTATCGTGATCTCGTCATTGCCATAGTCGGCCGGGGCGATCGTCTGCACGACCTGGCGCTCACCCTCGGAGTTGAACAGCGCAAGGCCGTTGTCGCCGAGAATGACACTGGTGCCGTCACCGGCGGTGATGATGTCGCCACCAGCGCCGCCCATGACGATGTTCTTGCCGCCGCCAGCCCGGATCGTATCCGTCGCGCCCTTGTTGGTGGCAGTCGTCTCGACCCGGAACGCGATTCCAGCAGCAAAGAACGCGGCACCATTGTCACCCAGGATCACATCCGCCTCGTCGCCCGAGGTGATGTCGTCCAGGTCGGAGCCACCGAACACGATGTTTCGGCCCGCGCTCGTGGTGATGGTGTCCTTGCCGCCAAAATCGACATGGGACGAGATGATCGAGGCGACCAGCTCGTCGGCGTCGAAGACGATCCAGCCATTGTCGCCCAGGATCACGTCGCCGGCCTTGCCTGGATCGACATTCGGGTCGCCGGCCTCGACATCGATGAGGTCGTCGAACGAACCGCCCACTACGACATTCCGCAGGTTGCCGGTGAGTGCGGCGCCAATGAACGTGGTGATATGGTCGTTGCCACCATGCTCGGGGTTGAGGCTTTCGATTTCGGTCGCCTTGCCACCGGCAAACTTGGCGATGCCATTGTCGCCGAACAGGATATCCGTCCCGCCCGCACCCCGGATCTCGTCGCCCGCCGAGCCACCGAACACGATGTTCTTGCCGGCCTTGGCGTCGATCTCGTCGATGCCGCCGACAGTGGTGTTGGTGGTGCGGACCTGCACGACCTCGCGATCGACCATCATGTCGAGCACGCCTTCGTCCATGTCCTTCTGCCAGATCAGTCCGTGGTCACCCAGAATGACGTCGGCATTCGAACCGCCGGTAATGATGTCGGCGCCGGCCGTGGTGGCCGTGTCGTCGATGATCACGTAGCGCTTGGCGTAGTCCACATCGAAGGCGCTATCGCCGATGATCCAGTTCTTGCCTACGCCGCCGGTGATCTTGTCGTCATCGGTGCCACCGGCGATGAAGCTCACCTCGTTGCCACCGATAATGGTGTCTTCACCCGCATCGCCATCGAGCACCACGATGCCATTTGCACCCGATGCATCGATCAGGTCGTCACCATACTCGGTGAACTTGTAGGCGCTCCCATCCGGGTTGCCCGGCACGGAATTGTACCTCAGCCCGTTGGCCGAAGTGTCACCGAACAGGACGACCGGGCCGGTGCTGTCATGCACATAAAGCTTGTCCGCCTTGCCGCCGCCATGGACGACCGTGAGGGTCTGCTCATTCGTGCTGTCGATGTGGAACGTGTCCTCGCCATTGCCGAGCAGGACTTCGATCACGCCCATATTGGTGTAGGTGATGCCGCGCGCGAAATCCTCGAACGTGCCATCGCCCTTGTCCACGGTCAGCACGCCGCCCGGCATATTGAGCCCGGTGACGGTGTTGGCGGTAAGCCTGCCGGTATTGTTGGCCTGTACCGTATCAGCGAACAGTATCGTCTGGTCGAGGTCGGGAATGCCGTCGTCGACGATGTCGCGCTTCACGTCCGGGTTGGTTTCACCCGGCAGCACGACTGCCCGAGAGATGGAACGATCGGTCGGACCAACGCCGCCTTCGAGGAACAGGGGGCCCTGGATCGATACCAGGTCATGCGGCTGCTGGCTGAAAACCTTGACGTTCTGGGTCGAGTCGAGCCCGGTCGCATCATAGGTGAGGTTGATGGTGACTCGCTGGTTCCAGTTCGCCGTGGTGAACGTGACGAAGTAGCCATCGGCATCCTGCTGGACCCGGCCGCCGACCACCGGCATCGCCTTGCCCTTGACGAGGATGTTCACCCGCACATCGGCCGTAGGCGCATCCGTCAGCACCATGTCGTAGCTGTCGGTCTGGCCGGCCTGCGACACCTGCGTGAAGCCATCCGTCTCGATGATCTCGACGCCCGGTGTGTTGGTGTCGACCACCTCGACCGACACCAGCGAGGCATCCACGCCAGCATAAAGCCCGTTCACATCAGAGCTGGTGACGGTGTTGGTGATGGTCGAGAAGTAGCGGTTGTCGATGCCGTCATTGAACGCCGTCACCGTAACCGTCTGCGCGTCGTTCCAGGCGAGGACGCCGTTCGGAGCATCGGCGACGAGGCCGAACTTGAACACCGACTGCGACAGCGAGAGCCCCGTGCCGGCAGTGAGCGTGACCGTGACAACCTCACCGGCCTGCGGCGCGCGGGTCAACTGCAGGGTGTAGGTGTCACCCGCCGCATCATTCTCGAAGACCTGCGTCGAACCGCCTGTCTCGTTGATCAGCAACTCCGGCTTGTCGTCGTCCTGCAGCTTCACCGAGACGTTCGGGATATCGAACCGCGGTGCCTTGGTCACCGGATCGATACCGTAGACGGAGTCATTCGGATTGCTGCTGATCGCCGAGTGCGAGATGACGACGGTCTGCTCGCCCTCGAGAGCGGCATCGCTCTCGGCCCTGACATAGATGGTCTGGCCGGCGGCCCAGTTGGCCGAGGTGAACCCAACGGTGACCGCAGCCGAATAGGTGATGCCATCGAGCGAGACCAGGATGGTCTTGCCTGGGCCGCCCGGACGCGCCGTGGTGAGCGCAGAGGCCTGCGCCGCCGATATCGTGACGAACACAGTGGTGCCGACCGCCGGAGCGCTCGGCAGCGTGAAGCTGTAGCTGTCGACAGCCGCTGCGCCCCCATCCTCCAGCACCGTCAGACCGTCATTCACGTCGATCTGCGCAGTGGCCGTGGATGCGCCGGTGGCGCTGAAGTCGATGCCGCGGACAAACAGGCCGTCATAGCGCGGATCGCCACTTTCGACAGTATGGGTGACCGTACCCTCATCCCCGTCATTGTCGGCGACGACGGTCTTGGTCACGTCACCCGCGACGTTGAACGTATCGGATCCCAGGCCGCCGATGATGGTCGTGACGATGCCGGCCGCTGTCGAGAGCACGTAGAAGGTGTCGTTGCCTTCGAGGCCGTCCACTTCCATGGCCTCGGCATTCGCCACGCGAACAGTCAGCCCGGCACCATAGACGCCATCCTTGGTGATGACGAAGTTGTCGGCGAACTCGGTACCGAGCACGACGATCGTGTCGAAGCCCAAGCCGCCATCGATATCGACGGGCGCATTGACATTGTACTGGACAACGTCGTCGCCCGTGCCGCCATTCACCTTCACGTTGGTGCCTTCTGCAAGCGCGAAGGCACGGATCACGAACTCGTCGTTACCATCTTCACCCTCAAGGCGGAGGTCCGCCTTGTTCGAGTAGACGACGAACTCGTCCTTCCCGTCGCCGCCATACATCACGGTCGGCAGCGAGATGCCGCGGCTGAGGTAGGCACCGAAGCTGATCTCCACCGTCTCGAAGCGGTCTTCCACGCTTTCGATGGCCGCTGCATCGCGCGGCGTCGCGAAAACCTGGCCGACCTGGAACCTGTCTTCGCCAAGGCCGCCATCGACGGTCATGATCGCGGAATTGTCGTCGAAGTAGAACTCGTCATTGCCCTCGTTGCC
This sequence comes from uncultured Devosia sp., assembly GCA_964414845.1. Taxonomy (GTDB): domain Bacteria; phylum Pseudomonadota; class Alphaproteobacteria; order Rhizobiales; family Devosiaceae; genus Devosia_A. The sequence goes on along the minus strand of CAYPYV010000003.1, from coordinate 38,744 downwards.
GTTGACGATGACGCGGCCATTGATGTCGGAGGTGTAGTTGATGCGCTCGAACGCATCGGCATAGGTGTCCGGCGCCGTCCGGTGCAGGTTGGCCACCATGTTGTAGCGCATCAGGAACACATCGCCATCGCTGGTACCCTCGATCTGCAGCAGATCGAGCGCATCGAGCTTCGAGCCCGTGTCGATGACGTTGATGACGTAGTCGGACGTTGTGCCCTGCACATTGACCAAAGTCTTGTCGCTGCCGTCCTGCCCGTCGATGGTCAGTTCGTCACGCAACTCGCGGCCATTTGCGTCCTTTGCGAAGACGCCATTCATCTCGACCGCCTGGTAGGTGGTCATGCTGACGAGCCTGTCGACAGTCACGAGGTCGTCGCCCGTGCCACCGAAGACATGGGTGTCGCCGTTGAGCGCCTCGACCTGGAACAGGACGGAGTCCGCCTGTGTTCCGCCATAGACCTCGATTTCAGGTGCCGTGAACGAGCCCTTCAGTTCGCCATAGCCGCCACTCGCTGCATCGCCATCCGGATCGGAAACGCCGGATGCCTGGTAGTCGACGGCCATGGTGATCTTGTCACCAGCCTTGATGATTGCGCCGGCCTCGACATAGAGGTTGTCGCCAGCTAGCAGCCGGACTTCCTTGTTGGCCTCGAGCGTCACGCCCGCCTTCACCGTGACATGGTCGACCAGATCATCGTCGCCGATGCCGCTGAGCTCATCGTCATCCTCCGCCCAGAACTCCAGTATGTCCTGCTGCGCGATCGAGGATTCGATAATCTCGATCGGGCTCGAGGCCATGATGTATCCGGCGGACTTGGCAGAGATACCGCTGTAGTTGGACTGCACGTCGCCGACCACCAGGCCGCCGATATTCTGGAGCCAGAAGCTGCCATTGATGGCAATGCCTTCGACATTGCCCACCGTGCTGACGATGCGGCGCGCCTCGGTGCCGACATTGTTGGCGGCCGACAGGAACGTCATGCGCGACACGATGTTGCGCGGATCGGTGGCGTTCACCGGACGGGCATTGAGAATGCTGCCCGAGAGCGCCACGAGGAAAGCCAGCGGCTCCAGGTTGTTGGTGACCACGGTGGGCGTACCAACCTGGTCGAGGTTCATGTCGCCGAACAGTTCGGCGAGGTAGATGCTCTCGAGATCGGTAAAGGCACGGATGCTGCCAGAGGCCTGCGCCGAGCTGTCGATATCGAGCTCGTTGGCGGCCTGGCCGATCGCCACGCGCGCCGATAGCGAAATCGAGTTGCCGACGATGTCGGCGAGGTCGTTGGGGCCAGTACCCGGCGCGACATAGCCAGCATCGAGAATGGACAGCAACTCGGCCTTGAGCACGACATCGCCTTGCGACGAAACGATCCTGCGGACGTTGAGGTTGCCCTCGGTCTCAGTCAGCACGATGTCGCCGCGGGCATTGGCGATGACCGTTCCGACTTCGGAACTGTCGGCCGGATCGTCGCTGTAGTCGCCCGTGACATAGATCTCGAGTGGATTGTCCTTCGTGCCGATCGAGCCCGCCGAGTTCAGCACCACATTCTGCGCACGGATCTTTTCCGTGCCCGAATTCGTAGCGTCGAGGATCGAGCCGGTATTGGTCGTCAGATAGGCCGCGCCGGACTGCGAGAACACTTGGCGGATCAGCAGGTCCGTGGTCGGCGCAGTGATGCGGACATTGCCTTCGGCACGCGCCGTCAGGCCGCCTCCGGCGAAAATGTCGACGGTGATGTCATGGCCAGGCTGGCCGATGACACCGTCGGCCGCTTCGAGAAGGACGTCCCGGCCGCGGAAATTGACCCCGCCCGAAGCCGTGGAGTCGACGATGTCGTCGGATGTCTTGACGCGGATAGTACCCGTCGAGCCGGCCTCGACCGTCCCGATCTTCATCTCCTGCTCGGAGCCGAGATAGATATCGCCACCGGCGCGGGCATTGATGTCGCCGTCGATGGCAACATCGACGTCGTCCCTGCGGTTGACGATGATGTACTTCACCGACGCGCTGGAGCCCTGCGGATCGCGCACCGTCTTGGCGACCGTGATCGACTTGCCGACCTCGGTACCGAAGCTGGCGCCGGTGAGGGTAACGGTGTTGCCGTTGATGGCGGCGATCTTGAGGTAGGTGCCGCGATTGGTGGCGTTGGTCGTGTCGCCGCCGATATAGATTTCGTCGCCGACGGCATAGCCGGACCAGCCAGCCGACTGGGTTATGGTGTTCCCGTTGAAAGTGGCGCCGGTGAACTGGTTCATCCGGCTCGCATAGACGATGTCCGTACGCTCGGCCGACGCGAGCGCCACCTTCTGGTCATCGGTCAGCTTCGCGCCCGGCACCGTCAGGTCGATGACGATGTCGGTTTCGACCTTGCCGATATTCCTGTTTGCATCGAGCTTGAGATTGCCATTGGCATCGACATTGTTCGCTTCGATCACCGTTTCCGTATCGGTGACCGGACGGAAGATGTCCGAGTTAAAGGCAAACAGAAGTTCGTCTTCCGTCCACACCTTGATACCGCCCACGAGTTCGGTACGCACGGTACCGACCGCAAACAGATACTTGTAGGTCGACAGTGAGGTACCGGTGAGCCCCGTCTTGTCCCACGACTGGGCCGTCTCGCCGAGCCGGCCAAACATCTTGTGCAGGTCACGATAGTCGTCCGTACGGCGCGACTCTTCATCAGCAATCCGGTTGGCAAGGTTTGCAGCGACATAGGCGTCGATATCGGCGCCGGTATTGCCGAGCTTCGCTGCCTCGGTGCGGAGATCAGCCGCAAGGGCCGCCCTCTCGGCATTGCTCAGCGTGATCCCGAAGTTGGCGTCGTAGACGGCAGGGTTTGGCTGCGTGTTCCGATACGTCCAGTACTGGGCGTAGGCTGCGTCAATATCAGAACGCTGTACATCGCCATAGTCCGCATAGATGCCCTTGATGGCATTGTATTGCTGCGTCCGACTTGCTTCGAGCGCCGCAATGGCGCTGGCAGCATCGGCACCGTGCTTGGCGTTCATGTAAGCCACTTCGGCAGCCGTCAGCTTGACGGTAGTACCGTCGAACTGAGCCTTCAACTTCCAGTAGGCCTGGTACTCGCCGCGCTTCCAGCTTTCATAGCCGGTCAGTGTGTTTTCGATCTTCGTTTGCGCGCCTGTGCCGTCAGTCAGTTGCAGATCGCTCCACAGACCGCTGAGCAGTTGCTCATAGGCACGGATATCCTTGGTGACGGTGAAGTCGGCATCGATCAGCGAGCCAGCATCAACCTTGATATAGACGTCACCCAGCGTCTGGGCCTTGATCAGCTTCATGTCCCCGGCGACTTCGCGAACGAAAATGTCGCCAGCGGCAAGCATGGTCACGCGATGATCGGCAAGATTGCCGGAGTCGATCCGCAGCGCCAGCGCTTCGGACCGGCCGATACCACCCAGCGCGCCTGCCGGCAGGCCGGTGCTCTGGTCGAGATAGCGGTCGGCAATCAGGTCGATGGAGTTACCCTTCACCAGGCCCGACGCGTATACACCCGCGGAGGTTTCGGCCGAAATGATGCCAGCCTGCGCAACGAGAACGACATTGCCCTGCCGCGCCTCGACGGACGCGATCTGCATGTCGCCGGAGATTTCCTCGACATACGCCCCGCCGGTGCGCGACAGCACGGTCAGGCGGGCGAAGGTATTGGAATCCGGCCGATAGCCATCCGGATACTGGTCTACGAGATCGACATGCAGCGTCTTGATGCCAGTCAGCGTGCCGCCGGTCGGCTCCGCACCGGTCACATTGTCTTCGCCGATGTCATTCTTCGCATCGAGTTCGATCCGCACGCCCTGCACCACTGAGGTGTCGGTCATGGTCTCGATATTGTTCTCGGAGCTGATCTTGGTGAGGCCGGTATCGTTGTAGATGCCCTTCTCGATCAGCACCTGGCCCGCACCGTTGGAGTCGATCTCCACCCGCGCTTCATCGTAGCCGATGAAGCGCACTGTGACAGGGCGATCGGCCTGGATCGTATGCGACCCATTGGTCTGCTGGGTTTCGAGAATGTCTTCCTGCTTGCGGTATTCCTTGGTGCCGTACCAGTGGCTGATGGTCGGCAGGTCTTTCATCGTCACGACCGGAGCCGCCGTGTTGAAGGTGCGCTCGAAATAGGTGTGGTCGGGATCGAGCCCGTTGATGTTGGCGAGCGGGGTGGGCAACCCCAGCCATGAAGTGGCCGGCGCGTAGACCGCGCCCTGAGTGAAATAGACCGAGTTCGCGATCAGCGTCGGCTGACCGATGATGCGGACCCGTGTCTCGGTAATGTCCTTCGGATCCTTTGCAAGTGCGTCAATGCCCAGCCACTTGGATGTGGTGTAAATATTGGTGGTCAGCTTCTCGGTGACCACGCCGACGGTCCAGCCGAAGCGCCAGCCAGATTCCGGGTTGTAGACGAAGCTCTCGTTGTAAGCCGCCTGGCCGAAGAAGCCATTGGTTGTGACGCGGGTACCCTGATCCTCGACAAACGAACGCGTCTTGTTGATGCCTACCGTCGACTGCACCAGGTTGAACGAAGCGGTCCGGGTGGTGACCGAGCCGTCGGCCTCCATCTGGTACCAGGTCTGCAGGTACCCGCCGTTGTCGGATTTCGCCTTGTCGTTGAAGCGGATGGTGCCTGCGCCGCGGCTGGTCACGTCGATCGACTTCACCACCAGATCGTAATTGGTGTTGTTCGTCACCTTCACGTGCACATAGCCGCCAAGTGCCTCGACAATGCCATTGCCGGTATTGACGAGGTTGCCGGTGAAGGTGATCGAGCCACCAGGAACGCGGAATTCCTCAATGACGATCTGCTTGGTCTGGTTGTCCCAATACGCGTTGAATGCCCCGGTGCTGGCGCTCTTCAGCAAGTACTGGCCGGGACCGTAATTGCCGCGCTCGATCTTCGCGATCTCGTCGTTTGTCGCGCCGTCGAGAACCAGTTCATAGTCCTTCTGGCCCGAGCGGACATAGCCGTTGAGATCGATATACTCGGCAGAAATCGAGATGCGGTTTGCCGAAATGCCGGACGTCGGGCCTTTCGCCAGGATGTTGGCCTGGTCGGCGGTCGACACATCGCCGTAACCGCCTGCTTGCGCGAGCTTCCACTCCGCGTAGGAGCTGCCGCCCGTATAGTAGATGCTGCCCGGCGGAAGGTCGACTAGCACATAGCCATTCGTGATGACGTCGAGATCGTCGCTGTCGATCTGCGCATTGATGGTGACGTCGCCGGACCCGACGGAATTGTCGATGGTCACGCCGGACGTGATCGCATCGATCGCGCCGGAGATGGTGATGCCTGGCCACGGCTTATCGAGGCTGCTGCGCACCCACGTGTTGATGATCACGATTTCCGGTCGTTCCCCCGCATCAGAAGTGGGGGTCACGTTGAAATTGGCGATGCCGGCCGTCCAGGTATGCTCCACGGCGGAGTCATCGTTCGCGTTGTTCTTGGCGGCGATGTTCTGCAGGTTGATGGCGTTGATGGCCGCGTTCGGGTTGGCCGCCTTCGAGACCTCGTTCTGGAACCCGTTGAAGAACACGCCACCATTGTTCTCCGGCACGGTGATGCCGGAGATGTTGAGGAACGCTTCCGTCTGGTTTTCGATGCGAACGCTGACGTCGCCTGGCGCGTCGAGCGTGCCATTGCCGTCCAGCACATCGGCAATCACCAGGATGTAGCCGGCATTCGCATAGATGTGGTTGACCGTCGCCGTCGGCGTGTTGCGCTCGATCGGAATAACAACCGTTGCTCCGGTACTGTCGGTCTCCGTGATGGCAAGGCCGAGGAAGACCAGTTCGCGGACGATACGGTTGATTTCCCCCGTCCAGAACGACGTCAGGGCCACATCGTCCACGTAGCGGGAAAGCTGCAGCCGCGCCTCTTCCAGGTCCTTGAGGTAGTTCGATGCCAGCGGCTGGTTGGAAAGCGCCACCGACACAGGACTGTCTGCGCCAAGCAACTGGCCGTTGAGTTCGACTACAAGGGCCGGGTCGATGATGCTCGGGCTCGGGTTGGCGTCATAGAGCGACTTGATGACGAGGTTGACCTCCCGGTTGAGGCCGGTTTGCACCAGACCATCGACGCGAACATGCGCGTCCGCCTCGGATCCACCATTGCTCTTGTAGGTTTCCGCACCGCCAAGCGCGGAGTTGATGGCGTCGGCGAGACCTGTCGCCCAGTTGCGGTTCTTGCCCTGCGAGGTGATGTTCGCGAGGGCATCGGTGTCAGCAAACAGCTGCACATTGCCGCCTGACACCACCTGGGCATTCGACATGATGTCGATGCTGTTGGTGATCATCAGCAGCGAGTCGACCTTGACGTCGCCAATCGGGATCGCGCTGCCCGCCAGAGTATCCGAGAAGGTCGCGAGGTTATGGTCATCGCGATGGAAGTTCTCGTCCATGCCGGTGACCATGTTGACGTTGCGCAGCGCGCGCAGGTCGGTGCCACCGCCAAGGACGATCTTCTGCTCAGGGCTGATGTCGAGGATCGATTGCGCCACCGAAACCGTAACGAAGCCATAGTTGTCGACGCTGACCCGTGCGGTCGCATCAGTATGGCTGTTCACGGCAAGCTTGATGTCGCCGGACGAGCGGATGAGCACGTTGTTATCGGCGACGGTATCCGGGTTGGTACCGATCTGCACGAGGCCCAGCACGTCATCTGCGTCGAGCTCGCTCTTCGCGCCGATGCCCGACGCCACGCCGCCGCCCTTGTAGCCAATGGCCTCGTGGTAGACGATGTCGTTATAGGCCCTCAGCGAAATGCCGCCATCTTCGGGAGCAGCATTGGCAACAATCAGACGCGCATTGTCTTCGACAATCACCTTGGTGGTGAGGTCTAGGTCGGTCGTGCTGGCGACACCCGCGACCGCGATGGCGCCGGCCGAAATGCCGTCAATGTTCTGACCGATATCGTCCTTGTGGAAGCGATTGGTGGCGCCGGCATCGATCGAGACGGCAGAAACCTGCACGCCATTGCCGAAGCGGGCGATGGACTCCGCGTCGATCTCGTTATCGGCCGACGTGCCGTTGCCGGAGATCAGGCCATATGAGCCGGTGCTGATGCTGTTATTCGCGCCGGTGTTCTGGTCCGCATAGACCTGCAGCGAGCCGGTGCCGCCCTCATCCGTTTCGATCAGCGTCACGCGCGCGCCGGCCGCGAGCAAGGCTTCGGACTTCACATCCGCCCACGTGTCGGCGGTACCGGCCGCAATGCCGATGAGACCGCCACCACCCGGGTTGGCAGTCGACGCATTGTCATCATTGCCGTTTGCCTTCACCACCAGGTCGCCCGCGGTGATATTGGCGGTACCGGCAACAGTAGCGGTCGTGCGCGAATAGGACGACGCATCGGCACGCGTTGCGCCGACGGCGACAAGACCATAGGCCGCACTGTCGGAAGACGCACGCTGACGGTTGTCGCCGCGGGCGGTAGCCGCGACCGCGCCGGTCGCGAGCACGGTCGTACCGGCCCCGATCAGAGCCGAAATCGTCGCGTTATGCTCGGCATTGGTGAGCGTGGCATCTTCGCCGATAAGGGCTCCGACAATACCCTGAGCCGAAGCATAGGCGGTGTTAGCGTTGTTAGAGGCGCGCTGCTCGATCGCCTGCAGCGACAGACCATGCACTTCAAACGAGCTGCCTACGGCCTGGGACGTGAGTGTCACGTCCACGATGGATTCAGCGTTCGACACGCCCACCGCAAGCACGCCACCGGTTGCCGCTTCGGTAGAGCCGGAGGCAGACGGTGTGGCGGTCGCGACGGCAGACACGTCATAGGCATCGACAGACGAGCGATCGATTGCCGCCTTGCTGTCGATATCGATGTGCGACTGCGCGTCGAGCCCGGAGACTGCAAGGCTGAACAGGCCGGCCGCCACAGTAAGCGCCCGGTTGACGGCCGTCGTTGTGACGGCGTCATCGGAGTCGACGTCCACATTGCCGTTCACACGCAGCACGGAATCCGTGACCATCGCCGAGGTGATGGTGTTGACGCTGTTCGTGGTTCGAGCGCCACCACCCGCAAGGGTCGGCCCGATGCTCAGGTTGACAGCGACGCTGGCGAGTTCCGCAGTCGCCGATAGCGTGGTCGTCGAATGGGCGCCAACGCCGACGAAGCCGCTGTTCTCGGTGTAGATCAGCGGGTTAACGGTGTTGGGGTCGTAGTCGTCGAAGCGGGACAGGTAGCCCTGCGCGTCGCGAGCAACGGCGCCTGTGGCAGTCAGCACGCCGACATCGTCGATCCAGGCCTTGGTATTGGTAACCGTATAGTTCTCGGCCACGGTAACTGCGACGGAGGCTGCGCCACCATAGATGCCTGCGGCGCCCGCGATGGATGCCGCGCCGGCATAGGCGGTCGCATCGATTTCGTTGCTTGCATCCACGTCGAGCGTGCCGACCTTCACGGTCGAACCGCCCTGAACATAGGCAGACGTATCGATGCCGATCCGGTTGGTCGTTTCAGAACCCGCGCCGGTGGCCGATACGCCCACGCCGCCGATCGCGAGCGCGACCGCGCCGGTGATCACCTTAGCTTCGATCGTATGATCACCTTCGGCGGTGATCGAGACATCGCCCCAGCTGTCAACAGTGGTGTTGGTGATATAGGCCGACAGCGTGACCGGGTTGTATGTCGCGTTCACATCGGCGCCGAGCGTCTCGTAGCCGATATAGTTGCGCGCGATGCCGATACCAATCGACGCGGCGACGCCGACGCCTCCGAATGCCGCAGAGCCGGCAACCGCCAGGATTTCCGCCTCGATGTCAGAGGTGAAGGACGCTTCGACGTCAATGTCGCCGCCCGATGCCAGGCTGCTGTTGGCAGCAAATGCCTCGGTATCGCCAAGAATGGTGTTGAGGGCAACGGCACCGCCGCCCGCAACCGAGACACCCACTGCGCCGGCACTGATCGCGACGGCTGCCGCAGCCGATGTCGCCTCGATCGTGTTGTCGGTCGATGCGGTGATGGAGATCGTGCCCGGTGTTGGCGCTGACGGCGGGTTGGAGCCGCCCGGCCGCTCCAGCAGATCGGTAGTTTCGATGTCGGCATACTGCGCCGACGCTTCGGTATTGCCCGCGATGGTGTTTTTCGCGATGGCGAGGCCGACGCTCACACCCACGCCTGTCGCGCCAAATGCCGCCGTCAGCGCGGCGGCGCCGGCGAGTGCGTTGATATCGGACTTGCTGGTTGCGGAAACCGTTACCGACCCGGCGTCGACGGTAATGATGTCATTCGCCGCTCCGAGAATGGAAGCGACGGTGTCGACGGCGATGAGGTTTTCGACATAGACGCCAGCCCCGGCGACAGCCACACCGGCCACGCCAGCTGCGACGGCGCCGGCAGCTGCGAGCACAGTGGCATCGATGGACTGGCTGGAGTTCGCTGAGACCAAGACGCCGCCAGCATCGACACTACCACCGACGATCTGGGCCGAGACAACCGCCTGACCATCGGCAAGCGCACTGGTCCGGGTAAATGGATCTTCCTGGTCGATGAGTTCCTGGTAGCTGCGGTTGTCGTCCCACTCGCCGATGCGATTGATGGCAACACCGATGCCTATGCCGACGCCTACGCCGGTAGCGCCGCCACCGATTGCGACGGCGACCGCCGCGATGAGCGCTTCAATGTCGGTAGTCGCGGATGCGGAAACAGTCACCGTTCCGCCAGCGTCGATATCCGTACCAGTGATGAGCGCATTCACCGAGCCCAGGATGTCGTTCTTCGCGGCCGCGCCTGCACCCGACACGGCAAAGCCGCTGACGCCGAGCCCGGCGGCGATCGCCGCGGCGGCGGAGGTCGCCTTGATGCTCCCGGAACGAGTGGCAGAAACCGTCACGGCGCCACTGGACATAACCGGACGAACCGCGTTGATGCTCGCGTTGACATCGGCATCGATCTCGTTGAGCGCGATCGCGATGCCGATCGAGATACCGGCACCGAGGCTCCCCAGGGCGAGCGTCACCGCAGCCGCACCGGTGAACACCTCAATTTCGCTGCTATTGAGCGCGCTAACGACTACTGAGCCCGCATTGATATCTGTCGAGCTGCCGGTGATGGTTGCGGAGGTATCGACCGCGACGAGGTTGTGGCTGCCCGCCCCTGCCCCGCCAATGGCGACGCCGGTGGCGCCGCCCGCAATGGCCGCAGCAAGTGCGGCAAGGTTGGCGTTGATATGCCCGGCCGAAGAGGCCGCGACTTCGAGCTGGCCCGAGGTCGTGATGTCGGAATCGACAACGCGCGCCCTGACAATGTTCTTGTCGCTGCGGTCGCCAATCAGGTTTTCGGCAACGGTAATCCCGAAGCTTGCGGCAATGCCGGTCTTACCGAGCCCGACCGCGAATGCCGCGGACACAATCAGGGCATCGATTTCGGCTGCTCCATTTGCCGAAACCTTGAGGCTACCGGTACCCACGGTGCTGCCGGTGACATCGGCAGTCACGTCGGTCCGGATCACGTTGCGTGCAGCTGCGCCACCGCCGGCGATGGCGATGCTCGAGCTGCCGGAAATGGCGACTGCGAAGGCTGCAGCGGCAGCGGTGGCCTTGATTTCGGAAATGTCGGATGCCTTGACGCTCGACGCGCCGGACCCGGTAACACTGATGGCATCGAGGCTCGCACTCACAGTGCTCGCGATGTCATTCAGTGCAAGACCGATCCCGATGGCGATCGAAGTTGCTCCGCTGATGCCGAATGTTGCGGCAACAGAGGCGGCCGCAGAGGTCGCCATGATGCTGTTGGCAGCGGATGCCTCGACCGTGACGCCGTCAGCGCTGGCCCCGATCGAGGTTGAATTGTTCTGCTCAGTACCCTTGATGATCTGGGCACGCGTGCGCGACGCAATCTCGTTGCGCGCGGCGGCACCGGCGCCGGCTGCCGTCAGGCCACCCTTGAACGAAAGCGACAGTGCAACAGCAGCTGCGACGACCGTGCTCTCGATATGGGCTTCGGAATGCGCCGCAACGGTGACACCACGACCACCGACATGCGAGTTCACGATCTGCGCCGTGGTGTCGTAGTTGGTGGCGTTGCCGCGGGCAGTGGTCGTGCCGTTGTAGCCGATATGGTTGAGCGCGACCGCCACACCGAGCGCCACCGCATTCGCGCCGGCCGAGAAGCTTCCCGCTACCGAAACAGCCGCTGCTGCAACCAGGGCCTTGATGCTGGCGTTGGAGGTGCCGTCGGGGTTGCCGGCTTCCACGGTCACGTGACCGGTGGCATTGGCGGTCGAATCCACGATCTGCGCGAGCGTCTCGCCAAGGATGGTATTGAAGACAATGGCGCCGCCGCCGGAAATGGCGAGCCCGGAACCAAGACCACCGCTGATGGCCACGGCGGCAGCGGCCGCGCTGGCCTCGATTTCCGCATTGCTTTGCGCGTGGACGACGATGCTGCCGGCGTCGAGATCGGCGACAGAGTCGATCTGGGCCGTCACGTCAGTGGTGATAATGTTGCGCGCGATCACGAGAGAAACCGTTATGGCCTTTCCCGGATCGGTGGTGAAAATCTCGTACTGAATGGCAACGACCGGAGCCACGATGGTGGCCTCGACTGACGCATCGTTCGAGGCCTCGACCTTGAGCGTGCCGCCCGCGGAAACCGAAGCCGTATCAATAATTTCGGCCAGGATATCGGCGTCGATGCGGTTCAGCGCAACCACCGCACCAATGTCGACGGCCGCGCCGGAGCCCGCGCGGATGGTTTGGACAGAGTTGCTGATGTCGGCGCGAACCGTCTGCAGGGACTTCGACGATACCGTCACGTCGCCGCTCGCAGCCAAAGTGCCGCCGGTAATGCGCGAGGTCGTGGTCAGCGTCGAAGCGCCCTTCACGTCGCTCACCAAATCCGTGCCAACCAGCGTATCGACCGTATTGAACAGGAAGTTTTGCGCCTGCACACCGATCGTGTTGTAGGCGAGCGTCACGCCCACCCCGCCCTTGCGGGAAATGGTGTCGGAATCGATATCGGCTTGAATCGCCGCCGAATTCTCTGTGCTCACCGCCACGTTACGCGCATTGGTAACAATGCTGTCCTCAAGGAGAGCGAGGTTGCTGCCCGTGACATTGTTGGTAGCGATGATGCCATTGACTGCAAGCGAGCCCGATTGCACGCGGGTGCTGCCTGTCACCTCGACGCGGCTCTTCAGGTCGGCGACGATATTGCCTTCCTGCTTCGCCACGATCGACAGATCGCCGGAATTGAGCTGGAGCGAGTTGACCTTCGTCACCCGCGCCTCGGACCCACCTTCGGCGAGGTTCATGATGGCAAGGCCACCGACGCCCATCGCCGAGCCACCGGCCGGGCTGTCGATACCTAGACCGGTCAGGATGCCGTTGATCGTTTCCGCTGCCTTGCCAGGCTCGAACTCTTCCCACACTGCGCCCTGACCGGTCGTCACGATCGGGGTGGCGTCGGTGAAATTGACCTGAAGCGGTGTGGTGCCGATATAGCGGTAGACCTTGCCGACCTTGGTGGCGTCAACATAGTCGTCGCCCAGGTAGACCAGATCATTCTCGGCCACAGTCTGGAGGCCGGACTTGTTGGTGAACTGATAATTGTCGAGCAGCTGTGTCAGCACGTTGCCGGCGACGCTGATGCCGTAGTCGTTCTTGATCTCGCCGAGAGCCTTCATGTCGGCATCGGCCGAAATTCGGCCGGCGTCGCTCGCAAACACATCGAGACCGACCGTGTCGATCACTGCCGACTGCCGCCCGGTATTGTCGATGATGGCGCTGGCGCCTGTAGCCGTCTTATTGGAGGAAATGACCAGGCCAAGGGCCTTGCCGTCGGTGCCGGCGATCGAAGTCGCCTGCGAAGTTGAGTCCGAGCTGACTTCCGACTGGATGGTCGCGGTATTGTCGGCGCGCACCGAGGCAAGGCCGTTATCGACCACGAGCGATGCATTGGTGACCAGCGCATCTGCGCGCGCTTCGTTGCGGCTGTTGAAGGCCTCATCGGCCAACAGGTCGTCGCCGAGGATTGCATCCACGGTGTTGAACAGCACGTTGGTCGGAGCCCAGCCCACGGCGTTGAATGCCATGGTGATGCCGAACGTATCGCCACCCGAAGTATAGGCGGTCGTTGCGACCGTCGCCTCGATGGTCGCTTCGTTGACGGCGTGGACGCGCGCGCGCGTCTCGGCAGTGACGTCGGCATTGGTCAGTTCGGACTTCGCAGCCGACTGCACGAGGTTCGTCGCAATATTGCCGTTGAACGACAGCACGCGGTCTTTCGGTTCCTTTTCGACACCATTCTTGTCATATTTCGGCGTCGAGAAGAACTTGCCCATCTCGCTCGATACCGAGCTGCCGCCCACGGCATAGGCCGAGGAGTCGGATGTGGCCGTAATCTCGGCCTGCTCGGTGGCTATGATGTTTACCTCGCCGCCCGTGCTGGTAACTGTCTGGCGCGCTCCCCCGACATTGGTCAGGGTGCCGCCTGTCACCGCCGCGCTGGCGCCACCACGGACGTCGTTCATGACGACCAGACCAGCGACGGTCGTCGCGGGCGACGCGCTGAGGTTGAGTTCCTGCAGCAGGATACGGGTTGCGGGTTCCGGCTTCCAGAAATTGGTGTCGCCGAAATCAGTCTCAGTCAGCTCTGTGGCCGCGCCGCTCAACTCGGTACCCATATAGGTATAGATCTGGCCGGCTTCGCCGCCGACCTTCACCCAGAGCAGCTTGTTGGCGAAGTTCTCGTCCTCGATATCGGCGATCACGTAGGGCCCGCTACCGATATATTTGTACTTGTCGCCCTCTTCAGCCTCGCCCACCGGCAAGAGCTGGATGATCTGGCCTTCCTCTACATCGACATTGCTCGGCAAGGTCAGCTTCATGTCGATATCGACAGTGCCGTAACTGTCGTCGAGGCGCACGCGATCGCCGAACTTTATGTCGCGGAGCTTCGTGCCGCTGAGGTCAGCGACCGTATCATAGTCGGCATCCAGAAGATCGTTGATGGTTTCCTGGATGACAGCGACGCCACCGTCATTGGTGACCGAAGTCTCCGCAACCAGCTTGGCATTGGAATAGATGCCAGAGGCGTCGTTCGCTTCGACGCGAACATCACCGCCGGCGGAAACGAAATGCGCGGCGAGCTCGTCGTTCTCGATGGCTGCCCGTGCCTTGGCGGATACCTTCGAGCCGGACAGCACAATGCCATAGGCCGACGCTGCCGCGCCATAGAGCGCCGAAGTCTCGGACACCGCAGTGTTCGACATCGTGGCGTTGATCTGCGCCAGGTTCTGCGCAGTCACGGATACCTTGCCACCAGCCGTCACGTCGGAATTGTGCACGCGAGCGACTGCGTCTGCGCCAACTTCGCCTCCAAAACCCGTGTCGCCGGAGATGTAGTCGGCGCCGAGCAGGGTATCGAGCGTGTTGAACAGCAGGTTCTGCGGATTCCACCCTATCGTATTGAACGCAAGGGTCACCGAGGCGACGGTACCGCCGCTGAGACCGGACGCATAGAGACGATTGTCGATGCGCGATGCGTTGTCAGCAGAAACCGTAACGTCGTCAGCGGCAGTCAGTTCGCTTTCGTCGACGAGGGCGAGCGTGTCACCGCGTACGACGTTGGTGTTGATCTGCCCGTTGAGGCTCAGCACGGTCCCCGAGCCGTCGATGCCGCTACCACCCGACGCGTTGATCGTGCTGGTGAGGTACGAGCGAATGGTCTGCGCGGCAAGCGCCGACACAATGATGGAGCCGATCTCGGCGCCCGTGCCCTTGGCTTCGACGATCGCATTGACGATCGACGCACTTGTGTCGCCGGCGACATTGTTGAACGACACGATGATGCCGACCGAAGTGGCCTTGGTCGTCTGGATATTGCCGAGATTGGGGAAGAAGATGTCGCGGAAATCGGAAGCCTGAAGCTGCTTCCACAAATTGGTGTCGGCGTAGTTGACTGTCGCCAAGTTCACCGAGGTCAGTGGAGTATCCCCGAGATACTCGTACACCGCGCCATTGATGACAGACGGATTCCCGGCATAGTCCAGCGCGACGCGGACCTTCTGGCCCTCCTCCACCGTTCGGATGCCCGACTTGGTGGTGTAGGTGTAGTCGTCGGCACCGAGGCGTTCAGCGAGGTTGCCGAGCGAATCCGTCAATGCCGCGAGCGAGTTCGAAGAAATCGAAGACGCGACGAGGCTGATGTCGGATTCGATGGAGGCGTGATTGTCCGCCTTCACCGAAATGCTTCCTCCAGCCTCGACCTGCTTGCCGGTGGCACCAGTGTTGTCGATGGTCGCGGTCGCGCCGGCGCTGACCCTGTTCATCGACAGTACGACGCCCGCAGCGGTGCCTTTTGCACCCTGCTTGGCGATCACCGCGAAGCGGTTCTCCCAATCTCGGCTGGCCTCGTTGCCGCTAACCGCGGAGATGTCAGCCGAGTTGGTCGCTGTTACATCGATGTCGCCGCTCACATCGATATCGGAGTTTATGATTGACGCTGTGGTGCTGAACGGCTGCTCGGCACCAACAGCCTGTGCCACTTCCGGCGACCCGATAATTGCGTCCGGAATGTCGAACAACAGGCTCTGTGGCTTATAGCCGATGCTGTTGAAGGCAATGATCGTGGAAATCGCGCTGCCGTTCGACTGCATCTCGGTCAACGCCGAAGCATCGACGCGACCCACATTCTCGCCCGAGACCGTCAGGTCGTGGTCGACACCGGCGGTGGTGGTGACAGTGCTGTTCGTGACGGTTGCGAGGGTGGCACCAACTACGGTGTTGACAACGACGACCTTCGAATCCGTCTTCGCCTTGTTACCGTTGGTGTCGTTCTCAGCCGACATCACGGTAGTATCCTCAGACGTAATGGTCGCAGCCTGGCGCGCAATGACATCTACGGCACCATCGGCATTGATGGTGCTGTCTACGACGCGGGCGGTTACAAAGGCATCCACTTGGTTGCGGGCGAAAATACCATTCACAGCCTTCGTCTTGCTGACGACGATTGCCTGCGTCTTGTCGGCCTCTGTCTGTGTGAGCTGGTAAAAGGGCTTGTCTACCTTGGGAAACACCGCCGTTACGACAGTCTGGATAGCCTCGGCCGGGAAAAGCGAGTCAGTATTGATCTTCTTCCATAGACCGAAATCAGTAAAGTCGGCCGTCGCGAGATTGACGTCGGACGCATCGGGGCCCATGTATTGGTAGAGATTACCGGGCTCGCCGAAAGTCTTTTCCCAGTCGGCGGATGTGGCGAAGTTGATGCCAGAGAGCGACGTCAGCGTCGCACTGCCGACATAACGGTAAATGGTCCCGCCAGACAGGACACGGTCGCCGAACGAAACGTTGATGTCATTGTCTGGACGCAGGTCGTCGAGATCAACCTCAGGCGTCTCGACCCGAACCTTGTCGCCGAAGGTGAGGGGCGTCGTACCAGGCACCATGCCCGGCGTTCCGGACTTGGTGGTGTACTTGTAGTCGTTCATCATCACATTGACGATGTCGTCTAGGACGTCGGTGCCGTAGGTCGTCGTCGCCTTTGCGCCGGAGCCGATATTGGTCCAGGCATCGATGATCCCGGCGTTCTCGGCTGTGACGCTAACGTCCTTACCGCTGACCGACCCGCCGATGATGGCTGCATCAGCATTGGCCGCCACCTTGTTGCCGCCGAAGGCCATGGTCTTGGCACCAACTTGGGTACCTAGAAGCTGCTGTGCCGCAGCCGTGGCCTTGTTATCGGTTGTAGCCGTTATGATGGCGCTGTTGTTGGCATTAACGGTCACATCTCCATCGGAGGCAATTGTACTGTCTACAATCTGCGCTGTGACGTTGAACGGATTCTGGGTGCGCAGGGCGACCGGTGGATCGTCTGTCTGATCGCTGATGTCGGATACGACATCGCCTAGCAGTGTCTCCAGCGAGTTGAACAGCAGGTTGCTGCGTTCCCACCCAATGGTGTTGTTGGCTATCTGGTACGCCTTTACGCCCTTTGCACCCTCGCCAGTATTCACTGCCGAATTGGTAGCGTTGATTGCCGACGTATTCTCGGCACGGACGGTGACGTCACCAATTTCCGCACCTGTGGCGCCAAGATTGGCATTCACAATTTTGGCGCTGGTTTCACCTTGGATCAGATTTGTCGAAATAACCGACGACTGAGCACTAGTGGTGCCACCCTTCCCTACGACCGCACTGAAGATCTTCGCCTGCAAGAAATTCATCTTCTTGGGCTTGAACTTGTCGATCAGAGCCTTGTCATTAACGGCACCACCACCGACAACCTCGTTGTACGCATCGGTCGTCGCGTTCACAGTACTTGCAGAAAGTGCCTCAACGCTAACGCTCGCAGGAGTGCCATCCACATTCGTCAATAGTGCGCTTGCGCCGCCACGCAAGTCGTTCAATGCTACCGCTGTCACCTTGGCCTTCGCCGTGACCGCACGGACATTGTACTTGTCCGTGAACATCGAATAGTCGAACTCAGGCTTCCACAGATCCTTGTCGCTGAAGTCAACATCCGTGAGGTCAAGGCTGGGGGCATCCGCACCGAGGTAGGTGAATGTCTCGCCTGGCTCGCCCTTGATGGCCTTCCAGTAGGTCGTGTTTGTGAAGTCGGTCTCGGGAGCGAGAGTCTTCCAGTTCTCGATTGTCAGCGTCTGCTGCGGCCCGACATACTGGTAGAGCTTTCCGGCATTTCCGACCTGGCTGACGAAGAGGATCATGCCCTTTTCGATTGTCAGCGGATCCTTGAGATTGGTCGTACGCTGGTAGTCGAGTCCGACCTCCGTCCCATAGGCCAAAGGGGTAATGAGGCCATCGGTCAGCGTCCGCGCGGTATCCATCTTGATCCCGCGGTTCTCGGTAGGCACCCCAGTAACGACCTCTCTGATCAGGTCAGTGAGCCCGCCCTCCAAGAACCTTTCCAAGGCATGCAGTCCGCCGTCTGACGAAGCCTGCGACGAGCCACTCTCCTTGATATTTGCGTTGATGGTGGTCTCGTCGGTGGCGCGTACAACGACGTCTCCGTCAACATCGAAAGTACGCGCTACTCCACCGTCGACTGTGGCTGTCGCCTTGCGGCTGATCTGGTTGGTAGAAACGATGTAGCCTTTGGCGCCAGCCTTCGATTCGGAGGCTCCGACGTCAGAGAATTGCTTCGAAGTATCTGAAACCGTAGAGTTCGAAACGCCTTTCGATACAGCCGTTACGGCAAGGGCTCCAGCAGCTACAAGTGCCGTATTCGTTACAGTCGCGGTAACTTCTACCTGATTTTCGGACTGGAAAAACTCAGTACCGAGAATGGCATCAATAGTAGCTTTCTGGAAGGCAAGCGTATTTCCGGAGACTGTCGGCCCACCACCAATATCGAAGCCAACAATGTTCATCGCCACAAGATAGCTGGTGGAGCTGGCGCCACCCTTGAGCATCTTGCGCAGCTTGCTGCCTGGAATAGCGCGACCTTCAACATCGTCGAAGATCGTTGCGTCGTAGAAGCTGTCATCGGTCGCGGTAACGCTGATGTCGTCGCCAGCGGTAATCGAGCTGTCGAATACAGTGGCTAGAGTGGCGCCGCCAACAATATTCGCAACCAGCATGCCGGCCTTCACGGACTTTGCCTGAAGCGGGTCAGTCGTGGTATTGTCTTCCATAGGCGCGCCATTTGCATAGGCAGTCGCCGTAGTCAGGTTGGTCGCCTTGACTGTTACGTCCCCCGTAGACCGAAGTGTCGAATTACTGACCGCTGCTGTAGTGGTCTTCGAAAGCTCATTGATCACGGCGACGCGCGCTATGACCTTCTTCACCACTTCGTTGGGCTGGTCACCATTTAGATCGATATCGTCCGTGTAGGGCGTCGCCCAAGCCATGACGCTCGATTTGTCAACCGCCGACACGGTGATGCCACCGCTTCCAGCATCGACATTCACCGCATCGAGCGAAGCCGTCGTCTCACCGACAACCTCGTTCTCGGGGTCCAGCGAAATCGAGCTGTAGAACGTGTCGGCCAGGGCACTGACCGAAAGGCTTGCAGCACGGCCGGACCCGTTGCCGACTTCAACGCCGCGAAGCTTCGCGCTCACATTGTCGGTGACGTCGGTCGTGTTCGACCCGAGCACGTTCGAGACGATCTCGTTACGCACGTCGCCCTTGGTCGTCGCTCCGATGGAGATGTCACCACTGGTGGTAAGGACCTCCGGACGGCTGGTCACGACGCCGGTGGCCTTGCCAATGAACACATTGGCGCTGCGGACAGCCTCGAGGTCGGAATCGATGGAGGAGAAGACGACAATACCCTGCTTCTTGGGCAGGATGGCGTCGACTTCGGTCTGGAGCGTGTCGCGAAGCAGCGACGTATCGGTGGCATTGATGCCGATCGCCCCGCCGCCATTCGCGGTGATACGCGCCGTCTGGTCGACAGTGACAGTCGACGAACTGGTGCTGTTCAGTTCGGCTTCGAGCTTGGCATCTTCGAAATCGACGGTATTCATCAGCGCCGACTGGATGTCGCGCATGGTGATCAGGCCGTACTCGATCAGGCTGATGAAGTAATCGCTGTAGCTGTTGACGGTGGTCGCCATCTGTCCGCCCAGCTCATCAGGGAACAACAGCGCGTCATAGGCCGTCTTCGGCAACTCAATCGTCGGCGTTGCGGGTGGGCTGGGCATCCCAGCGTAGCTGAACGCGGAAGCCGGAATTTCCACCTCAGCAAGGCCGAACAGGTTCGGGATCGGAGCTTCGGTGATGTAGATTTCGGTCGTCACATTCGTGTTGGCGTCGATGTCGACACCCACGCCCGTCAGCGTCGCGCCCGATCCCACGGTGATGCTCGCCGTGGTCGTCAGGTTGTGTTCGACCTCGCGCAGTGTATTTGCGGCCTTGCCATGCACGCGCAGCATGTTGGAGGCAGTTGCCCCGACAGTCACTGCGCCAGCGGTGGCGTTGAGGTCGCCGTCAATGGTGATGGACGCAGACGCTATGCTTGCGAGCACAAGCGTCGTGTTGTCGTTGTCGCCATCGACATTCGTATTTGCGGCACCGTAGGAAATGCGGGACCAGCCCGACGCGGCAAGCTCGATAGACTGGGCAGTGATGCCACCGGAAGCGCCGACTTCGATGTTGGAGGCGCTCAGCCCGAGGTGGCCGCTCAACGACACATTGGTGTTGACGAGGATCTCCTCGCCACCGTCTATCATCAGCGAGACACCGGCCGTGCTTGGCAGCGAGGAAATAGTGATCGTTCCCGCATTCGGTCCGAAATAGAGCCATGTCTTGCCGCTGACGGTGAGGTTGGAGCCCACCGCAGGTGAAAACGATAGGCTCGAGCCGCTGCCAGAAATGGTGAAATCGAGGCCCGCTGTAACTGAACTCGACCGGTCGACCACCGTCACGTCGCTCGCGACCGAGAACGGCTCCATGTGCGCGAACTGCATGGTGAAGGCGTTGCCGCCCGAACCAAGCACGACGGAGCCGGAGCCGTTCGCTCCGAGGGTTGCCGTGCCATTCTGCGCGCTGATGCCGGAATAGGTGATGATATCGCGGCCACCGAAACCGCCGTCGATCACCCCCGAGATCTTGCCGCCATTCGAAATGGTGAAAGTGTCGTTGTTGCCATCGGCGCCGCGCAGGTTTTCGACGTCGAGGAAGGTGACATTCGCTTGCCCACCCGAGACGCTACCGCTCTGGTCGCCGGTAATGGCCCACGCCGCGTTGTCGGAACTTTCGAAGTCGAGCCGGTCAGCACCATCGCCGCCGTCGAACGTGATCGACGGAATGGAGAAACTGCCAAAGGAATCCTCGTCGATGATCACGCGGTCGGCTCCCGCTCCGCCCGTGATCGAAATCGCAGAAATGGAGCTCAGGTCGCCGAAAGCGAGGACCTTGCCACCCTGCGACTGGTCCACGATCTCTACCCGCTGCACACTGGTGGAAACGAGGTTGACCGTCTGAATCTGGTCGATGAGCCGAACGAGGATTTCGTTGTCCTCGGCGGTCCCGTCCGTCGAGAGATTGACTGTGAGGTCGGCATTGAGAAGCAGCCGCGGCTCCATCGGATCAAATACCAGGCGCACCCGGTCCGCGAATTCGCGATCCATACCCCGCCGCTTCAGCAGTCGTGCCAGACGATCGCGCAGCGCATCGCTGAGGCGCACCTGACGATGCGACTTCGGACGACCAAACAGACCTTCGGAGCGGAACGGATATGCCATTGTAGTCTCCATCGGCCGCCCGGGAAAGCGACCATTACCTTGGATTGACGGCGGATCATTCACGTAACGAGTGGCGAACACGACCTCCGCCACCCGAAGTCATCGCTCCAGCGAAGGAGCGATCGACGCAAAGAACGTCCGCGCAGAGCGCGGACATTGGTGCTTGTCAGGGATTAGGAGCTGTTTCCGACTGGGTTGGCAGAGACGCCACACCCATGCGCTCAGCAGTCGCCTGCAGGTTCTTCATCGATTGCAGATGCAGGTAGATCAGCTCGAGATCGTCGGAGGCAAACAACGCTGCAACCTCCTCCGCCGGCAAGGCCTTCAGCTTTTCACGGCTGACGGCCTCGAACCCGGCGAGCGTGATCAGACGCCCATCGCGCAGCGTAAATTGCGCACGCATCGGTTCAAGCAATTGCAGGTCCCGCAGACGCTTGGTCAGCGACTTCGTGCGCTGGAACTGCACCTGATAGGCCTGCAGGAAGCCGAGCACGCTGTTGAGATACTGGGTCTGTTCGCCGTCGGCGTCGAAGAGGCGCTCACCGCGCCCCTCGACATTCGCCCCTTCGAAGGACTCGTCGATGCAAAGCGTGAAGTTCTGGCCATCGTCCGCAGATGAAAAAACGAACGGATAGCGACGCAGGAAGGCTGGAACGTAGCGCCCCTGCCACTTGCCCTCGCCGTCGACCAGGAGGTTCTCGTTCTCACGGACCCCGAGCAGCACTGCGGGGATGAGGTCGTCCCCCGGGCCGGCGAACACAATGGTGAGCTCGTTCGCGACCTGCGCAAACTCTGCGACCATCAGGGGTACCGAGTTTACTTCAGCGGCAAAAGCGTAATTGCTGCCTACCTTTACGGAGAGATTGGCGTGCCGCGAGCGGTTCACGGGCGTCGCGGTTTCGTAGATCAATAGTTGCTTTGGCAAGCGCTTCCCCACTGCCGATTCGACGGAATCCCCCACGGACCTCGTCATTGTATACAAATCGACGCTAGCAACGGAGAACGGCTAAAGCAACTCACATTTACGCCTTGGAAACCATTCCGAAAGTCACGGTAAAGCAGGGCGAGTCGAACTACAAAACTGAACTAGATGAATGGCCTGAGGCTTTCGGCCATGTCACCGAAGCGCTCGACATAGGCGCGGGTCAGGCCGAGGCAATCCTTGGCCTGGCATTGCGCCCGGTAGGGGCACTGGTAGAAGCCGTTTCGATCGAATTCCACCCAGAAATCCGGATCGATCAGCAATGCTGCCTGGCCATTGTCGAGCCGGTCGGCATTGGCGCCAAGCAGGCATTTGGGTACGTTCTTGATATCCACCGCGACTCCCCTCGCGTCAGCCCGGCGGCAGGCTTCATCGAGGTACGGGATGATCTCGCGATAGTCCGCAAGCAACAGCTTGTCGTCGTGCTCGCGCATGGGGAAGTAGTGCCAGAACTCCATCTGTGTCAGCGCACCGATACCATCGAGGGCAGACACCACATCCGGCAGCAGGCGATAGCTCAGTGCTGTCACCACGGTATTAGTGATGATCGCTGTGTCGGGAAGGCGCGACACGAGCTCGAGCCCGCGCATCATCTTGTCCCACGAGCCCCTTACCTGGGTGATCTCGTCATGGGTCTTGGCGTCGCAACCGGCGACAGACACGAAATACTCGTCCACCCCAGCGTCCACGAGGGTCTCGACATAGCCGGGCCGTGCGAGATGCATGCCATGGGTCTGGATGCGGATATGCTTGAAGCCCGAGTCGCGGGCCCGCCGAGCGAGGTCCGGCAGATCGCGGCGAAGCGTGATTTCCGAGCCCGTCATCACGAGGCCGCTCCACCGTCCGGTCCGGCGATTGTTCTCGAGCACCTGGTCGAAAGCCGCGTCCGGCACGACCTCGAGCCGATCCATGGTGCCCTCGATCATGCAGTGCACGCACTTTAGGTTGCAGCGAAACTCCAGCGTCGCCGAAACATAGCTCTGGTTGTCATAGCGCCCCATCGCGTCACCTCACGCCAGGCCGTAAACGGCGCATTTTGTAACCCGCGGCCGCCCATCCACGATGACATAGTCGAGGCCCAGGTCGAAATAGAGATGTGCCAGCCGTCCCGCCGAGTTGCGAGCAAAGTCTCGCAGCGGTCCGGGGAATCGATAGCGCTCGAGGAAATCAACCATCTGCTGCGCGCGGACGCGCGAGTAATAGAGGCCATCGCTCGATCGCTTGTTGGCTACGACGGTGACGACCCCGAGACGGTCCGGCATCAGGAGTTCGCGCATCTGTGTCGCAGCATCATCGAGGTGAATCGAGGCAGCGAGCTTTCCGGCAATGGCGTCGCGATGAGTGGCGGTATGGAAGAAATGGTACAGGTTGGCGAAGCGGGCGCCGTCCGCATCGAGCTTGTAGCACAGCCCCGACGACACATCTCCGCTGGGGTTGCCGACATAGTAGCTGACTTCATCGACCGGCTGCCGTTCAGCCAGACCCAGAGGCGTCACATCGAAGGAAAACATGAAGAACGGACGACTCGCAGGCAGCAGCAACCTCGTCGAGGTGAAAGGCTGCAAGGCACGGAACACGCGTTCCGGCGATACCTGGCGTTGCTGCCGCGCATAGTCGTAGAAGTAGAGTTCGAAGCTCAGTTGGCCTTCACGGTGCTTGATGCCCCAGATCGTGCGGCCGGGGCCGAGTTCGGCCTTCAGCGCCGCGATGGCCGCCATCACATAATCGCCCCTCGGATCCAGCCGCGTAGCTGCCCAAAGCAGCGCCTCGCTCTTCAGCCGATCCGGTACGATAGCGAGTGGCTCGTATGGCCACATGCAGAAGTCCGCAAGCGGCACCTGCGGGTCAAATGCCAGGTCACTCGGAATATCAGCGGGGGACATGTTGCTCGAAGCCATAATAGAGCGTCACGAATTCCTCGCCGGCAGCAGAGCGACCGACTGCAACATGGCCGAGACTGCTTCCCGCTCCATCGTCCAGCACATATCTTACCGCGTCTGGAAGGCCGTAGTCCGTGCACAGCGCGGCGATAGCTCCCTTGTGCCGCGCCAGCGGCGTCTGCACCCGATAGAGGTTGATGTCGTAGGAGCGACGCGGACGCCCCTCGTCCTCGACCAGCATCACGTCGACCTGCCCATCGGGAACGATCAGCTCGTCGAGAACCCGTGCAGCAAAGCGCCTGGCGCCTTCGCCGATATCCGGCAGGTCATCGCGATCCATCATCGCTCGCGCCTCGCGACCGGTGCGTGGCCGGGGAAGATGCCGGTAGGTGCTGAAATAGGCCGGGCGATCCGGCAGCCATTTCGCCGCGAGAAACAGCGTGTCGGACGGAACATCATCCCGCCCGGATTCCCCCAGCGGATACTCGACATAGAGTTTGTAGAGAGCCGGATCGAGGCCGTCATAGCCCACATGCACAGTGATCACCCGGTCCCAGTTCCGGGTCAGGCGGACAATAGCGGCCTCCGGGCAGCCCAGCCACGCGGCAATCCGCCGGAACTCTCCAAGCGGATCGCCGCCGAGGACGTTCGGCTGGCAAGTGGCAAGAAACCGCGACGCCGAGAAGCTGCCCGGCGACAGCTTCACCGAACGCTCGGTCACGACCGGTCCGTTCAGCGCCTCAATGTATGCGCGCACTTCGTGGGGTGGCGCGATCAGCGCCATGGTGGAGGAATGCATAGCGGTCACCTGCCCTTCACCGCCTCGATAAGGATAAAGGGGCCATCGAGAACGAAGCGATCACGGCGCCGAACACCAAGGCCAGCGCCTTCGACCAGACTGAGATATGCTTCAGCCGAGCGATAGAACGGCAGAAACGCAAAGTTCGCCAGTTGCGAGAAGCCGGGCTTTTCCAGGTCCGGGCCGGGGGCAAAATCCGGCGCCTCGCGCTCTACGATGAACAACCGTCCGTCGGGCGGCAGCGCTTCCGCAGACTTCTTCAGAAACAGCGACACCATGTCGGCCGGCCAGTCATGCAGCACTGACTTGAAGCAGATCACCTCCGCAGAAGGGATATCGGTAACGCGCAGGTCACCGGGTGTGAACCTCAAGCGCTCGGACGCGGGTTTGCCGAGAGCATACTGCCGGCCGACCGCGCACACGCCCGGCAGGTCAAACACCTCCACGTTGAGCTTTGGGAACTGCCGAAGCAGCGCGAGGCCGAAGGCGCCGCTATTGCCGCCCACATCCACCAGTCGCGACACGCTATCCAGCGCGCAGCGCCGGGCGATGTCGGGCCCCTCTATCTCGGTGAGCACCGTCGTGTACCGGACCCATCGGGCTGTTCTCTCCTGCGCATCGGCATCATTGCGCAGGGCCGCCGAATAATCGAACAGCCGGAACAGCTTTGCCCTCTGCACAAGGGGGATTCCATCGCCGAGGAACAGCTCGAACATGCTGGAGAAGTCAGGCGCTATCTCGAACAGGAACCATAGCCGCGCCTCAATCAACTCTCGCAAGGCGGTAAACGCAGCGAGACGGGCCCCCGGGACACCCGGTCTATCCTTCTCCCAAAGCTGCAGGGCGGCAAGGCGCGTCGTGGCGAGCCTTTGGGCGTTTGCGGACATCTGGTCGAAGGACCTGGGGGCAATGGCGCCCGCGTCGAACCAGCCGAGCCTGATGCCGAGGGCAATGAGTCGTGCATCGATCTCGCTTTGCAGCAAGTCATCGAGAAAGGCGAAAGCTTGAGGCCCTTCCAGGGTTTCCTTTGGAGTGGGCGCGGAAGCGTCCATCATTGCGTCGCCAGATCGAAACGTACCGTGCAGCGCTGCCCTGCCGGAAGAGCGTTGCCGGGATTGGGCAACGCGAGACGAACACCGAACGTGCCGCTTGCCGCGTCGAAAACCCGATCGACGACGGTGACGGTCGCTTCATATTCGCCCGCAACCGGCTCAGAGAGGGTGATGGTGACCTTGTCGCCCGGCTTCACGCTGTTCCAGGCGGTAACGGGCAGGAATGTTTCGACCCGCAATGGGTCGAGACTGACCAGAGTAGCGACAGGCGCATTCTGGTCGACAAATTCTCCCGGGTTCAGGCTGCGATCCGCAATGTAACCAGCAATCGGCGCACGAATTGTCTTGCGCTCCAGGGCCGCTTCCGAACGCTTCAGCTCGAGTGCGTAGAGCTTGCGCTTCTGTATCTCGAGATCACGCTGCCGTTCCGCGATCTGCACCTCGGCCTGCGCCTGCTCCAGCACCTCAGTGGTCGCGAGTCCCTTGGCAGACAGCGACTGCGTCCGCTCGAGCTTGCTCCTTGCCAGCGCAAGGCGGGTCTCCGCGGCGTTCAGCTCTTCTCTGGATTCAGCCTGCGCCCGGTCGACCTCGACACTCGCTTCTTCCACTCCGGCTTCGATGTGAGCAATGGCAGCGCCAGCCTCGACAAAGTCCCCTCTCGAGACCTCCACGCTGGCTAGCAGGCCCGACACCGGGCTCGAAAGCTTGGCCCTTGCCGATGGGTCTACCACGCAGTCGAAATCTTCGGCTTGGGACACGGTGGCGGCTCCCAACCAGACGGCACCGAGCGTCACGGAGACGACCGCCAATTGTGGAAAGCTCAACATATTCCGGTGTCCTGCACAGTGCCTTTGCGGCCTGTTTAGCCCTTGGCGCCCAAGGGAGCAATTGTATGCAATGCAAAAGCCAGTGATTGACATGGCTTGGTTACCGCTCGCCAGCCAGTACCACTCACGCTGCTGTCACGAAAACGTTGTCAGGACGACTTTGCATCCAGCGATGATCTCCCGGCCCTATGTGGAACAAAGGGGACTCCATCATCACCGCCCGCGCTGGACCATATGACCCAGTGCTGACCCTTGTCGTCGGGCACCACGACTTCGCAGACCCGTCCGAGGCGGGAGATCGATCCGGCCCGCGTCCGCGCTTCGAGTGCAGCAAGTTCGCGGTTCTGGAAGGGGCCGAAGGCCTTGCCTTCGAAATCGACCCACCAGCTGTCGCGGCTGAAAATGACGATGAACAGCGCCTTGCCCATGAGGCGACGACTCCATCCGGCACCATGGCCGGCCCAGCCCGCAAAGATGCAGGTCGCGCCCCCTGCCCCTACTTTGTGCCACAATTGCCGACCTTGACGCGAGACTCTTTTGAGCCGCAGGGTGCTTGGCAGCTGTGCAAATCATGTAGATGGGAGATCGCTGATCCAAACCCGAAGCCGGCCCGTAGCTGGAAGGGTGAAGTGGAGACCGCGATGCGATCAGCATTGGCGACAGATTCAAGCATATCAACGCCCCAGCCGACCGGGGCAGTCGACCCTGCCGAATTGGTGCAACGCGTTGCCCAGGCAAGGGACAAGGCAGCATTGTCGGCGTTGTTCCAAAGTTTTGCGCCGCGCGTGAAATCCATGATGCTGCGTCTCGGTGTCGAGACGGGCACTGCGGAGGACCTCGCGCAGGAAACGATGCTCAATGTCTGGCGGAAGGCCCATCTGTATTCCGCCGAAAAGGGGGCAGCGAGCACGTGGATCTTTACGATCGCCCGCAACCTTCGGATCGACCATATCCGGCGCCAATCGAGCCGCCCCTATGTCGATGTCGAAGACGTGGAGATCGAGAGCGATGCGCCGATTGGATCGGCCGTTGTTGAGCAGTCGCAGATCGTGGCGCGTGTCGCCAAGGCCCTCGATGTGCTTCCTCCAGAGCAGCGCGAGGTTGTTCGCCTCAGCTTCATCATGGAGATGCCTCAATCAGAAATCGCCGAGCGGACTGGAATCCCCCTCGGTACCGTGAAATCCCGACTGCGCCTGGCCTATGACCGGCTGCGTCCCCTTCTGGAGGACCTCCATTGACTATCTCGTTCCACCCCGACATCGCGACTCTTATGAGCTTTTCCGCCGGGACCCTGGACGAACCCTATGCGGTCGTCGTCTCGACGCATCTCGCCATGTGCGAGGCCTGCCGCGAGCAGGTGAAGCGCACCAACCTGATTGGTGGTGCGATGCTGTCGCTCGAGCCCGCAGCGGAAATGTCGGCCGGGTCGCTGGACCGCCTGATGTCGCGTCTCGACGAGGCGGAGCCGGTGCAGCAGAAGCGGCAACCAGCTCCAGGCGTGCCTGCTCCGCTCGCTGCCTACTTGCCCGACGGTCTCGACTCCGTGCGCTGGAAGTTTTCCGGTCCAGGTGTCGCGATTGCGGACCTGCCTACCAGCCGCAATGCTGCTGGACGGCTGATGTTGCTGCGCGTTGCGGGCGGCCGGAAGGTGCCGGAACACAGCCATGGCGGACAGGAACTGACGCTCATCCTCAAGGGTGCATACCGCGACCGTTTTGGGGTATTTGCGGCCGGTGACATTGCGGACCATGACGAAGACGTGGAGCACCAGCCTATTGCCGAGCCTGGCGAGGACTGCATTTGTCTGGTGGCCGTGGACGCCAAGTTGAGCTTCCGCAGCCGGCTGGTGCGGACGCTGCAGCCGCTCTTCGGCATATGAGCACCCCTCCAGGCGTAGCCTGGATCGTCGGGGGCGGCTCCGGTATCGGGGCCGCGATGGCGAAGATGCTCGCGAAACGAGGGTGGACGGTAGCCATTTCCGGTCGCCGACAGGACGCGTTGGACGAGACTGCAAGGCATAACCCGACCAAGATCATCTCTTACCCGCTCGACGTGACCGACCCCGTAGCCATACAGCGCGTGGTACGGCAGGTCGGTCTGGACCATCGCCAGATCGATCTGTTCATCTACGGAGCCGCTGCCTGGCAGCCTATGGACGTGGGCGACTATGACGCGGCCAAGTTCCAGCAGATCGTGGACACCAACCTCATGGGTCTGGTGCGGATGGCAAACCCGGTGACAGCCGAAATGGCGGCACGCGGAGGCGGACAGTTCGCCATCATCGCGTCGGTGGCGGGTTACTTCGGCTTGCCGCGGGCGGCGGCGTACAACGCCACCAAGGCGGCCCTGATCAGCCTCGCCCAGTCCATGCGCACCGAACTCAAGCCCAGGGGTATCGCCGTCCGGCTCGTGTCACCGGGCTTCTTCAAGTCGCCCCTGACGGCAAAGAACGACTTTCCCATGCCGTTTCTGCTCGAAACCGACCAGGCTGCAGAGCGCACACTTGATGGGCTGCTCAACACGCAGAAGTTCGAAGTCGCCTTCCCCCGCCGTATGGCATGGATATTGAAGCTCCTGCGCTCGGTGCCATACCCGATTGCCTTCTGGGTGACTGACAAGATGATGCCGCGCTAGAGCGCTTTGAGGAAAAGTTGCACGACTTTTCCGGTTCGAAATCACGACAAATCAAAGGCTTAGAGCATTTCACCGTTTCATCGGAAACTTGAAATGCTCTGGATCGCGGTGACATCATCCCAGTCTCAGGCAATCCTGCCGGACCTACATCTGCCGATCACAGGGGTCGGCGGTATTGGTAGATGCCGACGTCGATCGAGCCCTCGGCAAACCCCGCCTCGCAATAGCTCAGGTAATAGACCCACTTGCGGCGGAACTCTTCGGAATATCCGAGCTTCTTGATCTCGGACCATCGGTCGAGGAAGCGTTCGCGCCACAGCGCCAATGTCCTGGCATAGCTCAAGCGGAAGCACTCGAACGTATCGAGCACCAGGCCGACCTTCTCGCCCTGCTCGCGCATGGCCGACTTGGTCAGGAGCATACCGCCGGGGAAGATGAAGCGCTGGATAAAGTCGGGCCTGGCACGATAGTCGTCGAAATCTTCCTCGGCGATGGTGATGGCCTGGATGGCGGCGGTACCGCCCGGCTTCAGCCTGTCATGCACGGTGCGGAAGTAGCTTGGCCAGTGTTCCTCGCCAACCGCCTCGATCATCTCGATCGATGCAACGTGGTCGAACTGCCCTTGTGTGTCGCGATAGTCCTCGAAATGCAGTTTCGCGAGGTGATCGAGCCCGTGACGCTTCATCCGCTCGTTGGCGAACTTCAGCTGCTCCGCGGACAGGGTAATTCCGTAGACCTGCGCCTGATAGTCCCGGGCCGCGGTCTCGGCGAACCCGCCCCAGCCACACCCGATCTCGAGGACGGTCTGTCCGGGCTTAAGGCCGGCCATATCGGCGACCTTGCGATATTTCTCAACCTGCGCCTGCTCGAGCGTAAGGTCCGCCTCGGAGTAATAGGCCGAGGAATAGGTCATCGAAGGGTCGAGCCACTCGGAATAGAAGTCATTGCCGAGATCATAGTGCTCGGAGATGTTCTTCTTCGATCCTTCCTTGGAGTTGCTGCGCGAGAGGTGATAGGCGATGTCCTGGGCAGCCCGGCCATACCAGCTCGACTTGCCACCATCGAGCACGTTGCGATTCTGGACGAAGTAGCGGAACAGCGCCGTCAGGTCGTCGACCTCCACGTCGCCATCGATATAGGATTGCGCGAAGCCGACCGTGCCGCGCCGGAGCGTCTTCGATACCACGTCGAAATTCCTGAGCCGGATGCTCGCATGCTGCCCCGTGCCGGGGCTGCCATAGGTGCGCGTCTTGCCGTTGGGGAAGGTGACGGTCACGCTGCCCTGCTTCGGCTTGCCAATGAGCTGCTTACCAAAAACGGCAGCGGCCGCCGAAAGCATGTGCGTCATCAGCGTCGGCGTACCGGAACTAGGGTCGACCGCGAGCTTATCCATTCAACCAATATCCAGACTATCGTCGCGCTGCGCCCGGCTTGCCCACGGGGCGGCGCAGACGCAAGGTCGGCGGGACGCCTTTGAGCCACAACAGCAGCGCTTCCCAGTGAATTCCTGCGACAACTTTAGCTGTCATAAGGGGATATGCAAGCATCAGTTTAAGCAGTTGCCCATCGGTCAGCTCGGTTCGCACGGCGTCGAACCAAGCACTCAGCAATGGTCCTTCCTCGGTCTCCAACACAATGCCGGTAAACACTTTTTCGCCCGGCGGCCTGATTGTGAACCGATAGTGCCCTTCATAGGAATTGAAGGGCGACACATAGAACTGCTTCTTCACCGAGTGCGTTGCCACCCCGTCCTTCACCGCAAGGCCGGAGAAGTAGAAATGGTGCTCGCCGAACGTGTTGTGCACCTCATACACGATCAAGACCGGCTGCCCGTCCGCCCCCTCGCAGAAATAGACTGTGAGTGGATTGAACGCGAAACCGAAGATACGCGGATAGGCCAGCATCCGAATCCGAGCGATTGGCGCCGCTATCCCCTGCTCGATGGCGCGTGCACGGATGAAGACCGCAGGCGACGTCCCGTCGTGGCCGGCAAAATCCTTGTCGTACAAGGAAATCAGGTTGAATCGATTATGCGAGAAGAACTTCAGGGATTTGGCCAGCTCGCCGATGCGATCCAGGTCAACGAGGAGCGCGAAGACGGAGTAGCGCAATTCATGTCGCCTCGGACGGACGCGCTTGTGCACGACGTCGCCCAGATAGATGGCGCCCGCTGCCTCGTCCCCTCCTGTCACTCCGCTGCCCATTGCAGCTGACCCTCCGCCGCCCAGTTGTGGGCAATGCGTCCGCGCGCTGCGGGCACCGACCACGGGCGCTCTTCCCCACCGATCCGCTCGGCGACTTCAAGGCCAGACTGCAGACCGTCCTCGTGGAAACCATGCCCGAGCCACGCTCCGGCGAACCAGATGGAGTTCCGACCCTGGATGCGCCACATGTCTCGCTGGGCAGCGATTGCAGCAGCATCGAACAGCGGATGCTCGTAGTCCACCTCGTACTGCACGGTACCCGGAGCGAAATCGTGGCCGGGGTTGAGGGTTACGAATATCGGTGTACGCGTCTTCAGCGGCTGCAGCTTGTTCATCCAATAGGTCAGGCTCAGCGCCGTCTCATTGTCAGAACAGGTGCGCAGGTAGTTCCACGCGCTCCACAGGTGTCGGCGCCGAGGCATGAACCGCCGGTCGGTGTGCAGCACGGCCCGATTGGAGTTGTAGCGGAAGGATCCCAGCAGACGGTTCTCGTCGGGCGTCGCATCACCGATCAGCGCCAGCGCCTCGTTGGCGTGGCAGGCGAAGACGACCTCGTCGAATTGCCGGCGATGCCCATTGGCAAACACGACCTCCACGCGACCGTTCGAGCGCAGCACCGAGGCAATGCCCGCGTTCAGCACAGTCTCCATCTTGGTATCGGCGACCATGCGCGAGACATATTCCCGCGAACCGCCCTCCACCGTGCGCCAACGGGGCCGGCCGGTGACTTGCAGCAGGCTATGGTTGGAGAAGAAGTCGATGAAGGTCCGCGCCGGGAATTCCAGCATGGCACGCGTCGGAGTCGACCAGATCGCTGCAGAGATTGGCAATAGATGGTCGTCGATGAAGACGCGCGAGTACTGATGAACCTCGAGGAACTCGCCGATGGACATCTGCTCGTCGATGCCTTGAGCCTGGCTTTCGGCAAGCCGGAAGAACCGCATGATGTCGCGCACCAATTGCCAGTGCTCGGCACGGAAGAGGTTGCGGCGTTGCCCAAACAAGCCGGGCAGGTGCTGGCCCGAATACTCCATGCGCCCGGACTCCACCGAAACGGCGAATGTCATTTCGCTCTTTGCGGTGGGCACCGAGAGACGGTCGAAAAGTGCCTTCAGGTTGGGATAGTTCTTGTCATTGTAGACGATGAACCCGGTATCGACGGCCACGGGGCCCTTCGGGGTCTCGGCATCGATGGTGTTCGAGTGCCCTCCCAGTCGACCGGCCTTTTCGAAAAGCGTTACATTCGCGCTACGCGAAAGCAGCCAAGCGGCAGATAATCCCGAAATGCCTGACCCAATGATTGCGACCGTCTTCTGGGTCATGCCTGCACGTCTCCAAACCATATTGTTGAGGCTACGCAAGAAGCTACGTGCCGGATCAGCTACTAGTTTCACGGCCAGGCCGCGTCGGTGGCGCGAAACTGCACCTCCTCGCGGCCCTGCCAGTGGTCGAGCGCCAGCGTACCGGCAAGGTGTAAAGGTCGATCTCCTGCTGACAGCAGGGCCTCGCCGAGCGGCGTACCAGCCGCTCGAAACGCTATGGCCTTCAAGCGGCCAGCATCATCCGAACTCAAGGTGAACTTTACGTGCCCGCCTGCGCCAACAACCTCGGCGAAGCGCGCCCTATGGGTAGGAAACGCAAAGACAGGCTGAGGGTTTCCAGCGCCGAAGGGTCCTGCCCGCTCGATATCGTGTACGAAGGCCGTACTGGCGCCGCGCGCGGTCATGGCCGCGTCTATCTCCAGGTCGCGCCGCGCCCTCGCCTTGGCAACACTCTCGCCAAGCAATTCGAGAAGATGCGCGCGGAAGGCCGGAAACTGCTCGGGCGATAACGTGACACCCGCTGCCATGGCATGCCCTCCTCCTTTGAGGATGAGGCCCTTTTCCACCGCGGCAATCACCGCTGTACCAAGATCAACGCCAGGCACGGAGCGGCCGGAGCCGGTCCCTCCGCCATCCGCGCCGATGGCGATGGCGAAGGCTGGCCGGTCATAGCGTTCCTTTAGCCGCGCGGCCACCAGGCCAACGACGCCCGGATGCCAGTCGGCGGAGGCCAGCACCAGAATTGGCGGCCCCTCGCCGCCACCGATCTCGGCGTCGGCGGCAGCATAGGCCTGCTCCACGGCGGCAAGTTCGATGCGTTGCCGCTCACCGTTCAACTCGTTCAGTTGTGCGGCGATGATCATCGCCTGCTGCTCGTCTTCAAGCGCAAGCAGTCGGGAGCCGAGGGCGGCGTCGCCTATCCGGCCACCGGCGTTGATGCGCGGGCCGATCAGGTAGCCGAAATGATACGGATTGAGCGGCCCGGAAACTCGGGCTGCCAAGCCGAGCGCCGCGATCCCGCGATTGCGGCCCTCGCGCGCGATCTCGAGTCCCCGTTGGACGAAGGCGCGGTTCAAGCCCCTCAGCGGGACTACGTCGCAGACGGTCGCAAGGCCTACGAGATCGATCATGCCCATGAGATCGGGCAGGCCGGCATCACCACGCTGGCGTAGTACCCGGTTTACCGCCACCAGCACCATGAACGTGACGCCTGCCGCGCACAGATAGCTGAGGCCCGAGATGTCATCGGGACGGTTCGGGTTCACGAGCGCATTGGCCTGCGGCAGGTCCTTGTCGGAGAGGTGGTGATCGATAACCAGCACATCGAGGCCGCGCGCGCGCGCGTGGAGAATGGGGCCATCACTGGTCGTGCCACAATCGAGCGTGACGAGCAGTGTCGCCCCGGCCGTCGCGAGCCGATCTATGGCGTTGGTATTGGGGCCGTAGCCTTCGAATATCCGGTCCGGAATATAGACCTCGGGATCGAGGCCGAAATGCCTCAGGTAACGCGCCATCAGCGCGGTCGAACATGCGCCATCGACATCGTAGTCGCCGAAGAGCGCGATCTTCTCGCTCCTGGCAATGGCATCTGCGAGCCGCTCTGCGAGCGCATCCATGTCGGCAAGCGTCGAGGGGTCCGGCATAAGCGCACGAATGGTGGGTGCGAGGTAATCCGCTACCCTCTCATCCAGAACGTCTCTGGCTGCGAGAATGCGCGCCAGGATGTCCGAAACCTCGTGCTTCTGCGAGATCGCCAGCGCATTGCGCTGTGCCGGCCCATTGAGCCGGTCCACCCATGGGCGACCGGACACTGAAGCCTCGATATCGAGAAAATGACGGCGCTCGGTCTGCATGCGCCGGAGTTAAGCAGAACTGCGCGCCGGGTCGAGTGCAGATCGGCGATTTCCCCGCCCTCTCAGAGCCTTGTATTTCGTCTCGACACATACGGTTGCAGGTTGGATGACGCTGGTTCGGGCAGGTTGCGGGCGTCAAAATCGGACAATGGCCGTCATCGGGCCCTACACATCGCCCGCCCCCATCTCCATATGCAGGGCTCTTGAATTCAAAAGGGAACCACAATGTTTCGCTCCAGGGGCTTCCGCCTGACCGCGCTCGTCGCCAGTCTCGTGATGGCCTTCTCTATAGCCGCGATCGATACCGCTGAGGCGCGGCGCGGCGGCAGCTTCGGCAGCCGCGGTGCCCGCACAGAGCGCGTCGTCCCGCAGACGCAGACCTCACCCACGACTACGGCGCCCGTTCAACGTACTGAAACGACGGCGCCCAGCAGTGCGAGTTCGATGGCGGCCAATGCCGCACGACCGAGCCCTAACCTGTTCGGCGGCTTTGCTGGCGCGATGCTCGGTGGTTTCCTGTTCAGCGGCCTGTTCGGCATGCTGTTCGGTTACGGCTTTGGTGGCGGAGCCGGCCTGCTTGCCCTGCTGTTCCAGATCGGCCTTGTCGCGCTCGTCATATGGTTCTTCATGCGGCGCCGCCGTCCGGCCACGAACGGGCCGACAATGGGGCCTGTGAACTATGAGGCAGCGAACGGCGCAACCTACGGGTCCGGCCCATCACATGCCGGTGGCCAACGCTCGAACGCTTCGCGGCGGGCGGGTCGACGCGACGAAGTTGGCATCACGGATGCCGACCTCGGCGATTTCGAGAAGGCACTCGTCACGTTGCAGGCCGCCTATGCTGCGGAGGATATGGCCACTCTGCGCCGGATCGCGACATCCGAAGTGGTTCGCGTGCTGACAGAGGAACTCGAAGACAATCGAGCGCGCGGCGTGCGCAACGAAGTCTTCGACGTGCAATTGCTTTCGGGCGACATTGCCGAGGCTTGGCGGGAGGACAAGGCCGAATACGCCACCGTCGCGCTGCGCTACGAGTCCCGCGACATCCTGCGCGATCGCACCTCCGGAGAGATCGTGCAGGGCGATGATCGGGTATCGGAAACCACGGAAATCTGGACATTCCGACGCCAGATCGGCGCGCCATGGATCGTCAGCGCCATCCAGCAAGCCTAACGTCGACAAAGGCGTTTAGCTCTGCGGACCTCACCCTTCGACACAATCGGGGTGAGGTCTTTTTCTTGCCGGAGGCTGATCGTCCCTCAGCGGCGGTGTTCTGCAGTAATCCAGCGGACCGTCTGACTCCATGAACGCATCACCACGGTCTGCGTCCGGATATGGTCCTTCCGGAAGCGGACGCCCGACAATAGGCTGCCATCGGTCACGCCCGTGGCGGCAAAGAGGACGTCCCCCGAGGCCAGTTCATCGGTCCGGTACTTCCGGTTGGGCTCAATGATGCCCATGCGGCGGGCGCGGTCGCGCTTGTCGTCGGTATCGAGGATAAGCCGACCCTGCATCTGTCCGCCAATGCAGCGCAGCGCTGCAGCAGCCAGCACACCTTCTGGGGCACCACCGGAGCCCAGATAGATGTCGATGCCGGTATCCTCCGTGTTCACGGCATGGATGATGCCGGCAATGTCACCGTCGGAAATAAGCTTCAATGCGATGCCGGTGCTGCGCAACTCTTCGATGAGGGCAGCATGGCGCGGCCGATCGAGCACGCAGGCGGTAATCTCGTTGACCGGGACGCCCTTGGCCTTGGCCAGCGCCTTTACGTTGTCGCGCGCGCTCTGGTCGAGATCTACGATCCCCTCGGGGTAGCCGGAGCCGATCGCCAGCTTGTGCATGTAGACATCTGGCGCATTCAGAAGCCCACCGCGTTCCGCCATCGCCAGCACGCAGATGGAATCGGGCTGGTTCTTGGCGCAGAGCGT
Source organism: uncultured Devosia sp. (assembly GCA_964414845.1). Classification (GTDB taxonomy): domain Bacteria; phylum Pseudomonadota; class Alphaproteobacteria; order Rhizobiales; family Devosiaceae; genus Devosia_A. The sequence continues at coordinate 2,101 of CAYPYV010000003.1, read as the reverse complement.
CGTGCCTTCGAGCGGATCGACTGCAATGTCGACCTCGGGCCCCTGCCCCATTCCGACTTCTTCGCCGATGAACAGCATGGGCGCCTCGTCGCGCTCGCCTTCACCGATGACAATGCGGCCCTGAATCCGGATTCGGCCCATTTCGGCGCGCATCGCCTCGACGGCGGCAGCATCCGCCGCCTTTTCATCGCCCTTGCCACGCCAGCCAGCCGCTGCGATCGCCGCAGCTTCCGTGATGCGGACTATCTCAAGGGTCATGTCACGGCCGATTACGGCCGGCTTGGCAGAGGTTTCGTCGACGGCGCTCAGCTTCATGGCGTCTCCTGCTCCGCGGGAGATGCGGAGCTTTGCTAGAGTTGTTCGATGCGGATCATTTGCGGCGTACCCGCTATGAACCCATCGCTCGCGATCTTGGCCAGGGCGTCGCGAACCGCCTGCTCCATGGTGGAATGCGTCAGCAAGACCACCGTACGGGTGGCGGTACCATCGGCAGCCGGATCTTCAACACGTAAATCCGGCCGCTGAATGACACTCTCGAGCGAAATGCCCGCCGCACCCATGCGCGAAGCAATAGCAGCAAAGGCTCCCGGCACATCCTTGGCGTTTAGTCGGATGTAGTAGCCGCCTTCATGCGCGCGCATCGGCGCCTGCACATACGGGGTGAGTTCTGCGCTCGGTACGCCGAGAGGCGGCACACGCGTTCCCCGTGCAATATCGAGAATATCGGACAGCACCGAGGAGGCGGTTGGCGGGCCGCCGGCACCGGGCCCGGCAAGAAGCAACTCGCTCACATGGTCCGTGACGAGCGTCACTGCATTCAGCACGCCATCGACGCCGGCGATGGAGGACGTCTTTGGCACAAGGGTCGGATGCACGCGCTGGTCGATACCGTCCGCGGACCGCTGCGCGATGCCGAGCAGCTTGATCTTGTAGCCAAGGTCGCCGGCAACCTTGATATCCGCCTGCGAAACGGTGGTGATGCCTTCGACGAAGATCTCGTCTGGCGCGATCTCGCAGCCGAAGCAAAGCGACGCGAGTATGGCGAGCTTATGCGCCGTATCGAAGCCACCGACATCGAAGGTCGGGTCGGCTTCGGCATAGCCCAGCTTCTGCGCGTCCGCGAGGCACTCGGCAAAGCCGATCCCCTCGTTTCCCATGCGCGTGAGGATGTAGTTGCAGGTGCCGTTCATGATGCCGTAGACGCGCTCGATCTTGGCGGTCCCCAGCCCTTCACGAAGCGTCTTGATCACCGGGATGCCGCCCGCGACAGCCGCCTCGAAACCGAGTTGTGCACCCGTCTCTTCGGCCAGCTTCGCCAGTTCGACGCCATGGCGCGCAAGCAGCGCCTTGTTGGCGGTGACCACCGGGCGGCCGATCTCGAGCGCGGCCTTCACCGCCGCAAGCGCCGGGCCGTCCTCGCCACCGATCAGCTCGACAAACAGGTCGATGCCATCCCATTTCGCCAATGCCACCGGATCGTCGAACCATTCGAGATCGGAAGCGTCGATGCCGCGATCGCGGCTGCGCGAACGGGCGCACACGGCGGTGACAGCGATACGACGCCCGAGCTTGCGGGTCAGTTCGGCGCCATCCTTCTGGATGATCCGCACGAGCGTCGCGCCGACATTTCCGAGCCCCGCTACACCTATGCGCAGCGGTGCCTCCGCGCCGGCATCGGCGAAGTCCTGCATGGCTTTCAGGATTCTTGTCCGGGTGTCCGAGCGTGGCTCGCGTCCTTCGCGCAGGTCGAAAACAAAAAGCGGATCGCCGGCGATGGTGCGACCGAAGCGCGTAGGTGTCCAGCCGCGAGCGGCAATGAAGGTTTCGACGGCTTGGCGGAAGGAATGGATATCGGACATTGGCACGCTTCTGAAAGATCAGAGCGTTCTTTGAATAGGAACTGGCCTACTCGTCAATAGGATTGATAGAGGGGTTCGTGTTTGCCAGCCTTGCCATCATGGATAGCATGGAGCTCGTCGTAGCCAGTCCGACGATCCGCAATCTCGATGACGAGCTGCGCGACCCGCAACGCAAGGGGCTTCACGGCGATCGGAATCGCCGTGATCAACCCGTGGGAAGCCTCAGCGCTACTTCACTGCGG
>CAYPYV010000002.1:0-53956 GCA_964414845.1 uncultured Devosia sp. | reverse complement strand
GGCGACTGGCGATCGGGGGGTGAGGTCTCCCCGCCTGACGCGCCCCGGCATGCCCGAGCCCAGCACCGTTCCGTGGCCGCCGAGTTCCGGTTGAAAGCATTCATGGGCCAGCAATCGGAGCCGCCGCTTGCCCGGCGGCGCCAGGAGACGGCTTCAAGTCGGCAGTCTTCGCATTTTTCTCGCCCCGTCAGGGCTTGCGCGGTGCCGGCTCGGCTGCATCGAGTTCCTGAAGGTGCAGGATGGCATCGGGGCCGCAAGAGAGCTTGTTGGTCACTTTGTCCTCAGGACCGATCATCCGCCAGAAAGGCGGCACTTCCGACAGATCCTTGCCATTGGCCATATCCGACAAGGCAAGCTCTGCGACGACTCGCAGATAGATTGCCGTGGTGACAGGACACATGGCATCCGCAGCCGCTCGACGTGCGAGGTCACTTCGCATCCGGGCGATGGTGCGACGCTCTCCGCGCGGTATGGTCGCGATGTAACCGGCGATTTCCGCAGGCGAAGAGATCAGCATCGTGCTGCCGGCCCGCACACCGGCGAAGTCGGCGTGCAGCACAACCACATGCGGCGGCTTGGCCGCGCCGAAGCGCTTCTTCCAGTCGGTCGGCTTCTTTGGCCGCGATGTCGCCGGTTCCGTTATCTGTCCCATCAGCTGGCCTCCACCCGCGCCCGGAGATCGCCGAGATATGTGCGTGCGAAGGCCTGGGGGTCAAAAAACAAATATGCGAGCACGCGCGTGAACGGATTGGGCAGGCGTGCCTCCTCGACGACAGCGACACGGGTGGCGCCTCCTTCGGGCCGAAGCTGTGCCTGCCATGTGCCGGAGTAGCCTGATGCGGATGTGAAGGCGAGTTCAAGATAATCGGGTGCTTCCCGTCTCCAGCGAAAGGCGATGGTTTCGCCGCTGGTGGTGGTTTCGGTCCAGCCGTCGGCAGTTAGCGCAATTGTCGCAACTGACTTACGCCATTGTGGCTGGGCGGCCACGTCCTTGATGGTCGCCATGACGCGATCGGGTCCTGCCGAGATGAGAGTCTCGGCCTGTCCGCGGCGCACCTCGGGCAAGGCAAGTGCGACGCCGACAAGGCCGAGTACCACAACGCAGACCAGAGCCATGATGGTAACTGGCATTGCAACCTCCTTTGTCGGCAAGGAGATGGCACTAGTCGGGCAGGGCGAGAAGTATCCTGCGGATTTGCAATTGGTTTGAGCTGGTTACATCAGCAGATGGCATGGTGATCCACTGAGGCAATGAGGGCAGCACTCTGTGTCGCGAGGGGTCTATGGGCTCAGCCGCCGTTTGCTGCCTTGGCAACGTGATCCCAATCGCTCCATGTTTTCAGCCGACCTGCGTAAAGCTGTGGCACGATATGTGTGGGCATCGTTCCGAAAAGGACGCGCAACGGCGGCTCGGCTGCATCAACCACCTGCAATAGCGCGATGCCCGCGGCCGCTGGGCTGCCGATGAGTTCGGGTGGAAGCTGGCGGCTCGCCATTGCCTGCCGCAGCGGTTCGTATTGCGGCTGGGGGGCGGCGTGCACGGCGGAACTGCCGGCCCAGTCGGTGCCGAACGGGCCGGGCTCGACGATTGTCACCTTTATGCCGAAGCCCGCGACCTCCTGAGCAAGGGATTCGCTGAGGCCTTCAACTGCCCATTTGCTGGCATGGTAGGCGCCAAGGGCGGGGAAGGCGGCAACCCCGCCCACGGAGGAAACCTGCACGATGTGCCCGGCGCCTTGTTGCCGCAGCAACGGCAGGACGGTCTGGGTGACATTGAGGAGGCCGAAGAAATTCACCTCCATCTGTTGCCGTACTTCCTCGAGAGCGACTTCTTCGACGGCGCCGAACAGGCCATAGCCCGCATTATTGACGACGATATCGAGCCGCCCGAATTTCCCGGCGGCAGTGGAGATGGCGGCAAACACGCCCTGCCGGTCGGTCACATCGAGCGTAAGCGGCAGGACGTTGCCACCAAACTCGGCAACGAGATCGTCAAGCCCCGCCGGGTTGCGGGCCGTGGCCGCCACCTTGTCGCCCCTGAGGAGCGCTGCGCGCGCAAATTCCCGTCCGAAGCCGCGATTGGCTCCGGTTATGAACCAGACTTTCGACATTTGACGTTTCCTTGGATAAGAATGAGGCCGGGCGTCACGCGGCGGCAGGCTTGGCACGACGCCAAAGCGCCAGGCCGGCGGCAATGAAGAGCAACTGCATCAGGACGCGAAGGCCGGCGGCGACCGGCGGCGCGAAGACCGGATCGGGCCGAAAGAAATCCCACAGGTGCAGCGGCAGATAGGCGGCGCAGAGGACTGCGAATGCCAGGCCACCCCAGGCCCGAGTCCGCGGCCAGATGGCAGAAGCACCAATGGCGATCTGCACGATGCCGGCCACGACCAGAACCGGAACTTCGGGCAGTAAGGGCGGCACGAGCGGGGCAAACGATGCTGGTGACGCGAGGTGGGCAAGGCCGCCGCCGATCATGACCAGTGCGACGAGCCCTACAAGGGCAAGGGTGGTGCCGCGAGCGCGCTTTGGGGTGGACGTTTGCGGGTTTTGCATCGCCATGCTCCGGATTGTGTGCTATCAACTGATCACTGTTCAGATGTGATAGCGAGTAATCTGAACATTGTCCAGATAGAAAATGCAGATGGCGACGCAGCGACCCAACTACCATCACGGCGACCTCAAGGCGGCGCTGGTGACCGCAGCCACCGAGATCATAGCGGAGACGGGGGTAGAGGGTTTCTCGCTGCGCGAGGCAGCGAGGCGGGCAGGGGTTGCCGCAAGTGCACCGGCGCATCACTTCGGTTCGGCAAAGGGGTTGCTCACCGAGGTTGCCCTCAAGGGCTACGAGCTCCTCGGCGCCTATCTGGGCGAGGTTGTGCCAACGGACGATCCGCGTGCCGACCTGACAGGCATCAGCCTTGCCTATGTCCGGTTTGCCCTCGACCATCCGGGAACGTTCCGGCTGATGTTCCGAAACGATCTCGTCAATCGTCAGGACCCCCGCTACCGGGAGATCAGCATGGCCGCACTCGGTGCCTTCGGCCAGGCCGCAAATTCCTACGGAGCTCTGCAGAACCTAAAGCCGACCGAGTCCGTGGTTGCCACATGGTCGGCAATCCACGGGTTGGCGCACCTGATGCTCGAGGGAAAGCTGGAGCCTCTGCTCGGCCCAGGCAGCAGCCACGACCTGCTGGAGAGCCGGTTGCCGCAGATCGTCACGGCGATCTGGAAGGCGGGACGCTGACACAGACCATTTGCAGGCCGCGCCCAACGACAGGGCTTGTCGAAGGTCCTGCCGCCCGCCATGGACGGCAGCAGTTCTGGGCGCATGCGGTCTCGTCCTGCCCGCAAAGAGAACTGACCGCGACACCTGCCCTGACTGAGCCGGCCGATCGTATTGCGACGATCGGGGCCTGCGCGGTGACTTTGGACACCCATGCAGCGTCAGCTTGCCGCCGACGCGTTCCGGGGCTGGTCAGTCGGCTTCCGACCCGCGGTTGGAAATGGCAAAATCCTGCAGCTGCTTGGCGGTAAAGGGCTGCCGATCCGAAAGTTCGATCATCGCCGCAAATGCCGCGCGGATAACTTCCTTCTTCTTCGCTTCAGGATGCGCTTTCCGAACCGCGCTCATCAGGTCGCGTGGGCTGATCCCCGGGTTTGCAAGGCCGAGGAGTGTCCCCTTGATCGGGTCGCTGGCAGTGTTCTTGGTCTTTGACATGGTCACGCTGAGCTCCAGTTTGAGCTGTTGAAGCACGGTCCATTGTCACAATCCATTCATACGCGCATGACCCCGATCTCAACTGGTCACCGGTCACCGGTCAGCGAGGGGCATGGGGTCGCCTTCGGCGAAATCTCCTGATTACGGCAAATGCCTTCCCTCGGGGTTCGATGACGGCGCTAGGAACGGACATTCAGTGCATCTCAGGTGAAGACGGGCACTGACGCCAGCCAGTGCCCGGCTCCGCGATCAGGCTGAGCGTCGGCGGCCTTGCTGATCGCTGAGTTCGAACTGTTCGACAATCCGGTCGAGTTCGCTCGCCTGACCTTCGGTCTGCTCGACAGCGGCGTTGGTCTGTTCGACCAGTGCGGCATTGTGCTGGGTCATCTCATCCATCTGGCGAACCGCTCCCGACACCTCGGCGATGGCGCTCGCCTGTGCCTGGGTGGCGGCCGAGATCTGCTCGACCAGTTCCGTGCTGCGGTAGATGCCTGAGACGACGCGGTTGACCTTATCGGTGGCATCGGCCACGAGGCGGGTGCCCCCCACCACTTCATTGGCCGATTGCTCGATCAAGGCCTTGACCTCGGCAGAGGCCTCCGCGGCACTTTGGGCGAGGCGACGCACCTCGATCGCCACAACGGCAAAGCCCTTGCCGGCCTCCCCCGCCCGCGCTGCCTCGACCGAAGCATTGAGGGCAAGGAGATTTGTCTGGAAGGCAATGTCGTCGATCAGCCCGATTATGTTCGAGATCTTGCCAGAAGAGGTGGCAATGCGCTCCATGGCCGAATTGGCGCTGCCGATGGCGTTGCCGGCATCGCGGGCGTGCCCGGACACTTCGAGCGACGCGTTCCGCGCGGCCTCGGCTCGTCGTGCATTCTCGGAAACGGTGGCGGCCAGCCCGTCCATGGCGGCGGAGGTTTCGGTGATTGAGGCCGCCTGCCGGCTGGTCCGGTCCGCGAGGTCGCCGGTACCGGACATGATCTCGGTAGTGGCCGTGCGCAGACTTGAGGCCGCGTCGCGAAGGCTCGAGACGATGTGACCCAGCCGATCGATCGACAGGTTGAAGGACTGCCGCACGTCCTCGAGCTCTCCGGGCAGCTTCTCAGGTATGTGGCTGTCGAGGCGCCCTTCGGCCAGATTGTGAAGCGCCTCGCTGATCCGCAGCACAGCCTGCTTCCTGGCGGTGATGTCCATCGCGTATTTCACGACCTTGTAGGGCCGTCCGTCGGCGTCGCGGATAGGATTGTACACGGCCTGGATCCAGATCGGGCGTCCCCCCTTGGCGAACCGGCCAAACTCGGCAGTGAAGTGTTCACCCGACTTCAGGCGTGCCCAGAACTGCTGATATTCCGCGGAACTGGCATATTGGGGATCAACGAACATGCGATGGTGGTGCCCCTTGATCTCATCAAGGGAATAGCCGACCGCTGACAGGAAGTTATCATTGGCACCGAGGATGACGCCATCGAGCGTAAACTCGATGACCGCCTGCGCCCTGGAGATGGCCTCCAGTTGCCCCTTCCAATCGGCGGCGTCGTTCTTCTGCGCCGTGATGTCGGACGCGATCTTCACAATCTTGACGACCCGACCTTTCTCGAACACGGGCGTGTAGGACGCCTGGATGAAGACCGAGGTCCCTGACTTCGTAATCCGTCGGAACTCCTGGGTCTTGAACTGCCCGGCGCGGAGATCGGCCCAGAACTGCCGATAGGCCGGCAGGTCCGCCTCGCGCGGATCGACGAAGAGCTTGTGCGGCTTGCCGACGATGTCGGCGAGTGAGTAGCCCATCAGGGTGCAGAACAACTCATTGGCGCGGATGACAGTGCCATCGGGCGTGAACTCGACCATGGCCTGGGCACGGGCAATGGCTTCGAGGACAGGCTGCGCGGGGTCGTGTTTCGGGTTGTTGAATAGCGAAATCATTACGTCCCTCCGATTTCGCGCGGAGAGTGAATTTATGACGCTAAAGGAATGGTTTACGCCGTCACATTCTGTGGCGTCAGCTGGATAAATTCGGCGAAAGGTGATGGGCTAGAAATAGCCCTCGGCCTTCTTGGCTTCGAGCGAACCACCTTCCTCGCCATCGTTGAGGCGACCCTGCCGCTCGGAGGTGGAGGACCCGTAAGTCTCGAGCACGATACTGCCGAGATCCGCCGCCTCGGATTCGATGGCCCCGGTGATCGGCCAGCAGCCGAGGGTACGGAAGCGCACCTTGCGCGTTACGGGGGTTTCGCCGGGCAGGAACCGCATGAGTTCGGGACTGTCCACCGCAACCAGTGAGCCACCGCGCGCCACCACCGGCCGGGGGGTCGCATAGTAAAGTGGCGCAAGCTCGATATTGCGCCAGAGGGCATAGGCCCAGACGTCCAGTTCCGTCCAGTTCGAAAGCGGAAAGACGCGGGCAGCCTGTCCAGGAGACAGGCGGGTATTGTAAAGCGACCAGAGTTCCGGACGCTGTTCGCGCGGCAGCCAGACATGGCCTTTCTGCCGGATGGAGACGACGCGCTCCTTGGCCCGCGACTTCTCCTCGTCGCGCCGGCCGCCACCGAAGATGATGTCATATCCACCTGAATCGAGCGCGGCCTTCAGAGCGTCCGTGCGCATGATCCGAGTATAGTGCTCATTGTGGTCGAACGGATTGATGCCCTGCCGGCGCCCGTCCTCGTTGGCATAGACAATGAGATCGAGGCCATGGCGCGCGATGAAGTCATCGCGAAAGCCAAGAAGCTCCGCGAATTCCCAGGTCGAGTCGATGTGCAGCAGCGGAAACGGCGGCTTTGAGGGATAGAACGCCCGAAGCGCAAGATGCGCCATCACGGTGGAATCCTTGCCGGCCGAAAACAGCATCACCGGGTTGCGCGCTTCGGCGACTGCCTCACGGATGATATGGATCGCCTCCGCCTCTAGGGCAGCAAGAAATGAAAGCTGGGCTGGGCTGGGCATGGCGGCAAACCGGGTGGCGGATGGGATGTCGCACACCTAAGCGTTGCCGCTACATCCAGAAAAATACAAATACTCGCAGAAATTGTTCCATTTGATGGAACTGTTCTGACAAGGCCGCATGGCGTGGAAGACCGCAGCAGTGGCGGCGAGTTCCTGTCGGTCGATTTTCTGCGGCGACGGCATGCGGGAGATGCATTTTTCTGATGGCGTTGGGCATCACCTATCTGCACTCGCTTCAGGATGGCCTTCGGCCACTTTCCGATCTCGTGCTGGTTGCCCGACCCATGAACCGGCCGCGCTGGCAACACTAGCCCTTCCGCAAGCCGCGTTGGAGAAGTGCCGTTGAATAGAATTCGTACGAGGCCGCCTTGTCGGGGAAATCGATCAGATGGACTGTGAAGCGACAGGGAACACCATTGTCAGGAAGGTTATCGGCGAAAAAGGATGAGTAAGCCTCTGCATAGGCTTTCCGCAGACGATCCTGCTCAGCGGCATATCCGGCAGGGTCGGCGAGAATGTTTGGGGTCTTGGGCTGAGCACCGAACGCGTGCATTTCAATGAAATCGATATCCTGCAGGGAAGAGCAGATACCCGCCTCGACCAGCCACTTCTCCCAGCACCTGAAGACCAGTGCGACTTCCTGATGGGGATCCATCGACACAAGTTTGTCGAGCCCCAATACGCCCTTCGCCGAGTAGCCACCTGTCAGACCAGCGAAATGAATCTTGAGGTCGCCATCCGTCTGTTCCTCGGTGACGAGCGCCGAGAGAACAGGTCGATCGCCCTCATAGTAATAGGTGAGCTTGCCGCGTTTCCGGACGTTGAATGCCATCGATTATCTTCCCCAGGGCTTGATCAGCTTGTAAGAACCTGTCGCAATCGAGCGGCAACGACATCGGCCTCTTCGCGCGTCAGCGTCTGTGGATTCAAGGCGATGGTATTCGGTTCATCGACTAGCACACCGACCTCGATCCAGACATCGCCGTTCTTGAGCTCGTCAACGACCTGCTCCCGCGTCTTCCTGAATCCGGCATCGAGACGAACCAAAGTGCGGGCGTGAGGTTGACCGGCCTCACTTGGGAAGCCGCGTTCCGTCGTCACCCCCGGGATCCCTGCGAGGTCCTTGATCCAGTTCTGGACGATCGCCTCGTAGCCTTCGAGAACCGCGTCCTCATTCTGATCGAGTGTGTACTGGACGGCGGCGAGCATTCCGGCGAGTTCTTCCTTTCCGACTTTGAGAGGTCGACCGATGCCCTGCGTCGGCGGGGAAAGTCGGCGGCAACCCGCGATCAGTTCCCTGGTCCCAAGGACCAGACCGGCAGCTTGCGGCCCACGGATACCTTTGCCGCCACTGAAGACCACACCCTCGCAGCCGAGCACCTTTGTGTAGTGCCAGAGGTTCGAAACCGGTGGAATCTGGGCAGCAGCGTCAACCAGAACCGGGATCCGGTGCTTCCTGGCGATCGCGATGACTTCCTCGATCGGCGGAGATTTCGCCGCGAGCGCACCAGCAAACCAGACCAGACACGCAGTGCGCCCGGTTATCGCCGACTCAAGCGACTCAAGGGTGTCTTCACACTCAACGATAGAGGCGCCGGTCTGCAGAATAGCGAAGTCGTAGCCGTTGCGTTGAGAAGTGAAGACGATGGCTTCGTTCCTGGTGATCCCCTTGAGCATTGGATACGCCATTGGATCGGGTGGGTTTGGCGCCGCCATAAGCGTGGCGACAGCGAGCACAATTCCACCGGCTGCACCTGAGGAAATGAATGCAGCGTCATTCTGGGTGAGCTCGGCGATACGGTCGCCGATCCGCGCCTGAAGGAGTGGCACATCGACAAACGAGCCAGCAGCCGCATGCATTGCCTCGAGGACTTCCTCCGGCATGCGCGATCCACCAAGCTTGGTGAGTGTTGCTGACGCGTTGATGATGGGCTTGATGCCCAGGTCTTCGTAGATACCCACCCGCAAAACCCCTCGCGAAAGATGTGAAGCCATTCGTCGGGCGTGAGCCTATCCAATCCAGATGGCTGCTGCATTCACCGATTCTGCCCGGATGACGTGTCTGAGCAAGAAGTCGATCTGCCCTGCAGCGAACTGCGACGCCTTCATGGAGTTCTCCTGCTCCCGCCAACGGGACCATATCGGGAAGACCCAGTTCAGAATTCCGAATTGCGGCAGGCGTGTCACGAACATACCCAGCGTCGCGAGCGACGCAATGCACGCGATGCTTGGCAGTCCGGGCGTTGCGTCGAAGAGCAGATTCGCCCAACCGCGGCGGCGGGTAGGTCTTCGGCATCCGGTGCGCCGAACAGTACTGGACCGAGCGCGCCGTACATGATGGATCGACATAGCGAGCGGCCTCGAAACGGGGGGATCCTCCATTCAGGCTGGCGGTAATCACATGCTCAGGTGCGGCATGCCCCTTGCCCTCTTTGTCATTGCAGACGTTTCTAGCGCCCGCCGTCGCCCGGCGGTGTCACACTCGGGCGGCCGTCTTCGCTGTGGGCGACGGATACCACTGTACCAGGGTGGCCGTCGTCGACGCGCACCTCTGCTTCCAACTGGCTCGCCAGGGCTTCCACTATGCTGGTCCCAAGTCCGGGCTTCGTAAGCTCAGCGTCACCCATGCCAACGCCATCGTCGCTGACGATGAGCGCCCAGTTCGGTCCATCACTGGTATACTTGACCGTGATGCGACCTTCTCTCCCCCCGGGAAAGGCGTGCTTGAGCGAGTTGATGACCAACTCTGTGACCACAAGGCCCAGGCTCACCGAAACAGCCGAGTTGACGACCCGGTCTTCGACATCCACGTCTATGCGCAGTCGGCCCGGGTCTTCGATCATCGAGGCGCCAAGGCTTGTGCAAAGCTGCGTAAAGTACGGCCGCAAGGGGACGTCCCCCTCGGTGGACTTGGCAAGCTGCTGCTGCACGGATGCAATCGACATCACGCGGCTATGCGCGTCTTTCAGGTGTCCACGGGTCTCCTCGGACTGCACCCGCCTGGCGCTTTGCAGCAAGACGCTGGCGATGATCTGAAGGCTGTTGGCAATGCGGTGTTGCACTTCCTTCAGCAGGATGGCCTTCTCGCGGATCAGGTCATCCTTTAGCTTTTCGCTGGCGCGCGCTTCGGTAACGTCGGCAATAGCGAGAAGCAGCCTGACTTCCCGCTTGTCGCTATAGTTCAGCAGACTGGCGTTGAGCACCAAATGGCGTATGCCTCCGGCTGGAGACGGCAGATCCAGTTCGTAGGCATGAATGTCAGCGGCGCCGAGCGCCGTCGCTTCGAGAAGCGCCGCCAGCTGCGGAACATTCCACTCGCCCTGACCGAGGCTCAGGACCGGGTGGCCCGCCACGTCTGCCGGGTCGAGACCAAATGCCGAACAGAATGAGTTGCTGGCTGCGACAACCACAAGTTCGCCGCTCAGCAACATCAGCGGGGTACTCGACGCCCCCACCACGGCTAGGGCCAGGCTCAAGGCATTGTTCTCGGGAAGTATATCAGGGGCATCCATCGCGGGCCCTCAATGCTGGAGGCTCGCGAGGCGAAAGCCATACCCGGGTGCAGCTGGCCAAACCTTCTGCTTTTTGATCTTAGCACCCTTTCGTGATGAAGCGGCATGGAATCGGACTCGCAATCAAAGCCCAGCGGCCATTTGGGGGGGGCGTGCGTAACCCGCCCCGCATTTTCCGCACCCATGACGAGGGCGCTCAGCAGTCTGGCCCGAAGAGGTGCAGACCAGCCGCTGCGTGGTTGGCTTCGTCCATTGAGGCGTCGAGCGTCGCCTTAAGAATGCGCAACTCCGCCTTCAGTCGCGGGGAAAGCTCCAACATCTGCCACTCGGTCAGCGACTGCTGCCATTCGGCCACCTCTACGATCAGCTTGCGCGCGCGCTCTTCCGTCTCAGGATTTGGCCTTACTGCGGCGCGCTCTGCATTCTCGGCATGCTCAACAAGTTCGGCGGTATTCTGCACCCAGACAGGGAGTGCAAGTCGCACCGCCTCGATCTTCGAGACAACCGAGGCGTCGGCCGAGTATTCGCGCATGTTTCGGAATTCCAGGCGTCAGGATGCGACACGCATCGCGAAGCCTCAGAACAACTCGCAACTCGCCCGCAGGTTGCAAAGATCAAGCATGGCCGCGTGGTGGCGGTGCGCCTTGGCCCCGTGAGCCGCCGCTTTCGATGCGCTTCGACGACGCCAATCCATGGCTCCGAGCATTTCGGTTCACTGACTATGGCGAGGCCCGACTGCCGCCGGTGCTTCCCGCAAACTGTTTTTTGCCGAAGCTGAGGAACAGGCGTGCCGCGGGGAGGTTGTTCGGCTCTGGCATCATGCCGGCTAGAGGAGATTTCATCATGGCCAATCAGGACAACAAAGACGACATGAGCGGTAACCGCTCCAAGTCTGGCTCCGACAGCAAGTCAAGCAATGGCCCCACGCGCGGCGGCATGTCCGAGCAGCATGCCGAGGCTGGTGGGCAGAGTCACAAGAACGACGACAAGGGCGCCCGCGGCAGCTCCGGGGCTGAGAGCAAGTCCAGCTCGCAGTCCGATTCTGGCAGCAAGACCGGCGGCGCGTCGGGCCGTGGCGGCACTCCGGAGCAGCATGCGCCAGCCGGCCGGCAAAGCCACAAGAGCGACGACAAGGGCGCCGGCGCCGGCAAGTAGCAAATCGGGCTCGCGTCAAAAAGGTGCGGGCCCGCGTTTCTTCGCCTCCTGCCAATTCAACAATTTTGACGAAGAATTTTGGTAGCGGAGGAGGGATTTGAACCCCCGACACACGGATTATGATTCCGCTGCTCTAACCAACTGAGCTACTCCGCCACGGCAGGGGAACGAACCCCGGCGCGTCAGCGCGCGGCCTTATTAGGTTTGGCAGCGCGGGGTGTCAAGCACCCTAAGGCGCCATGCGCAAGCGGGTTTCCACCCCCGCCGCATCGACCGGACCGCGCCATGCTATGCGGGTTGCGGGCATGAGGCGGCCGAAATGCGGCGATACCCATCCGCCATCTTCGCCAGGCGCGCCCTTGTTGACCACGAGGTCGCCTTTCGGCAGCATGAGCGTACCGAGCGCAGCGCCATCGGCAATGAGCCTTATGCCGCCTTCGGCGAGCTCTACTTCAATGTCGGGACCCAGTTGCCAGACGATTTCCGCCGCGAGTGGCTGCGCCATCCCGATCAGCGCATCGCGCACCACGATGTCGTCGCCCGCAATGGTGATCTCACGCCGATGGGTGGCGCCGAAGCGGCGAATATACCCGTCATGGCTTGCGGCAAGCGTCAACTGGGCGCCATCCTGCCGGGCCGAAATCAATCTGGCGCGGGCGTGCTGCGTCCAGTTGAAGGCGCCGGCGATGAGGCTCTGGTTCTCCCCCGCTATGCTGAGCGTATTGTGCGCCCGCGTACCGCGGAACCAGCGGCGCCATGGGCCACCCGAGCCATAGAGATAGGTCCCGGGGTCGGCGAAGACCGGCAGGTCGTCGATAGCGAGGGTCAGCGCCAGCGCATCCGCATGCCCATGCGCCGCAATCGACAGATATCCGAGCGGGCCATGGTCGAAGCCGAGGTGCAGGCTGCGGCTTCCGATGGTTCCGTGCCACATCGTGAGCCCGCCATCGTCGAATGTCACGAGGCCCGCAGGCCTTTCCGGCCTAGCCTGACCGAGGCCAAACAACAGGGCTCGAAGTGACCCCGTAACGGGGTTGCCACCGGCCTCTGTCCCTACCGTGTCGGCTATGGCCAAGGGATAGTCTTCGCAGGCGGCGGGATCGCGCAACACACGGCCCTCGTCGTCGTCGCCAGGCGCCAGCAGATGTGACCGACCAAGTGCGGCTACATAGCGTGCAAATGCGCCAAGCCGTTCGGCAAGTGCCGGGCGATGTGCCGCCAGTCCCATGGCGACGAGTGCCATCTCGACAGTGAAGGCGCCGTAATTGGGGCTCTGCTCTGCCGGGCTGCCATCGGGACGAATCTGCTTCAGCACTTCTTCTTCCAGTGCTGACAGATGCGACGCTGTCTCTGCCCCACTGGCTGCCGCAATCGCGACGAGCCCGGCAAGCTCTGCCACTCGATGGTTGTTGGCCGAGGAGTGGAGCGACGGAAACAGCCCGAGCCAGTATTGCGATGCCGAGAGAATCTGGCTGATCCGCCCGCGCGTTTCCGGGTTCAAATCCGGGCCGGCGAACGCAAGAACCAGCACCAGGCTAATGGCACGGAGGGCGACCTCGATGCCGCTTGCCCAGCCGATACCGCCGAAGGGTGGGTTGGCGCCGTGCCAGCTGGCAATCCCTGCCTCGATTGCCACGAGGCTCGCGGGCCGCTGGTTGAGGCGCCAGTCTGCTGCGAGCAGCGCCAGATCCTGCAGCCGATTGGGTTCCCATACATATTTCACATCGCCCCGGCTTCCGTCATGGCGAAAGTCAATGGCGAAGCAATAGGCCTCGGCGCCGGGCCAGAGTTTGCCTGTCACCGGGTCCAGCCGCCAGAATTCCGCCGGGAACAGGTTTTCGGATGAACGCTTAGGCCAGTCCCGGCCAAGTGCCGAAAATGCGCCAGAAAGGATGCGCCCGGCATCCTCGGCGATTGCATGACGCAAGGCCTCCGGCGCGCCGCCAAGCCTTTCCGCCAGCAGCGGTGTTTCGGGCAAGGCAGATAGCGGCCAGCGCGACCAGCCGGGCGGCACGCGACGCCACCGGGCGCGATGCACCTGCTCCACCACGCGGTGGAGAATTTCGGCCGGCCCCATGTTCGAAAGCCGTTTCAGCGTCCAGATCAGGTTCACGTTTCTTGTTGCCTCTTTGAGGGTTCCTATACCGGCTGCATGCAATGTCCATGTGACTGCGCCCACGCGGCGCCCGACGAACAAGAGGACATGGTGTCATGCACAAGCGTGCCGCACTGCTGCCGAGTCTCACCCTTGCCGCGCTTCTCGTCCAGCCCGCGCTGGGTTTCGACATACATAGAGGCGTCGGCCTGCACGAGTGGTTGAACTGGTCGCCGCTCGAGCAGGATGGATCCTATCGCTGGCCCCCTTACCAGACGGTCGAGGAATGGCTGACGCGCTATCGCCCCCTCAGCGATTGGCCAGCGACGGATCCTGTGGCGCGGATCCGGACACTGGGTTTCGATTTCGTGCGACTCACGGTCGACCCCGGCCCGCTGCTCGACAGCTCGGGCGACAGGCGTGACGAGGCCATTGCGGTCATCCGCGAGGCGGCCAGCAAGCTGATCGACGCCGATCTCTCTGTTGTGGTCAACCTGCACTCGGTCAGCCAGGTGCCGAAATATGGCAAGGACGTGATGATCGCGGGTGCCGACAGCGCCGAGATCGCCGGATACCGCCAGATGGTGGTCGATCTGACACAGGGCCTTCTGCCGCTCGGTACGGAAATGCTCGCGATCGAGCCCTTCAACGAGCCGACGCTTTACCCCTGCGAAGCCCCGCAACAGGCTGACTGGCAGAAGGTCATGGAGACCCAGGTTGCCGCCATCCGCGCCGTATCGCAGGAGATCACCATCGTTGCGACGGGGCTCTGCGCCGGCGGCGTCGATGGCCTGGTTGCGCTCAAGCCGACATTTGACGACCCGCACATCCTCTACAGTTTCCATATGTACGAGCCGCATGTGTTCACCCACCAGCAGCCGCCGACCGAGGGCGACTATGGCTCTGGCCTGCCTTGGCCAAACAGCGGCATGACGGCAGAACAGGCCATCGCGGGGCTGCGAGATACCATGACTGCGGCCGGCGTGCCGGAACTCGACCAGTATCGGCAGATCGGCGCCGTGCTCCCCGCTGTTCAGGAGTATTTTTCCGAGACCTGGGATGAGGCTCGGCTCGAAGCGCGGATCGGCGAGGCTGTCGCCTGGGCCAACCGTCACGGCATTCCGACGAGCCGCTTGTTCATGGGCGAGTTCGGCGTGATCGTGCAATCGGCTGACCGCAAGATCGGCGCACCCGAAGCCGATCGCTCGCGCTATATCCGGGCGGCGCGCAGCATCGCCGAGGCGCATGGCATACCGTGGAGCGTGTGGGAATACTCCAATCCGTTTGGCATGACCGTGATCGTGGGAGAAGGGGCCGCGGTGGCTGACCGCGACCTCCTTGTGGCGCTCGGCCTCGCTCAATAGCGCGAGAGATCGAGGCGCTGGTCGATAAAGGCGCGCTTGCCGGCGCGGCCGCCGGCCAGTTGCTCGACCTTTTCGATTCCGAACACGATACGACCATGGGTGCGGGCGGTCAGGCCATCGGCCACGCGCCGTGCGTCTTCTTCAGTCCCGTCCTCGGTAGGAATATACCGGACGGTGGCGCGCCCCGGCTCGACCTGGTAGAACTGGTATTCCTGCAGGCCTTCGAAATAGCGCGGGTTTTCGGGGGTGAAGTCGATGGTCACCACCCGGTTGCCATCCACAGAGACAAGGAAATTCGGCTTCCGGCGCGGAACAATCCGCCGCACAGTCAGGCGGTAGCCGTTGGCGAGAGTGGGCGCCTCCACAAGTTCCGCCAAGTCTTCCGTGTCGTATCGTATGAAGGGCATGCCGGTGGACAGGAAGCCTGTCGCAACGAGGCGGCCCTGCGTGCCCGGCTCTGTTACCGGCGCGTCGTCCCAGCCGACGAGTTCCGTCGCCCCATAGAGTGGGTGGAAATCATAGACGTCGGGGTCGTTCGCCCGCTCAACGGCAAACGCGGCTTTCTCGCTGAGACCATAAAAGCCTTGCACCGGGACCGGCCCGAGCACCTCGGCGAATAGGCTGCGCTGGTGAGGATAGACCGGTTCCGAGATTGGCAAGATTGCCTTGAAGGTGCGCTTGGGACGAATGCCGAGTGCACACATGTGGCGGCACATGAGCTCGATCGCGGAGGGATAGCCGTAAAGGTAGTCGATCTCCCGCTGGTCGATCAGCCGCACGTATTCGACCACGTCAGATGGCGTCATCGGGAATACCGAAAGCCGGAGTTCGCGGAGCGCAGGCTCCCATTCGACCGTCGACAAACCCTTCGGATGCAGCCCAAAGCCGCGCAGGACGATCTTGGGCATGCCGGGTTCGAAGCCGATCTTGCTCCAACCATGGTAGACGAAGGCCATCTCCCGGGCGCTGCGATCCTTGTCGAGATAGAAGCGGAATGGCCGCTCGCCATTCGAACCGCTGGTATCGGCAGTGTCGACCATGTTGCGCGGCACGGTCAGCGCCGCATCGCCCGCATCGCGCAGATCGCTCTTGCTCAAGATTGGCAGCAAACGCAGGTGCTCGGGAGCAAAGCGGGACAAATCGAAACCTTCGCCGAGCGCTGCGTCCAGCAATGCGCGGTAGTAGGGGCTGTTCTCACGCGCCTTCTGAATCAGGCCGCGCAGCGCGGTCAGATGCGCCTGTGCCGCGTACTCATGGTTCACGTCGGCAAGCGCGATCTGCTGCTGCCATTCACGAAAGGTCCCGCCGAACTTGGCCCGTGTGGGCACCAGCGCCACCAGCGGCGCAAGGGACTTCCTAACGATGTCGGGGCTGCGAACGTAGGCACCCCGGGCGACATCCAGCAGATTCATGGCATTTTCCCCAATCCCAACCAATCGCCGCTCAATGTGTATAGCTGAGGGCGCATCCCCTGCTTGAAGCGGGTGTATCCGTCGCCGGGGCGCATGCCGCCGACATCGAAGCTCTTGACGCCGAGAAGGCGCAGTTCCTGAATGATCCGCCACATCAGGAGGTTGCCGGCATTGACGGCGCGACCGTCAGGGCCGAACCAGCCGATGTGGTACTCCGCGGTGTCGCCGAAGCGGACGACAGACATGCCCGCAACCGGGCGCTCGTCCACGAATACCCGGAACACTGTCACGTTGCCCGGCATGGCCGCGTCGCGAAGCGCCTGCAGCTGCAGCGGGGTAAAGGCCTTGAACGCCTTGTCGCGCATGTTCTCCACATGGCGATCGAGCAGCCAGTCATAGGCCCCCCGGTCGACGCTGGCCCGCACCACGGCAGACGATTTCAGCCCAACGCGAACACGGTTGCGGAAGGGCGCGGCAAAACCCGCGAAGACTTCGCTTTCGGGGCGGGAGATGTCGATACGGCCCGAGCTCCATCCGAGCTTCTGCCAGCGTACGAAGCCGGCGCGCGGCATGACTCGACTGGCAGTCTCATTTTCCGAGATCGAGGGGGCTGCGAACATCAGCAGGCCACGGCAGGTGCGACGCAGCAAGCGCAGCACCTCGGCCAGCTCGTCTTCGGTGGCGTCGCTCACCAGAAACACCGGACCGCGATTGATGCGGCTCAGTACTGTCAGGCCCATGATCCGATATTCGAGCACGGTCACCAGCGCGCGATCGATGTCGCCCCGGCGAATGATGAAGCGGCGAATGCCCCATTTGCCGCCTGCCACCTTGCCTTCGGCGTAGGCCCAGTCCTGCGGAAAATGGGCGAATGTGGCCCGAGCAAGCAAGCCATCCCAGGCAGCCCGATCGAAGCAGGGGACCAGCGCGTAGCCCGAAGTCGCCGAAAGTGCAGTCGCTTCGGCGGAGCCGATAGTGGGGAGGGGGCTATGGACGTTCACGAGTGGGTCCCCTCGTCGGTGCCGGTTGCACGGCGCCAGGCGCGTTGCATGGCGTCACTGAAGGCGGCGAGGTCTAGGCGGGCGCGGTGCACCTCCTGTGCCTCGCGGCCGAGACGCTCGCGAAGTGCGGCGTCGGTGATCACCCGGCGCAAGGCCGCGGTCAGGGCCGGCACGTCGGCGGGCGGCACGATAAGGCCGCTCACCTCGTCGGTCACGATGTCGGGAACGGCGCCGACAGGGGTAGTCACCACCGCGAGGCCCGCCGCCATTCCCTCGATTACCGACATTGGCAGGTTTTCGGAAAGACTCGGCAGTACAAGGATGTCGGCGCTGCCGAGCAGCGCGTCGACTTCTGCCGGGCCCACCCAACCAGGCAGCGCGACACGGTCGGCAAGCCCCAGCACTTGTGCCTGATGGCGGGCCTCTTCCACCGGTCCGTCGCCGGCAATGGTGGCGCGCCAGTTCTCGATCGGCAGCAGCGCATTCAGCGCTTCGGCAAGCTGCGGTACGCCCTTGCGGTCGCCGAGGCGCCCCAGAAACAGGATGTGCACCTTGCCGTCAGCACGGTGCTGGTGTCGCTCGCGCCGAGCGGTAGCATTGGGTACGATGGAGATACGGTCGCTCGCCGACGGTACCTTCCGGGCGATGAACTCCGCCCAGACCGTGCCGAGGACTACGATCTGCCCTGCACCCTCGAACATGCGCGAGATGGCGCGCGCAAAGCCCGGCGACGCATTGTCCCAGAATTCGCGATAGTCCGCGCCATGCAGGTGAATGACATAGGGCACGCCAAGCCGCCGGGCGAGCGCTGCGATGAGCAACTTGCGGTGTGTGCTGCCTTCGCTCGCGAGATTGATGTGCAGCAAGTCGCAGCGTCCCATCGCCTTGAGGGCAATGAGCTGCGCACAGAATGTCGCAAGGTAGAAAGGCGAGAACAGCAGGTGGCCCTGGCCGCGTGTCGAACCGAAGGTGACCGCGACATTTGCGGTCGGATCGGCGTTGAGCGCGATGCGCAGGCAATCCATCACGCGGTCGATGCCGCCTTGGCCGCGGGTGCCTGCTGGGGCCGCCACGAGGACGTGTATAGGTCGGGTCATGGTCATTCGCTGTAACATGACCGCAATGTATGCCAGCCTCCCGCAAGCCTCTAGGGAAAGCTTAAGAAACAGTTTACGCCAACAAATCGATTAAAATGCCAGTGATTTACTATCGACCTTGTTATGGCTCGCGTGCAGGGCACTTTCCTCAATATAAGGTGAACTCACACAACGGGTAGTTTCGCCGCCATGCTGCTCAGGTCGACATTGATTTACGCGCCGGCCGTCCTGCTGGTCCGATTGTCGTCGCTCGTCCTGCTGGTGATTGCCACCCGGATGATGAGCCCCGACGCCTATGGCCTTCTCACCCTTGTTGTGGCCGTCGGCGAACTGGCCGATATGGCCCTGGCCAATTGGCTGCGTATTGCCTTCCTGAGGCTTGGCGGCACAGGCGACGTGAGCCGGGGCAGTGTGCTGCGTGCGCTTTTGGTCAGCGCCTTGACGACAGGGCTGGCCATACTGCTCGCGCTTGGCGCAACGCCCATCATCGTTCCAGAGGAGCCTGTCGCCTTCGGGCTGGCAGTCACGGCCTACCTCCTGGCCGGTGCCGCGGTACGCTTCGTTCTCACCCTGCTGCAGATGCGGCAGCGGCAGGCGCACTATGCACTGCTGGAAGGGTTGCGCGCGGTCTTGCAGATCGTCCTGCCAGTCGCGGTGATGCTGGTGGGCTGGCAGGATTTCGTCGTGGTCTCGATCGCAGCCAGCGCCGGCGCGGTCGTCGCCGCCGTCATCGGCGCGTTCACCGTGGTACCTGGCCTGGTGCCCGGCCCGGCGCGCTTCACATATCGGGAGCTCCTGGCGTTCGGCATCCCTCTGATGGTGATGGCGCTGATGGGCTTCGGGCTCAACAATGCCGAACGCATCGTGCTCAAGATCTACCACGACGCAGCGGCGGTGGCGCTTTTCGCCGCCGTCTACGCGCTGGCGCGTCAACCCATCGACATGGTGGGCAATGCCGTCAACATGGGCGGTTTTCCGGAGTTCGTGGCCCGTTTCGACCGCGATGGCGCCGAAGGGGCAGGGCGCTTCCTGTCCGAGCAGATGGCGGTGATGCTGTCGCTTTCGCTGCCAGTCGCCGCGCTACTCATCGCGCTATCGCCAGATGTGACGGAGCTTGTCCTGCCTCCTGCCTACCAGGGCCATTCGCACTGGCTGTTCCCGCTCATCGGGCTCGCAGTCATATTCGCCAATCTCAAGACCTTCGTCTTTGATAATGTCGTGCACGCCTTCAAGCGGCCCTGGCTCATGATCTGGTCGCTCGCGCCCGGCTCGGCCGCCACCATCGCGCTGTCCTTCGCCCTGGTGCCGATCTTTGCAACCGAGGGTGCCGCCATGGCGCTGGCCGGCGGCGCGCTGGTCAGCCTGACGCTGTCCATCGTCATTTCACGGCGTCTGCTCAAGGTGCCGGTTCCGATCAAGGTCATCGCCCAGGCGATTGCCATCTCCGTCGCGGCAGCTCTTGCTGCGCGGACCGGCGCCTGGGTGCTGGGCGATGCGTTGCCGATCTACCGGCTCGCTCTCGGCGGATCTGTGGGGGTGGCGATTGCCGGGCTTGGCTTCAGCCTCGCCTTTCCCGCCGAAACGGGGCGTTTCGTGCGTCGGCTCAACCCGCTTCGTCCCCGCGCTGCCTGAAGCCTCTTGTCCGCCTGTCGAGAAGCATGAGGCCCGGTGCATGCACCGGGCCCACGATTTATCGCGACAATGATCGATTGGTCAGGGGTCAGCGACGCTTGAGCAGCGCCCCAGCCAGCAGCACGGCAAAGGCCAGGTTGCTGGTGAAGTATCGCTTCCACAACCGGCCGGGTTCCTGCAGCAGGCGGAACAGCCACTCGAGGCCGAGCTTCTGCATCAGCACCGGCGCACGCCGGACCTTGCCGCCAAAGACATCGAAGCTGCCACCGACGCCCATCACGAAATTCGGGGTGAGCGCGTCGCGGTGCTTCTTGAGGAAGCGCTCCTTGCGGGGCGTCGGCATTGCGACGAACAGGCAATCGGCACCCGAGGCATTGATATCGGAGATTATGCCAGCCTCGTCCTCGGACTTGAAGTAGCCGTTGCGTGCGCCGGCGACCACCAGCGTCGGGTATTCTCGGCCAAGCCGATCGACCACCGCGTCGAGCACGCTCTGTTCTGCGCCGAGCAGATAGGGCCGGAAGCCCTGATCGGCGGCAATGGCGAAGAGCCGCTCCATGATGTCGACACCCGCCACGCGCTCGGGCACCTTGAGGCCCATGAGCCGCGCGCCGAGCAGAACGCCGGCGCCGTCGATGTTGATCAGGTCGGCCGTGGCTACGTCTTCGCGCAGTTCGGCATTGTCGCGCATGGCGACCAGTTTCGCGACATTGACAACCGTATGGTGCATCGGGCGGCGCCGGCGCATGGCCTCGGTTGCGAGCGCAAGCGTCTCGTCCATGGTCAAGGCATGCATCGGCGCATCGAGAAACTCGATGCGCCGCTGTGCGAGCAGGGGATGGTGCGCCCAGCCGGGCGTGCCGGCGTTCATGCCGCCCGGCCTGCGATGCGCAGCGCCGGCTTTTCGGCCTTCTCGACCTTGGGAGCAGCGGCGGCACGTGTCGCCACGCGGCTGTCCTGACGCTGAGCACGGCGCCAGGTCCAAAGACCTCGGGTGTCGATCAGCACCTTGCCGTCGAGCGCTGCCGGATCGATGAGGTTGAACTGCCGGTGGTCGACCAGCAGCACCACGATATCGGCCTGGTCGATGGCAGTGAGCGCATCCGTGAACCGGATGCCGCGGCCTTCGAGTTCAGCCGGCAGCCCGTGGGCGTGCGGCTCGACTGCAAGCACATCGAAGCCGGCTTCTTCGCTGAGCAGCTTTACCACTTCTACGGCCGGGCTCTCGCGCAGATCGTCAATATTGGGCTTGAAGGCAAGTCCGAGCGCCGCGACCTTCAGCGTCTTTGCCGGGTCACGCAACGCAACGATATCGGACACCACCTGGTGCGGCCGTGCGGCGTTCACCTTCCGAGCAGCGGACATGAGCGGCGTCACTTCCGGCGCTGCGTCGATGATGAAGTAGGGGTCCACTGCTATGCAGTGACCGCCAACTCCCGGGCCTGGCTGCAGGATGTTGACACGCGGGTGCCGGTTGGCCAGCTCGATGACTTCCCAGACATTGAGCCCAAGCACGTTGCAGACATTGCTGAGCTCGTTGGCAAAGCCGATATTCACGTCGCGGAACGCGTTCTCGGTGAGCTTCACAAGCTCGGCCGTCTCGGCCGAGGTGATGAACAGCTCGCCCTTGACGAAGCTGCGATAGAGCGCGGCGGCACGCTCGGACGCCGCGCGGCTGAGCCCGCCGATCGAGCGGTCATTGCTCACCAGTTCATGCAGCACCTTGCCCGGCAGCACGCGCTCGGGGCTATAGGCCACCATCACGTCGGCATCCTCGCCGGCGGTGAGCGGGAAGCTCAGGTCGGGGCGCAGGCGTGCGAGCTCTACCGTCATTTCTCGGGTCGTGCCGACCGGCGAAGTCGACTCGAGCACCACGAGGTCTCCGCGCTTCAGCACCGGGGCGATGCTGCGGGCCGCAGCCAGCACGTAGCTCACGTCAGGGCGGTGGTCATCGGTCATCGGGGTCGGCACCGCGATAACGAAGGCATCGGCCGGCTCCGGCCTGATTGCGGCGCGAAGCGCCCCGATCTCGACGACGCGGCGGATCAGGTCGTCGAGCTCAGGCTCGACAATATGGATTTCGCCGCGGTTGACCTTGTCAACGACGTGCTGGTTGACGTCGACGCCTATGACCTTGAGCCCGCGGGAGGCGAACATCGCGCAGGTCGGCAGGCCGATATAGCCCATGCCGATGACGGAAACGGTACGGATATCAGAGCGGATGTCAGACATGGCGCGCGAGCTCCTCGACGATCCGGGCACTCGCCCGACCGTCACCATAGGGGTTGTGCCGCTCGGCCATGCCGCGATACGCGGCGGGGTCGTCGAGCAGGCGGTTTGCGTTGAGCAGGATCTTGTCGATATCTGTGCCGACGAGCCGCGCTGTACCCGCGGCAACACCCTCGGGCCGCTCGGTATTGTCGCGCATGACGAGCACAGGCTTGCCCAGCGATGGGGCCTCTTCCTGCACACCGCCGGAGTCGGTCAGCACCAGATAGCTGCGCTTCTGGAGGTACAGGAACGGCAGGTAGTCCTGCGGGTCGATCAGGTGGATGTTCGGCAGGTTGCCGAGCTCTTCCTGCACCACGTTGCGCACATTCGGGTTCGGATGCACGGGGTACACCACCTGCACGTCGCCACGGGTTGCAAGCACCTTCAGTGCGGTGCAGATGCGGCCGATCCCGCCATCGAAATTCTCGCGGCGATGGCCGGTGACGAGAATCAACCGCTTGTTCGGATCGAGGAACGGGAAGCGCGACGCGAGTTCGCGCGTTAGCAACTCATCCGTATCGAGACGGTTGGAGAAGTGTAGCAGCGTATCGATCACGGTATTGCCAGTGACGAAAATCTGCTCGACCGGCTTGCCTTCGGCAATCAGATTGGCGCGCGCTTCGGCGGTCGGTGCGAAATGCCATGTGGCAATGTCGCCCGCGATGCGGCGGTTCAGTTCCTCGGGGAAGGGGGAGTTGATGTCGTGGCTGCGCAGCCCTGCCTCGATATGGCCAACCGGAACCCGCTTGTAGAAGGCTGCCAGGGCGCCTGCCATGGCGGTCGTCGTGTCGCCCTGTACCAGCACGATATCGGGCTTGGCGCGATCGATGACGTCGCCGATGCCTGTAAGCACCTGCGACGTGACGTCGAACAGGGTTTGTCCCTGCTTCATGATGTCGAGGTCGTAGTGCACCGGCAGTCCGGTCAGCGCAATCACCTGACGTACCATCTCGCGATGCTGGCCGGTTACGCAGATTTCGGTTTCGAAGCTTGGATGGGCAAGCGCCGCCTGGGCGACGGGGAAACACTTGAGGGCCTCCGGCCGGGTGCCGAAGACGATAAGCAGGCGATGCTTGCGATGGAGGCGCGGCGGGCGGAAGAAGTTCATGTTCGTGTCCGTTGGATCAGCTTCGGGATGGCTGTTCCCAACGCTGATCCTAGCGGGGTTGTATGCCGCACGGGACCGACGAATTAAGATATGATTAATGTTAATGGGGCGTTAAGCCCATTTTCGGGTGATTTTTGGGCGTTTAATATTCGCAACCATGAAGTAAATCATGGCCTTGGGCGAGAATATGTAAAATTTTATATAAGTTCTATACTTTGATATTGTCCGATGGATCTGCATTAGGTCCGGCTGTGGATTTATCCGGACGCTGAGATCCGAGCGTCACCAGCAGCACGACCAGCATCGGAACCACCAGATTCTTGGTCGAAAAGGTATTGTTCGACAGACCCGTCACAATGATCGTCATCGTTCCGATCCATGCGGCGATGGGCAGTCCCTTCAGCAGTTTCAGCAAGAGGCGCATCACGAAGAAAGCCCAGATGATGGCCAGGATCGCACCCATCTGAAAGGCCACGAACACGATCGAGCTTTCGATGAAGGGCAGACCGATCTTCTTCTTGATGATATCGGCGATGACCCCGAGATCGCTGCCGAACAGGATCTGCTGCGGCGTCGTCAGGCTGAATATGCGATAGACATCGATGCGCGCGAAGGCATTGGCGTCGACCACACCGCCCTGAAAGCGGCTGAGAAGTCCTCCGGCTGCGGCAATCGTCAGCAGGATCGCGCCAACAACAATGGCTGCGACCAGCGTCGTCAGCTTCGCTATGCGAGCGAGCCGCGGCGACAGGCGTCGCCATTCGGTGAACAGGATAAGCGCCAGCACCTCGACGGTGCAGACGAGAAGCGCGAAACGTGCGCCGGCCGCGGCGAGCCCGACAAACAATGTCAGGATGGCACCGGCCTTGACCCAGGTTGGCCAGGTGGTGAGCGGTACGAAGGCGATGGTGCCTGCGCAGACGATACCAAGCGTCAGCGGATGTTCGGTGAGGCCGATCGGCCGGAAGGTCAGGTCACCGATCAGATAGGGCAGTATCTGCGTCTTCAGCGTCACCTGCACCAGTGCCAGGAGCGCGCTCGCGACGTTGAGGGCAACAATTGCGTTGCCGATGAATACGCGCGAAGCAGGATTGATCGTGAAGAGCAGCAGCCCGGCAGCCGCGGCGATTGCGAAGGAATCGATCAGGTAGGCGGGCTGTCGGCCCTGTCCCACCACCGTCAGGTAGACGAAAAGTATCGCGCAGATCGGAAGGAAGCGAACGAGTGCGCGAAACTTCGCGATTTCATCGCCGACGAGATAGATCGGCCTGAGGAACAGCGCCACTGCCAGCATCAGCAGGATGGCGTAGGTGCCGATGTGGAACTTCTCGAGCAGCCCGCCGCCGCCTGGGTCGCTGTAGTCCACGTAAAGGTTCATCACGTGCGAGGACACATAGAGCCTCAGCCCGATGGCAACCAGAACCAGCAGAACGAGCACCACGGCAATCGGGCCATGGTTCGTCACCGGCGCGGACCTCGCCTCGTGCGCTATCGATCGTGTGTCGTCCAAGCTCGAACCCTCCAGCGGGCGGATCATACCCCGAGGGCTTAACCAAGATTTCCCATTCCCGAAGCGGTGCCGTCCACTTGGTATATAAACCGCTAACAACGTCCTGTTCGAAAACGAGACATATCTGTCATGGCCAGTATTTCAGAAGGCAACGCGTCCGGCGCCCGGATCTATGCCCGCCTGGGTCACGACCGCATGGCGCGCCCGCAATCCGCTACGCCCGACGCCCCCCAGACCGCAACAGTCGAAACGGTGACACTCAATCGGATCGGGGACTTCCTCGAGCTCGATTTCGGCAGGCTTTTCCTGTGGCTCCGCAAGGGTGTCCTTGCCATGGCGACGGCCGGTCTGCTGGGTGCTGTGGCGGGCGGTGCGTTCGGTTTGCTTATGCCGCCCAAATACAGCGTCTCGACGGATATCCTCATCGATCCAGTAAGCCTGAAGGTCGTCGGTGACGATCTCTACCAGCAGACCGGGCAGATTGACTCCGGCATCCTTGCCGCTCGCTCCAAGTTGCGCGTGCTGACCTCGGGCAATGTCTACGCCCGCGTCGTGGATGCTCTCGCGCTGACGACGGACAAGGAATTCTATGATCCTTCGCCGCGTTTCAGCCTGACCGGGCTTCTTGGGCTCTCGCGGCCGGATTCCGGCGAGCCGGCCGACCCGCGCAATGCGGCGATTGCCGCGCTCGCGAAGAAGGTCGTCACCAAGGCCGATGACACGAGCTTCGTCGCCGCCCTCAAGGTGACAACCCTCGATGGCGACAAGTCTATGCGCATTGCCAACGCGATCGTTGCCGCTTTCCGCGAGGAGCTGGCGAAGGCCGAAGCCGACGGCGCCGCGCGCACGGCGCAATCGCTGAACGAGCGCCTCGATGCGCTCAAGGCCGCAGCGACCGAGGCCGAGCAGAAGGTGGTGGACTACCGCAAGGCCAATGGCCTCGCTGCGTCGTCCTCCGGTGAACTCGTCAGCACGCAGACCATGTCGCAGCTCGCAAGCCAGGTCGTCGAAGCGCAGTCTCGGCTGATTTCGGCGCAATCTGCCTATGATGAACTTGTCGCCGCGGGCCGCAACGCCTCGAGCAACGATCCGGCAACGGCCACGAGCCTCAGTGCTGCACGGGCGAATGTTGCCAATCTCAAGAGCCAGCTCGAGAGCCAGTCGAGCATCTACGGCCCGAGGCACCCCTCGATCACCAAGCTGCAGAGCGAACTGGGCAATGCAGAACTGGAGCTGACCCAGGAGATCGCCCGGCTGGTTGGCGGGGCAAAGGCGGCGGTCGACGAGGCGCGGACCGCGCTTGCCGCCCTCGAAG
Organism: uncultured Devosia sp.; assembly: GCA_964414845.1. Taxonomy (GTDB): domain Bacteria; phylum Pseudomonadota; class Alphaproteobacteria; order Rhizobiales; family Devosiaceae; genus Devosia_A. Next base: position 27,817 of record CAYPYV010000002.1, on the reverse strand, counting down.
CCAAGCAGGGCAGCCTGCAGTCGAGCGTATTCAGCGACAATGCCCTGCAGGTCGGCCTGCGCGAACTCGAGCGCGATGCCGCGTCGAAGGTCACCATCTACGAGGCTTTCCTGTCCCGCGCCCGGGAGGTCACCGAGCGCGAGCAGATCGACACCTCGAATGTCCGTGTCATTTCGACGGCGCTGCCGCCCACCGACCGGTCGTGGCCGCCCAGCACGCCCGTGCTCATCGTGCTCGGCCTCGTCGGCGGCATCGTCGCGGGTGCTTTGCTATCCATCGTCCTCGGTATGCGGCGCGATCTCAAGGCCGGGCGAGAGAGCGGCGCCGTCTGACGGCGTCGCCCGCTGAACTCTCCCCTGCGGAAGATCTGACTGGAGCCGCTCAGGCTGCGAAGATCGCTTCGAGTTCGGCTGCCGACCGGTCCCAACTGAAGCGCTCGGCATTGGCGCGCGCGGCGACAGATAGTTCAGAGCGCAGGTCCATGTCGCCTGCTAGGCGGGATATCGCCAGTGCAATGCTCGTGACTTCGAGCGGGTCAAAGAACAGCGCGCCATCACCCGCCACCTCGCGCAGCACGTCGATATCCGAACAAACAACCGGCACACCATGCTTCTGCGCCTCAACAACCGGCAGACAGAAGCCCTCGGTCAGCGACGGTGCGATGTAGAAATCCGCATGCGCATACCAGGTCGCCAGAGTCGTATCGTCGACGCGACCCGGCATATGGAAGCGGGTCAGTCCGGGGTTGGCCGCCAGCGCTGCCTTGACCGAGCCGTCGTCCTTGCCGATCCAGACCGTGTCGATGCCCTCGCCGACGCGTTCGAGCGACGCAAGGGCGGCGATCAGTCGGTCGAGGTTCTTGGTGACAGCCGGGGTCGAGACGACAAGTGCATAGCGTTGGGCCAGCGGGCGTTCCAATCGCGGTTCGGCGCGCAACGTCGAGGCCTCAAGCACGGTGTGCGCCTTTGCTGCCGCCCACGGATAGTGGTTCACGAAGGCGTTGCGCGTTGCATCGGACACGGTGACGACAGTGTGCGACCGGTGGACCGAAAACGGGAACATCAGGTTCCAGCCCAGCCGATAGTGCCAGTTGTGCAGCTCTGGGTGCGTCACGCGGTAAAGGTCGTGCAGCACGAGGACGCGTTTTCGGGCGCCAAAGGCGGGGCCGAATGGCCACGGAGTGAAAACGGCATCCGCGCCCATCGCCCGGGCCGTGCGCCATACCTGCCAGTTTTCGATAAGGTACTGAATCTTTTCGCTGCCGTGCGAGCGTCCCGGAAGGATCCGGACATGGTCGAGCGGCAGGTGTTCAGCCAGCCGTTCGCGGGGCCAGGACGTGAGGATGCTGTAGTCGTGGCCGTTGCGCCTCAGCAACGCCTCGATCTGGCGCAGCGCGTACACGGCAATGCCGGACAGGTGGTCGGGATTGCCGCCCAGGAAATTGATCAATACGCGGGCCATGCCCTACCTCAGCGGGGCCGGCGTCCCGCAGCAAAAAGCGGGATCACGTTATCCTGCACGGGGCGCGGGGAGGGGGTCGGCTGCGAGACCGAGATTGCGCGACGTGCCGCAACGGGCTGCGCCGTATGGCGATTGTCGCGGGAAGGAACAGCTACACGCCGATCAACCTCTTGGGCCGCGAGCAGAAGCTGGGTCGCGCCGATAGGCTTGCCCAACACGAGGTCGACGCCCCCGGCGTGCAGCTGGCCACGGAAGGACGGGTCTGCCCGCGTTAGCGCAACGATGAGGAAATGCTGCGAGGCCAGTCTCGGGTGCGTACGAAGCTCCCAAGCGAACTCCGGCGCGGAGATACCCTTGCAATCAGCGTCCAGCACCACGAGGTCGACCGGCGCAATGCGCAGATATGTCTTGAAGGCCTCCGGCTCGGAGAAAACCGCCACCCGGCTGCCCGCCTCTTCGAGTCCCTTGCCAAGAAGCGCTGAAAGCGCTGGATTTTCAGCCAGGAAGGCAATTGCGAGCGGTCGCATGGCGCAGGCCCCGTCGGATTGTTCGTTAACAAGGCCTTAACATGCTTGCCGTCGCGAAGGGTAACGATCCTTTGCATATACTTAACCGATAGACTGCATTTTAACGTTTTTTTAATGGTTAACTAAGTCCTAATTGCTGCGTGGCAGCGTGGGGGATCCGTTGATAACGATCTCAAACTGACTGCATCACGGACGGTGGCGATCCATGGTCGAAGAAAAGCTGGTCGCATCAGGCGGCAATGCGCTTTTGGGGCGAGTTCCATCGCGCCACATGGCTCTCGCCCTTCTGTCGGTCGTTGAAGGCCTGCTTGCGGCGCTGGCGGTCCTGCTGGTGCTGCATCTTTCGACAAGTCACGCAGGCGGCCTGAAACCGGCCGATCTCATTTCCGTCGCCGCGCTAGGCGTCGTGCAGATGCTCTTTACGCTCAGCGGCTTTGATCGCGACCTTTGGGGCAGGGCGCGCCTGCTCCGCCGCATGGTGCACGGCTTCGTGACCTGGACCATGACCTTCGCCCTGGTGCGCCTCGTCTCGGTGGCGCTGTTCGGTGCGGCCTTTACCAGCCCCGAACTGCTGTTCTGCTTCATGGCGGGCGGCAGCGTCATTCTCACGTTCCGCCTTCTCGAATTCACCTCGTTCGGGCGCCATCTGTTCGACAAGGCCCGTCCCCGCGCAGTGATGATCGGCGCGCAGCGAGCCCTCGACGCCCTGTCTCCACGCTGGGCGGGGCCCCTCGGCTCGACCGTGATCGACCGGTTGCCCATCGAGGATTTCGGGCGGCTGCTTGGCGGCGACAGCCGGCACACGCTCGGTGCGCAGATGTCTGCCTGGATCGGCGACGGTGTGGACGAGATCGTTCTGGTTGGCGACATGAGCGCTGTGCCCAGCCTCGAAGGCGTCATTGCCTCGCTCGCGTCGTATTCGGTGGGCGTCAGCTGGGTCACGCAATATCCCGAGAGCAGCGGACTTTCGGTGCCCATGCGCGAGGTGCGCTTCCTGTCGCGCCCAGTCGACGGCGTTGGACTGTTCCTCAAGCGAGCCCTTGATATCGTGGGCGCGGGCGTCGGCATCCTGCTGCTTTCGCCTGTGCTGATCGGCGCGGCCATCGCGATCCGCCTCGACTCACCGGGTCCGATCCTGTTCCGGCAGGAGCGGCGTGGTCTCAATGGCGCGACCTTCACGATCCTGAAGTTCCGCTCGATGTCGGTCACCGAGAGTGGCCACGAGATGGTGCAGGCACGGCGCGGCGACCCCCGCGTGACCAAAGTCGGTCGCTTCCTTCGCGCCAGCTCAATCGACGAATTGCCTCAATTGTTCAATGTGCTGTTCGGCGACATGAGCCTCGTCGGCCCGCGCCCGCATGCTATCCGTCACGACGACGAGCTCGCCTGCGCCTTGCCGCGCTATGTCGAGCGCCGGCGGGTGAAGCCGGGGATAACCGGTTGGGCGCAAGTGCATGGCTGGCGCGGCGAGACGACCACGCTGGCTCAGATGTCGGGCCGTACGGCCATGGATCTGATCTATGTCGAGAACTGGTCGATCTTCCTCGATGTCTGGATCCTCATCCTGACCGTGCTCTCGCCCAAGACACGCCAGAACGCCCACTGAAGCCGGAAGTCCAGGTTGCGCCACCCGCTGTTTCTGCTCGCTGCCCGCATCGCCGCCTGGTCGCTGCTGCTCGCAATTGCGTTCGTGACACTCGCGCCCAGCGGCTTTCGCCCGCATAGCGGCGCTTCGGCGAACCTCGAGCGTTTCCTGGCCCTGCTGGTGCTCGGCCTCGCATTCGCGGCCGCCTATCCCCGGCACCTAATCCAGATTGCGCTGGTGGTGGTCGTCGCAGCTGTGTGCTTCGAACTGCTTCAGGCGCTCGACGCCAGCCGGCACGTGCGCCTGAGCGACATCGGGGCAAAGGTCTTCGGCGGGCTATCGGGCGTATTTCTCGGCACGCTCATCCTGTGGCGGCGCAAGGCACTCGGACCGCAGAGCCCGTTCCGCCTGCCATTCCGCCCCCGGCAGCACTGACGGGGTCAGACCGGCGGCCTGTCCACGATGAGATAGGGCAGGGGCGTCGCGGTATAGTGCTCCTCGCTGCCATTGATCGCGAGGACCAGTTCGCAATCCGCGAGCGCCACGATCTTGGCCTCCACCGGCCGGCCATCCTCGTCCCAGCTGAGGGCCTCGGCGGAGGTGAACTTCCACGGGCTCAGGCGGTGGGTCTCCCAGCAGGAGTCCTGCACAAGTGTTCCATCGGACAGAAAGATCTTCATGGTGCCAGGCAGCACGCCGTCATCCGATCGCGACCAGACCCGGTCGGTGAAGCCGAGGCGGGCCTCGCCGGACGCCTCCGGCAGGGAATCCGCCGCCATGTCTTCGGCGACGGCGGGGAGCACCGGGCTGAGGCCAACGCCCCAGACGGCGAGAAGGGCGAACAAGGCGGCGCGGCTGGTCATTTCTCTCTCCCTTTTATCCTTCGGACATGGTCGTTCGACTGGCCCCGTTCAAGCCAGAGCGGGTTGCGCTCGCTACAAGTGTGACCTTGCAATTGCGGAAATTCGTGGCCCGCAATCGGGTGATGTGAAGATCGCTGCTGGGGATCAGACGCCGCGGATGCCGAGCACGCGGTCCTTGTCGCGGATACGGGCCCGAGCCTGAATCGGCCAGAGATCGTAGGTCTCGCGGGTGCCGCCTTCGAGGGCGTGACGGGCATGAACGGGCCAGTTCGGATCTTCCAGCGCGCCGCGAGCCAGGGCGACCAGGTCGGCCTCTTCCTTGACCACAATCGCTTCTGCGGCGTGCGGGTCCGATATCAGACCGACGGCCATGGACGGCATGCCGGCATCGCGCACCGCCTTGGCAAAGGGCACCTGGTAGAGCGGGCCGGGCTTCAGGCTGAATCCGTCGAAACCACCCGACGAGCAATCGACCATGTCGACGCCGCGCGCCTTGAGTTCGCCCGTGAGCGCGACGCTGTCCTCGAGCGTCCAGCCACCCGCGACCCCGTCCACTGCCGAGATACGGACGAGCAACGGCTTGCTTGCTGGCCAAACTGCGCGCACTGCTTCGGTGATTTCGAGCAGGAGGCGCATGCGGTTCTCACGACTGCCGCCATACTGGTCGGTGCGGTGGTTGGCCAGTGGCGAAAGGAACTGGTTGATGAGGTAGCCATGTGCGGCATGGATTTCGATCGTGTCGAAGCCTGCCGCTTCGGCGCGTTTCGCCGCAGAAACGAACCCGTCAATGACGTGCCTTATGCCGGGGGCATCGAGTTCGGTCGGCTTGGTGAAGGTCGGGCTAGCATTGTGGGGTTCGGGGCTTGGAGCCACTGGCGTCCAGCTCTCGAAGGCGAATCTCTGTTTTTCTTCTTCGGTCTCGTTGAAACCATGCCGCCACGCGATCGGCGTCGAGGCCTTGCGGCCGGCATGGGCCAGCTGAATGCCGGCCGCGCTGCCATTCTGGTGGAGAAAGTCGACGATCCGCTTGAGCGGCGCGATCTGCCCATCTTCCCAAAGCCCGAGGTCTCCATAGGAAATCCGCCCCTCCGGGACGACACCGGTGGCCTCCAGGATGACGAGGCCGAACCCGCCAAGCGCAAACCGTCCCAGGTGCACCAGGTGCCAGTCGTTGGCGTAGCCGTGCTGCGCCGAGTACTGGCACATCGGCGCCACTACCGTTCGGTTGCGCAGGGTCAGGCCACGGAGGGAAAAGGGAGAAAACAGGCGGGACATGGATATCTTCTTCACGTTCTGGCAGCGGCCAGCCTCGGCATCTGCTTCATCGTCATCTGCCGATATAACGATTTCGACATCGGCTTTGCAACCGGCCCGGGGGAACCTACCTGTTCGAGCAGGAGTTGGCGACCGAGCGAGGAGACGAGACATGCGCACGCACCTGGCAACGATGACGGCTATGGCCGCCATGCTGATGGCAATTCCAGCCATGGCCCAGGATGCGCCCCTTACCGGCAAGGCTGCGTTCGGCGACTGGCGGGCTGACAAGCCAGGCGTGAAGCGTCTGATCACCGAGCGCGATCTCGAAGCACCGGCTATGGACAACTCGGCCTCCAACGCACCGGGTGGCGTCGACCGACCGGCCAATGCTGGCCCGATAGTCCCCGAGGGGTTCGCCGCCACGCTTGTCGCAGAGGGAATTCCGCAACCGCGTGTTCTGCGCTTCGCACCCAATGGCGACCTCTACATTGCCGACAGTGCGTCGGGCGAGGTGCTGTTCATTGCCGCCGCCGACCTTGCCGGGGGCAGCGCTACGCCGAAGGTGTGGGCCAGCGGCCTTGATGCGCCCTATGGCCTCGCCTTCTACCCGGCCAATGACCCGAAGTGGCTCTATGTCGCGGAGACCGGGCGCGTCGTGCGCTTTGCTTGGAACGCCGCGGACGGGATGGCGACAGCTGATCCCGAGGTGATCGTGCCCGAACTGCCCACTGGCGGGCACTGGACGCGCGACATCGCGTTTTCGCCAGATGGTGCGGTGATGTATGTCGCGGTCGGGTCCGACTCCAATGTCGCGCGACAGATCGGCTCTTCGCCCAGCGGTGGTCTCGACGCCTGGATCAAAAGCCAGCCGCTCGGCGCTGCCTGGAACCAGGAGGAGCGACGCGCCGTCGTTCTGGCCTACGATCCTGACGGCAAGAACGAGCGCATCTACGCGACGGGCCTGCGCAACTGCAGCGGAATGACGGTTCAGCCGCAGACCGGGGCGCTCTGGTGCGTCGTCAATGAGCGCGACGGGCTCGGCGACAATGTCCCATACGACTACGCTACCAGCGTTGCGGAGGGCCACTTCTATGGCTGGCCGTGGTTCTATATCGGCGACAATCCCGACCCGCGCTGGGCGTCGCAGCCGCGCGACGATCTGAAGGGCAAGGTCACCGTGCCCGATGTGATGTTCCAGGCACATTCGGCGCCGCTCGGCATCGCCTTCCATTCGGGCAAGGCGCTCGGCGCCGACTATGCAGGAGACGCCTTTGTAACGCTGCGCGGATCGTGGAACCGTGGTAGCCGCACCGGGTACAAGCTTGTGCGGCTGGATTTCGACGCGAGCGGCCGCGCTACCGGCGTATACGAGGATTTCGCCATCGGGTTTGTCATTGATGACGAGCAGGTCTGGGGGCGTCCCGTCGGGATCACCGAGGGGCCGGATGGCGCGCTCTACATGTCCGAAGACGGCAGCGGCACAATCTGGCGGATAGCCCGGAAGTAGCTCAGGCGCGGTGGCCGGAAACCTCCGCGCCGGCGTTGGCGGGCAGCAGCAGGAACTGCAATGCCGACGCGGCGCAGAGCCCGCCCATGATGAACAGCGCCACGCGGAAGTCCTCGATGCCGAGCGGCGCATTGCGGAGCAAAGCCGACACATTGAGGATGCCTGCCGAGGCGGCGATTCCGAACACCATCAGGACCTGCTGGAACATGCTCGAGAGCGTCGAGGCCGATGAGCGGCGCTCTGCGTCGACATCTGCGAATGCGAGGGTGGCGAGTGCGGTAAACTGCATCGAGCGCGACAACCCGGCGATAAACAGGGCTGCGGCGGTCAGGGGGTAGGCCGTGTCGGGCGAAAGCAGCCCGCAGGCGATGATGGCAAGGCCGGCGAGCACCCCATTGCCGATCAGGATTCGGCGGAACCCGAAACCCTTGAGTATGCGTGTGGTCGCTGCCTTCATGACAAGGTTGCCGAGGAAGTAGACCAGCACGAGGCTGCCCGCTGCCAGCGGATCGAGCCCGAAGCCGATCTGGAACATCAGCGGGAGGATGAAAGGCGTGGCGTTGATGGTCAGCCTGAGGAACGCACCCGCCTGCAATTCGGATGCTGCAAAAGTCGGCACCCTGAGGCTCGCGAGGTCGAGCAGGGGGTGGGATGCGTGCCTGAGCCACATGATCGCAACTATGGCGAGCAGCAGGCCGGCGCCCGCCAGTGCCCATCCCAGTTCGGTGGGAACCGTACCCTGTGCAAGCCCGTCGAAGCCATAGAGCAAGCCGGCCAGCGCTAGGCCCGTCAAGGCAAAGCCGATCCAGTCGAACGGCTTGTCCGCGGGCTCGCCATCCTTCGGCACGATCGCCATCACCAGGGCCATACCGGCAATGCCGAGCGGGACGTTGATAAAGAAATTCCAGTGCCAGCTGACATAGGTTGTGAAGAAGCCGCCGATCGCCGGCCCGATCACCGGAGCGAACAAAGCCGGCCAGACCGTGAGGCCGATGGCCTGCACGATCTCTGACTTCTCGACACTGCGCAGCACGATGATCCGGCCGATCGGGAACATCAGCGCGCCGGCCGCGCCTTGCACGATGCGTGCCGCGACGAAGGTCGGCAGGTCGGGCGCGAGGCCGCAACAGAGTGACGCGACGGTGAATATGCCGATCGCGATCACGAAGACCAGCCGCGCGCCGAAGCGGTCAGCAAGCCACCCTGCCGCAGGGATGATGATTGCCGCGGTCAGCATATAGGCGGTGACCCCGATGCTCATGTCGAGCGGGCGCACACCGAAATCCTCCGCCATGCGGGGCAGGGCCGTGACGATAATCACGCCATCGAGGATCTGCATGAAGAAGGAGGCAGCAACCACGAGGGCGATGTTGCGGCCTTGGGCGGTGGATTGGGGCATGGCGTCGGGGGATTCGGCAGAAGAAGGGGAGGTCCACCATACACCCCGCGGTCGATCCAGCACGGAAATCCGTACGACTACGCAATTGCTGGATTGGTCTTGTTAATGCGCGATGATGCATATAACCAACAAGTTATATAAATGATGGTGCATGGATGTCCCAGCTTGACCAGACCTTCGCGGCACTCGCCGATCCGACCCGAAGGGCGATCCTCGCCCGCCTCGCTGATGGCGAGGCTACCGTCAGTGACCTCTGCGCGCCCTTCGAACTGACGCAGCCGGCAATCTCTCGGCACATCAAGGTGCTGGAGCAGGCGAGCCTCGTGACCCGAGGGCGCGACGCGCAGCGCCGCCCCGTACGGCTGGCCGCCGAGCCCTTGGCTGAAGCAGTCGGCTGGCTCGAGACCTATAGGCGTTTCTTCGAGCAGCGCTTTGACCGACTCGACACGCTGCTCGCCGAAATCCAGTCCAACGCCACCGACAAGCAACAATAGGACCGTCATGCCCGCACCGCTGAGCCTCAGCCTGCCATCTGACCGCGAGTTGCGTGTCACACGCGAGTTCGACGCGCCGATCGATTTGGTCTTCGATTGCTGGACCATCCCGGCGCTGATCCGCCGCTGGCTCGGCCCGCCCGGTTGGGAATTCGTCACCTGCGAGTTCGACGCGAGGGTTGGGGGCCGCTGGCGCTTCCTCACGCGCGGGCCGGATGGGTTTGAGATGGGCCATGGCGGCACCATCCTGGAGATCGAGCGCCCGACGTTCCTGAAGTCCACCGAACTCTACGACATGGACTGGACCGGCGGCGAAACGCTCAACACCAACCGCTTCACGGCCCTTGGCCCGCGGCTGACCCGCTCGGAACTGACTGTGCTCTATTCGAGCCAGGCAGCCCGGGAGGGCGCGCGTACCACGCCGATGGCCGAGGGCATGGAAGCAGGCTTCCGTAAATTCGACGCCCTGCTCGCCGAGCTTTCGGCGAAAGCCTGAATTTCCATAACGAAATCAACGAGGAGAGAGAACATGTCCAATCCCCCCATCCTTCCGTGTCTCTGGCTTTCGGCCAATATCGAGGAAGTCGTCGCCACCTATGTGCGGCTGTTCGAAGATGCTGAAATCAAGCATGTACAGAAGATGCCGGATGGCTCGGTGCTGGCCATTCGCTTCCGCCTGCGCAACCAGGAGTATCTTGCGCTCGGCGGTCGCCCGGATGGCCCTGCGACCGATGTGGTGAGCTTCCAGATCGATTGCGCTGATCAGGAGGAGGTCGACCATTTCTGGGATGGTCTGCTTGCCGGTGGCGGCACGGAAATCATGTGCGGCTGGCTGCGCGACCGTTTCGGCGTCACGTGGCAGGTGAATCCGTCGATCATGTCGGGCCTGCTCAGTCGTCCCGATCAGGCCGGCGCGCAGCGCGCCTTCCAGGCGATGATGAAGATGAAGAAGCTGGTCATCGCCGATCTTGAGGCAGCCTATCGCGGCGAGTAAGGAGCAGTCGGCTCAGCCGTAGCGCGACCGCTCGTCCTCGTGCGGTTCGCCATCTTCCCAGGCAATGTCATCGGATGCGTCGTTTTGCGACGGTTTGTGGCCAAGCGCGGGTGCCCGGAGTTTGTCTAGCCATCGGCGCAGCGTCCGTCCTGCCTCTTCCATATGGTGAGGGTCGATCAACGGGCGATGCTGGGTCGGTGCGTTGGCCATGAGGCAAGTCTGCGCCGAAGAGGTTAACGGAAGCTTGGCGCGGTCGTGCTACCGGTATCTGCTATTTGTAGAAGCCCTCGCGCATATTGATGCCGTGCTCGATATAGACCTTCAGGGCGCAAAGCATCCCCGTCCAACCTTCACAATTGCCGGTACAGGCCTTCAGCCCGGCTTCCGTATCGCGCCAGGCGCCCTCTTCGATCGTCACGAGAGTGCGACCGTCTTCTAGACTTTCGAAGCGGATCACCACCCGCGATACATCTGTGCGGCCTGTTGCTGCGCCCTCGAGCGGCACGACCTCGCTGCCATCCCATTCGAACACGATGCGTTCGTTGTCGACGACTTCGACCACGGTGACCGGAAACTCTCCGGGGAAGTCGGCAAAGTTCCACCAGACCGTCGCGCCGGTGACCATGCGGCCGCGAGCGCCTCCTGTAGTGAAATAGCCCGACAGCCTGGCTGGGTCGGCGACAGCCTCGAACACGTCGGCTACCGGGCGCGCGATGCGCCCCGCCACTCTAAACTTCAGGTCCATCTTCCATGCCTCCTTGTCCCTCAGTCCATAATGTTATAAAAATATAACATGTCAACCGAAGATGATGAAGATCAGGTTTTCCGCGCCCTCGGCAATCGCGTCCGACGACGACTCCTTGACCGCCTGAAGGACCGTGCGCAGACGACCGGGCAATTGTGCGAGGCGTTTCCCGAACTCGATCGTTGTACGGTGATGCAGCACCTGAAGGTGCTTGAAGAGGCCGATCTTGTGATCGTGCGTCGGGAAGGTCGCGAGCGGTGGAACGTGCTCAACGCCATTCCAATCCAGAACCTGCATGAGCGCTGGATCGGCTCTTACGCGGAATATGCCGCGGGCAAGCTGGCCGCAATGAGTCGTGATCTCGCTAACGGTCGCGACGGCTGAGCCTTGCCCCTATCGGCAATTGTGCGATTGGGCTAAGCAGGCAGGAACGTTCTCACCGACAAAAAGAGCGACCGCGTCCACATGAGCGAAGCTTCCGTCATCCTGCCGCCGCCGACCGATCTGCCCGACTTCGCCCGCTATGGGGTAAACCTTGCTTCGGCGGGGCTTGGGGCCACCGCGTTGTTTGCAACGGATGACTTCTTTGCCCCGGTCAGCCGTATGCTGGCCGACAAGCCGGCGGTCTTCTATCCCGATCGCTACGACGACAACGGCAAGTGGATGGATGGCTGGGAGAGCCGCCGCAAGCGCGTTGCCGGGCATGATTACGCTGTCGTGCGGCTCGCCGCCGCCGGCGTGGTGCGCGGTTTCGATGTCGATACCAGTCATTTCACCGGTAATTACCCCACCGCCTGCCGCATCGAGGCCTGCCGCGTGAAAGGCGATCCGGGCGAGGGCACTGCCTGGACCGAGATCCTACCTCTGACACCGCTAACCGCCAGCGCGCATCACTTCTTCAAGGCCAATGGCGAGAGCCAGTGGACGCATGTGCGCCTACATATCTATCCCGATGGCGGCGTTGCGCGCTTCCGGGTCTATGGCGAGCCGCATATCGACGAGATTGCGCTCAAGGATACCACAATCGATCTCGCCTCCGGCCTCAATGGCGGACGCGTCATCGCCTATTCCGATGCACATTACGGCGCCTTCCACCGGTTGCTGGCGCCGGGTCGCGGGCTCGACATGGGCGATGGCTGGGAAACCCGCCGCCGCCGCGTGCCGGGCAATGACTGGATCATCATTGCGCTGGGTGCGCGCGGCATCGTGGAGCGGGTGGAACTCGATACAGCCCACTACAAGGGCAATTACCCCGACAGCGCGTCGATCTTGGCCGCCGATGTCGGCCGCGGCCTCGACAATCTCAACGCCGCCGTCATCACCTCGGCCATGTTCTGGCCCGAGCTCCTTCCGCAGCACAAACTGCAGGCCGACCACATCCACAAGTTCGACAGCGTCAATTCGCTGGGTCCGGTCACCCATATCCGCCTCAACATCTTCCCCGATGGCGGCATCTCGCGCGTCCGCATCTTCGGAAAGCTGGCGCCTTGAGCCGAGCCATCGTCATCGAGCCCCTAAGTCGCGAGGCCTTCGCGCCTTTCGGGCAGGTGATCAGCATGGAAGGCGCGCGTCACTACCCGATCAATGCGGGCATGACCGAGCGCTTCCACGACCTCGCGCGTGTCGAGCTTGGCGGCGTGCATGCCCGGCCGCTGATCTCGATCTTTCGCGGACAGCCCTATGCCTTGCCGATGGCGCTCAGGTTGGTCGAGCGGCACCCGCTCGGCAGCCAGGCCTTCTATCCACTTTCCGACCGGGCATTCCTGTCGATCGTTGCGCCCGACGAACACGGCACACCCGGCAGGCCGCGCGCCTTTCTTGTGCCGCCCCATACCGGCGTCAACATCGCCATGCATGTCTGGCATGGTGTGCTGACGGCGCTGGGCGAGGTATCCGATTTCCTCGTCGTTGATCGGGGCGGAGAGGGCAATAACCTCGAAGAACACGTCTTCGAAGTGCCCTATAGCGTCGTTATGCCGGCGGGGGGACTTTAGCCCCGCTTCTTTACTAATTCTTAGGGAATTGCTTTCCGACGGGCCATAAACGTCATAATCGGGTCCCATCATGCCAATCGGGGGGCATGGAGGGACTTGATCGTGTTTCAGAAACTCGCGCTCGCGGCACTGCTGCTGCTTGCCGTCCTCGCGCCCGCCTCCGCCAACGACAAGCTCGGCATCAGTGGCAAGGTCCATTTTCGCGAGCGGGTTGTGCTGCCTGCGGGCACGGTGTTGACCGTATCGCTGGTAGACATCGACAGGCCAGCCCAACCCATCATATCCGTCGAGGCCGTCACTACTGATCGCGGGCGGTCGCCGCTCGACTTCACCCTCAATGTTGCTGACGGTGTCCTCCGCGAGGGGCGCACCTATGGCCTCGCCGCCGAAATCGTTACGGCGGGCGACCGGCTCTGGTTGAAGAGCGGGCTGCCGGTCGCGCTCGATCTGGCGCAGCTGCATCTGCCTGTCGAGATTCTTGTCGTCGCCACCGGCCAGAAGCCGCTGCCCGAGACCGTCATCGCGCGCTTCTACGAGCTGCCGCTCGAGATCATCGAACTTGCGGACACCGAACTCGTAGACGGCCACTATCCCACGCTCCAGTTTTCCGCCGACCTTCGCGCCAGCGGCACCTCCGGCTGCAACAACTGGTTTGCCCAGGCCACTGTGGATGGTCAGTCGCTCGGCTTTTCCCCCGCGGCAGCCACTCGCATGGCCTGTGCCGGCAAGGGGCTCAGCGCGCAGGAATCGGCCTTCTTCGCCGCTCTGGAAAAGGTTGCCCGTTGGGAAATGCGCGGCGAGACAATCCAGCTCTTCGACCAGGCGGGTGCAGAGATCATCCAGCTTTCGCCGATGTCCGATGTCTGATCGCGCCGTGCGGGGCGGTTGACGCAGTCATCCTGGCAGCTAGTTTCGGGCGTTAGCGTCAGGAGCCCGCCCATGCATTCGCCCGATTTCGTGTCCCGCCTGCTTGATGTCATAGAGACCGATCTCGTGCCGCTTACCCGGCGGGGAGTGTCGGGCGGCAACAAGCTGTTCGGTGCGGCGATCCTGAGGAAGTCCGATCTGTCGGTCGTGATCGCGGAAACCAACAACGAGACCGAGAACCCGCTCTGGCACGGCGAAATGCACGCCCTGAAGCGCTTTTACGAGCTTCCCGCATCCGAACGCCCTTCGACCAGGGACTGCATCTTCCTCGCGACGCACGAGCCTTGCTCGCTCTGCCTCTCCGGTATCACCTGGACGGGCTTCGACAATTTCTATTACCTGTTCAGCTACGAGGACACGCGCGACGCCTTCGCCATCCCGCATGACATCCGTATTCTGCAGGAAGTCTACGCCGTGCCCGATCCGGACCGAGCCGCCGTCCATCCCGACCGACCGCTCTACAATGCAAAGAACGCGTTCTGGCAGGGGTATGGGTTGCAGAAGCTGATCGCGTTGTTCGATCGCACGAGCAAGGAAGAGCTGACCGCTCGCATCGATGAGCTGAATGGTGTCTATAACGGGCTCTCTGCCATCTACCAGAAGGACAAGGGCAAGGCCGACATACCGCTCAGCTGAGCGGGCGCACCAGGTCTTGTCTTCGTCGCACAGCAAGGTGCGGCCCGGCTCCCCCTCGAAGAAAAGCCGAGCCGCTTACGCCTGGTTGCGGCAGGCGAAGAGGTAGCCGATCTCTACCCCGGCCATGGGCAGGGCTCGGACGACGGCTGATTTCAACGGTTTGCGCGCGGTGCTTCGCGCCTTTACCCAGTCCTGCCTGAAGTCAGATCGGCAGGGCCGAGGCAGCGATGGTGAGGGTGGCCATGGACATTGCGAACATGGCGACGAGTGAGAGTTTCAGCTTCAGCATTTTTCCGTGCCCCCAACGGGCTTTGATTGGTTCAAGCAGCTCAGCTGCATCTGGGGCACATAATGTCGCCTGGGCCTTGAACGTTCCCGGAATCCTGCATTCAGACGGGGTTCATCACCGACGCGAGGTTTTCGCACCGGTGATGCGGTTTGGTGACCGGCAAGTCAGTCCTTGAGAATGTTCCTCAGGCGCAATTCAGCGATCCGCTCCACCTGCCTGCAGGCGGTGGCGAACTCGGTATCGCGGTCGTTGCCGATGCGCTTTTCGAAGGCCGAAAGAATCTGCGCCTTGGTGTTGTCGCGCACCGCGATGATGAACGGGAAGCCGAACTTCTCGACATAGGCGGTATTGAGTTCGGTGAAGCGCGCGCGCTCCGAATCGGTCAGGGCATCGAGCCCGGCGGAGGCCTGCTCGACCGTCGAGGCTTCGGTCAGGCGCCTGGCCGCTGCAAGCTTGCCGGCAAGGTCCGGATGCGCCTTCAGAACGCCCAGCCGCTCGGTCTCGCTTGCGGCGCGGAACACGTGGCACATGGCGGCATGCAGGCCGGTCGCGTCATCGTGGATCGGTCCGAGTTCACGCTTGAACGTCCGCTCCGCAATCCACTCCGAATGCTCGAAAACGCCACCAAATAGCTGGGTGAAATCGTCGAGCGCCAGCCGCGAGGGGTAGATTTCGCGTGGCCGGAACGGATGCGTCTTCAACCAGTGTTCGGCTATGTCGATGCGCTTTGCGATCCAGACGCCAGGCTTCGACTGGATGTAATCGACAAAGCGCTTGAGCCCAGCGAAACGCCCCGGCATGCCGACTAGCCGGCAATGCAGCCCCAGCGACATCATCTTGGCCGAGCCGGCCTCGCCCTCTTCATACAGCACGTCGAACCAGTCCTTGAGGATCTGGAAATATTCCTCGCCATTGGCGAAGCCCGACGCGGTGGTGAACCGCATGTCGTTCGAGGCCAGCGAATATGGGATGATCAGCTGCGGGGTGCCCATATGCTCGCGGTAATAGGGCAGATCATCGTCATAGGTGTCCGACACATAGGTGAAGCCGCCTTCCTCGCTTGCAAGGTCGACGGTGTTCACCGAGGTCCGGCCGCAATACCAGCCGGTCGGCCGGGTGCCGGTCACTTCGGTGTGGAGGCGTACGGCCTCGTGCAGGTCACGCCGTTCGTGCTCGATATCGTGGTCGCGATAATCGATCCACTTGAGGCCGTGGCTGGCGATCTCCCAGTCGGCGTCCAGCATGGCCTTGACCTGGTGCGGCGAGCGGGCGAGAGCGGTCGCTACGCCATAAACAGTGACCGGA
The DNA here is from genome assembly GCA_964414845.1 of uncultured Devosia sp. Lineage (GTDB taxonomy): Bacteria > Pseudomonadota > Alphaproteobacteria > Rhizobiales > Devosiaceae > Devosia_A. The sequence continues at coordinate 11,834 of CAYPYV010000002.1, read as the reverse complement.
ATCTGCCGCTCGGTCAGGAACTTGTGCAGCCGCCAGAAGCCGGCGCGGGCGCCATATTCATACATCGACTCGACGTTCCAGTGCCGCTTGCCGGGCCATGGCGCTGCGCCGATCACGTCGACGAGAAACGCCTCGGAGGCCGCATCGCCATGCAGGATGTTGTTCTCGCCGCCTTCCTCGTAGTTCAGCACGAACTGGACCGCGACCTTGGCGCCATTCGGCCATTTCGCGTCTGGCGGGTTGGGGCCGTAGCCCAGCATGTTGCGGGGATAGCGCATCGGACGCTCCGGAAGGTGAGGTAACAAAGTTTATGGCCGAGCCGGTCCCATCGGGGCAAGGTGCTCAAATGTGGACCAGTTGGTAAAAAATCCCAGTCACCCCCTTCCGCACGACCGGAAATTGCTCAATAGTCAGGCAAAGACAGGGGTGTGCCTCTCTCTCGGGCGTCAAGCCGGGTCTGGGGCCAGAAGAGCAAGAAAAGGGCTTAGCATGGCGGGACCCGCGCGCCTAACGACTCACGTGCTCGATACCACCCATGGCAAGCCCGCCGCCGGCATGCGGTTCGACCTCCTGATGGTGCATGGGGATCATACCCACCACATCCTCTCGGGCTTCACCAATGCCGATGGTCGTGCCGACCAGCCGCTGCTCGAAGGCGATCGCTTCCACCAGGGCCAGTTCGAACTGATCTTTCATGTCGGCCAGTATTTCGAGCGGCTTGGCGTCGAACTCGCCAACCCGTTTCTCGATACCGTGCCCATCCGTTTCATCATGAGCGAAGACGCGCATTATCATGTGCCGCTGCTCGTCGCCCCTTACGGCTATTCCACTTATCGGGGCAGCTGAATGACCAATATCCGCACCGAGCTTCGCTTCATCCTCAATGGCCGTGACGTCGTTCTGTCCGACGTTCCTGCAACCCGTACGCTGCTCGATTTCCTGCGGCTGGATTGCGGCCTCAAGGGCTCGAAGGAAGGCTGTGCGGAAGGCGATTGCGGCGCCTGCACGGTGCTGGTCGGCAAGCTCGATGCCACGGGCCGCCTTGCCTATGAGACGGTCACCGCCTGCATCACCTTCATGGGCCAGCTCGATGGTGCCCATATCGTCACCATCGAGCACCTTTCGCCGCCCGAAGGCCCGCTTCATCCGGTGCAGCAGGCCATGGTGGATTACCACGGCAGCCAGTGCGGCTTTTGTACACCCGGCATCGTCATGTCGCTCTATGCGCTGTGGATGCGGAACCCTCAGCCATCTGGCAAGGCCGTCGAGACTTCGCTGCAGGGCAACCTGTGCCGCTGCACCGGATATAGCTCCATCTTCAAGGCCGCCAAGGCCGTGTCGAACTACGGCCGTCCCGAGACCGATACGCTGGTTGTCGAGCGCGACAGCATTGCCGCCCGGCTCAAGGCGCTGAAGGACGGCGCGCGGGTCGAGCTGGGCTCGGGCAAGGCCCGCATCATCATCCCGGCCTCGGTCGATGATCTCGCCAGCGTCTATCTCGAGAACCCGACAGCAACGATCGTCTCGGGCGCTACCGATGTCGGGCTCTGGGTCACCAAGTTCATGCGCGATATCGGCCCGCTGATCTTCATAGGCGATATCGCAGGCCTGCAGCAGATCCGCCGAGACGGCGGCCGGCTCGTCATCGGCGCCGGCGTGACCTACACAAACGCCCGCGCTGAAATGGTCGCGGCCTTCCCGGCTCTGGGCGAGCTGTGGGACCGTATCGCGGGTGAGCAGATCCGCAATCGCGGCACGATCGGCGCCAATATCGCCAATGGCTCGCCGATCGGCGACACGCCGCCGCCGCTGATCGCGCTCGGCGCCGAAGTGACGCTCAACCGGGGCGGGGTACGCCGGACTCTGCCGCTCGAGAACTTCTTCATCGCCTATGGCAAGCAGGATCGGCGGCCTGGCGAATTCGTCGAGAGCGTCTCTGTGCCGTTGTTGCCCGATGGTGAGCATTTCGCCTGCTACAAGCTCTCCAAGCGGCGCGACGAGGATATTTCCTCGGCCTGCGGTGCGTTCCGGGTGAAGCTCGATGCCGCGGGCAACGTCGCCGCGGCCCGCATCGCCTTTGGCGGCATGGCTGCAACGCCGAAGCGCGCCAGCGCAGTGGAGGCAGCGCTAGTCGGCCAGCCCTGGACCGAGGCCGGCATCGCCGCCGCCATCGCGGCGTTTGGCACCGACTACCAGCCCCTCACCGATATGCGCGCCACGGCGGAATATCGGCTCACCGCCGCGCAGAACCTGCTGAAGCGCTTCCTGCTGGAGACCACCGGCCGTGCCGAACGTCTTGTGAGGGAGGTCGCATGAACAAGCAGGCTCCTATCACCGCATCGCCGCTGCACCAGTCGCAACCGCATGATTCCGCCATCAAGCAGGTGGCGGGCCGCGCCGAATACATCGACGATCTGGTCGAGCCTACCGGCACACTCCACGCCTATCTCGGGCTCGCGACCCGCGCCCATGCCGAGATCATCAGCATGGATCTCAGCGCCGTTCGCGCCGCGTCGGGCGTTGTCGCCGTGCTCACCGCCGATGACATCATTGGCGAAAACGATATCAGTTCGAACCACTTGCACGACGAGCCGATCTTTTCGGACAAGCTTGTGCAGTTCTGGGGGCAGCCGCTTTTCGCCGTGGTCGCAGAGACGCGCGACATCGCCCGCCGCGCCACGAAGCTCGCGAAGATCGAGTACAAGGACCTGCCGCACATCACCAGTGCCGAGGCCGCAGCGGAGGCTGGGGGCAAGCTTGTTACCGCGCCCCTGAAGCTCAGCCGCGGCGACCTCGCCGAGGGCTTCAAGAAGTCGGAGCGCGTCGTCAAGGGCAGGATGAAGCTCGGCGGGCAGGAACATTTCTATCTCGAAAGCCAGGTGGCGCTCGCCATCCCGGGCGAGGGCGATGAAATGCTGCTGCACTGCTCCACGCAGCACCCGACCGAAATCCAGGTGATGGTGGCGCAGACGCTCGGCGTTCCGCATGCCTCGATCACAGTCAACATGCGCCGGATGGGCGGCGGCTTCGGCGGCAAGGAAACCCAGGGCAATCTCTTCGCCGTCGTTGCGGCGCTCGCGGCCAAGCTCACCGGCCGTGCCGTCAAGATCCGGCCGGACCGCGACGACGATATGTCGATCACCGGCAAGCGGCACGACTTCGTGGTCGATTACGAAGTCGGCTACACGAACGAGGGCAAGATCCAGGCCGTCAAGGCGCGCTTCGCTGCACGCTGTGGCTGGTCGGCGGACCTTTCTGGTCCGGTCACCGACCGCGCCCTGTTCCATTGCGACAATGCCTATTGGTATCCGGCGGTCGAGGCCGTTTCAGCCCCGCTCTACACCAATACCCAGTCGAATACCGCCTTCCGTGGTTTTGGCGGCCCGCAGGGCATTATCGGCGCCGAGCGCTGGATCGAGGATATCGCATACGATCTCGGCGTCGATCCGCTCGAAATCCGCAAGCGCAATTTCTATGGCACCGATACCGACAACATCACGCCTTATCACCAGCCGGTCGAGGACAACATTATCCGAGAGGTGATCGCGGACCTCGAGAAAAGCTCGGATTATCAGGCGCGTCGCGAGAGTATCCTCGCGTACAATTTGAAGAGTCGTGTGCTGAAGAAGGGCATCGCGATGGTGCCGGTCAAGTTCGGCATCTCGTTCACTGCCACCTGGCACAACCAGGCCGGGGCGCTGATCCATGTCTATCGTGATGGTTCGGTGCATCTCTCGCATGGCGGCACCGAGATGGGGCAGGGCCTCCATGTGAAGGTGGCGCAGGTCGTGGCTGACGCCTTCGCCATTCCGCTTTCGGCGGTAAAGATCACCGCCTCCAATACCGGAAAGGTGCCGAATACGTCGGCCACCGCCGCCTCCTCGGGTACCGATCTCAACGGCGCCGCGGCCCTCAACGGCGCAGAGCAGGTCAAGGCGCGCATGATCGGGCAGGCGGCAAAGCTCGGCAATGTCCCGCCCGAAATGGTGCGCTGGGATTTCACCGGCATCACCGCCGGCGCAAAGGTCTTCACCTTCGCCGAACTCGCCCATGCCTGCTGGATGGGCCGGGTGCAGCTTTCGGCAGCGGGCTTCTACGCCACTCCGAAGATCCACTGGGATCGCTCAACCGGGCGCGGCCACCCGTTCTACTACTTCGCCTATGGCGCGGCAGCGTCCGAAGTCACCATCGATACGCTCACCGGCGAATATGTCGTCGACCGGGCCGATGTGCTCGAAGATGTGGGGCGTTCGCTCAACCCTGCCATCGACATCGGCCAGGTCGAGGGCGGCTTCATCCAGGGCATGGGCTGGCTTACCACCGAGGAACTCTGGTGGGATCAGAAGGGTGAACTGCGCACGCATGCGCCCTCGACCTACAAGATCCCGCTCGCCTCCGACATGCCGGCCGAGTTCAACGTCCGCCTCGCCGAATGGAGTATCAACAAGGAGCCGGCGATCGGGCGTTCGAAGGCGGTTGGCGAGCCGCCCTTGGTGCTCGGCTACTCGGTGGTCGAAGCGCTCTCGATGGCCGTTGCCTCCGTCGCCGATTACAAGATTGCCCCTCGGCTCGAAATGCCTGCGACGCCCGAACGGGTGCTGCTGGCCGTCGAGCGGCTGCGCAAAGAGGCCGCCCATTGAGCTTTTCCGCCGCGCGCCTCGCAGAGTTCGTATCATCGCATCCCGATGCGGTGGTGGCGGAACTCACTGCGGTGCGTGGGTCCTCGCCCCGCGAGGCCGGGGCGTTCATGGTCGTCGCCCCTGACGCGACCATCGGAACCATTGGCGGCGGGGCGCTCGAATATCTGGTGATCGCCCGTGCTCGGCAGGTTTTGCGACAGGGCTCCGCGGGCGACGATCTCGACGTGCCGCTCGGGCCGGAGATCGGGCAGTGCTGCGGTGGCCGCGTCGATGTCGCGCTGCGGCGGCTGGATATCGCCTCGGCCGAAGCCCTTGTCGGGCGGCTGCGACATGACGAAGATGCGCGGCCAAACCTTTTCCTCTTCGGCTCCGGCCATGTTGGCAAGGCGCTCGCTATGGCGCTCTCGGCACTGCCGCTTAAGGTCACCGTGGTCGATACCCGCCCCGACGAACTCACTGACCTGCCGCCAGGGGTCACTGGACGCGTGGTTGCCATGCCGGAGGCAGTGGTACGACAGGCGCCGCTGGGCAGCAGCTATGCCATCCTCACGCATGACCATGCGCTCGATTTCCTCATCGCCGCCGAAGCCCTGCAGCGCGCGGATGCGCCCTATGTCGGCATGGTCGGCTCGCAGACCAAGAAGGCGAAGTTCAAGAGCTGGTACCTGGGCGAGGGCTACCCCGCCGCGACGCTCGACCGGCTCGTCCTGCCGCTCGGATCGGCGGCTTTTCCCCAGCCATTGCGCGACAAGCGCCCCGAGGTGATTGCGGCGCTGGCGGCCGCGGAGATTATGGTCCACACTGCCGGTCGGGAAGCCCTTGCGGCGGGGCCGGTCACCGTAGCGAAGTCGGGAGCCGTCCTTGAAAACTGACCAGAAGCCGCGCCTCGAACTCAGCGGCATTTCGAAGCGTTTTCCGGGCGTCCTCGCCAACGACAATGTCTCATTCTCTGTAAAGCCGGGTGAAATCCACGCGTTGCTCGGCGAAAACGGCGCCGGCAAGTCGACGCTGGTGAAGATGATCTACGGCATCATGCCGCCCGATTCGGGCGAAATCCGCTGGAACGGCGAGGCGATTCGCGTGGCCAATCCAAAGGCGGCCCGCAAGCTGGGGATCGGCATGGTCTTCCAGCATTTCTCGCTGTTCGAGGCGCTCACCGTGCTCGAAAACATCGCGCTCGGCATGGATGCGAAGATCCCGGCGCGCGAACTCGAGGCGCGTATCCGGCAGGTGATGGACCAGTACGGGCTGAAGCTCGATCCGCAACGCACAGTGTCTACTCTCTCGGTCGGCGAGCGGCAGCGCATCGAAATCGTACGGGCGTTGCTGCTGAACCCGAAACTGCTCATCATGGATGAACCGACCTCGGTGCTGACCCCGCAGGAAGTGGAGCAATTGTTCGTCGTTCTGCGAAAGCTCGCGGCGGAGGGGTGTTCGATCCTCTACATCTCGCACAAGCTGCATGAGATCAAAGCCTTGTGCGACACCGCCACCATCCTCCGTGGCGGAAAGCTGGTCGATACCTGTGACCCGAAGCTGGAAACCAGCCGGTCGATGGCCGAGAAGATGATCGGTGGCAACCTGAAGAACATCGAGAAGCCCCAGGGGCGGGCGTTCGGGGCCGAGAAGTTCGTCGTCAACCGTCTCAACCTCCCGGCCATCGGGCATTTCGGCACTGCGCTCAAGGACATCACGTTCACGGTCCGGGCGGGCGAAATCTTTGGCATCGCAGGCGTCGCAGGCAATGGCCAGACGGCGCTGCTGCTCGCACTTTCGGGCGAGGAGCCGGTGGAAGATCCAGCGGCAATCACGCTTGATGGCGTTCCGGTCGGGGCGCTCGATGCCAAGCAGCGTCGGCTCAATGGTCTCGCCTCCGTGCCCGAGGAACGCAATGGCCACGCTGCGGTTCCTGATTTCACGCTGTGGGATAATGCGGTGCTCACCGCCCGCGATCGACTGAACCTGGCGCTTAGCGGCCTCATCCAGCCCCGGGCCGCGCGAAAATATGCGGGCGAAGTGATTTCCGCCTTCGCGGTGAAGGCCACTGGCACCGAGGCCATGGCGGGCTCACTGTCCGGGGGCAACCTGCAGAAATACATCATGGGCCGTGAAATTCTGCAAAGGCCCACGACGCTTGTCGTCAGCCAGCCGACCTGGGGCGTCGATGCGGGCGCCGCTGCCGCCATCCACCAGTCGTTGGTTGACCTTGCAGGCGCGGGCTCGGCCATCGTCGTGATCAGCCAGGATCTCGATGAACTGCTTTCGCTCTGCGACACGCTCGCGGTCATCAACGGGGGCAAGCTCTCGAAGCCGATGAAGGTTTCGGAGGCGGATATCAACGAGATCGGGCTCCTGATGGGCGGCATACACGGGACGCCTCAGGAAACGCATATCGAGTCGGGGGCGGGGCATGCAGTTACGGCTTGAAAAGCGGGCACAGCCCAGCCGGACCATGCTCTATGCGGCGCCAATCATGGCTGTGCTGCTGACCATGGTGGTCGGGGCGATCCTCTTTTCGGTGATCGGCTATGACGGGATCGGCGCGGTGCTGGAGATATTCACCCGCCCGCTGACCAATCCCCTCAAATGGCAGGACCTCGGCGTGAAGGCGGCGCCGCTGATCATCATCGGTGTCGGGCTGTCGATAGCCTATCGCGCCAATGTCTGGAACATTGGCGCCGAGGGCCAGTACGTCGCAGGCGCCCTCGGCGGCACTGCCGTAGCCCTCCTGACCATGAAGATGCAGGGGCCATGGATCCTGCCGGTGATGATCCTGATGGGCGTCCTCGCCGGGATGGCGCTGGCCGCGATCCCCGCCTTCCTCAGAACCAAGTTCGACGTCAACGAGATCCTGACGACGCTGATGCTCAACTATGCGGTGGTGCAACTGCTCTATTTCCTGTTGCGCACCGTGTGGAAGGATCCGATGGGGTTTTCGTTCCCCAAGACGCCCTTGTTCACCACAAGCCAATCGCTCCCCTATCTTTGGCCAGGGACCATCCTTCACTGGGGTGTGCCCATAGCCCTGCTGGTGGCCGTTCTCGCCTGGTTTGTGATGACCCGGTCGGTATTCGGCTTCCAGGTTCGCGTTGTCGGGTCGGCGCCGCATGCTGCGCGCTATGGCGGTTTCTCCGCCAAGCGGGCAATCTGGCTGGTGATGCTTGTTTCGGGCGGCCTTGCAGGGCTTGCAGGCGTGCTCGAAGCTGCGGGTCCATTCCGCCAACTGGTGCCGGCCTTTCCTACCGGCTACGGCTTTACTGCCATCATTGTCGCCTTTCTCGGCAGGCTCAATCCACTGGGCGTCGTGATCGCCGGCATTGTGCTAGCGATCTCTTATGTCGGGGGCGAAGTGGCGCAGACCACCATGGGTCTGCCGAGCGCTGCCACAGGCATCTTCCAGGGAATGCTGCTGTTCTTCCTGCTCGCTGGCGACGTTCTGGTGCGCTATCGGGTGCGGGCGGTGTCGACGCGGGCGGGGGGAGAGACGGCATGACCATCGAGTTTGGCATCGCGATCATCTTCGCAATCGTACTTGTTGCGTCACCGATCCTGCTGGCGGGTCTGGGCGAACTGGTGGTGGAAAAAGCCGGCGTGCTCAACCTGGGCGTCGAAGGCATGATGCTGATCGGGGCCGTCACCGGCTTTGCCGTTACATCGAGCTTCGGGAGCCCGTGGCTCGGCACCCTCGCTGCCGCGATGGCCGGGGCCACAGCATCGATGGTATTCGGCTTCCTGACGCTCACGCTCGCGGCAAATCAGGTTGCTACGGGTTTGGCACTCACCATTTTCGGTGGCGGGTTCTCTGCGCTGGCCGGCAAGGCGTTTCTCGGAAAGACCGTACCGGCGTTCACCCAGCTCTTTCCATCGCCACTCGCCACCGATCCGATATGGCGTGTGATCTTCGGCTATTCGCCGCTGGTCTATTTTTCGCTCGCAATGTGCATTGGCGTAGCCTGGTTCCTCAAGTCGTCGCGGGCAGGGCTCATCCTGCGAGCCGTGGGCGAGAACGACCTGTCGGCGCACTCGATCGGCTATTCGGTGACGGGCGTGCGCTATGCTGCGGTTGCTTTCGGCGGCGCCATGGCCGGCATTGCCGGCTCGATGTTCTCCCTGGTGCTCACGCCGATCTGGGCCGAGGGTCTGACCGCAGGGCGCGGCTGGATTGCGCTGGCTCTGGTCGTGTTCGCCGCCTGGAAGCCCTATCGGCTGCTGGTCGGCGCCTATCTGTTTGGTGCGGTCATGACGCTTGAGGTGCATGCCAAGGCGGCCGGTGGCGTGTTTTCGGCGCTGCCGTCAGAGCTTTGGGCGGCGCTTCCTTATCTCATGACGATCATCGTGCTCGTCATCATTTCCTTGCGGCGCAGCGGCAATAGCGTTGCGCCCGCTTGCCTCGGAAAGCCGTTCCTACCCACGATCTAGGACCGGCACGGCCGGCCCTTGTCATACGACTGACTACAAAAGAAACGTCATGCAGGAGAAACCAATATGACAATCGCAACACGTCGTACCATCCTCAAGGGCGGTCTGGCGCTGGCGGCGCTGCCCGTTCTTCCGGGCCTCGCTTTCGGCCAGGAGAAGCTCAAGGTGGGCTTTGCCTACCTCGCCGTCCCGGGCGACTTCGGTTGGACCTACGCCCACGACCAGGGCGCCAACGATCTCGCCAAAGCGCTTGGCGACAAGGTAGAAGTCACGAAGGTCGAGAATGTTGGCGAGGCCGGCCCCAATGTCGAGCGCGTGCTGCGCGAACTGGCGCAGCAGGGCCACAAGCTGATCTTTGCGACCACCTTCGGCCACATGGAAGCGGCAGTGAAGGTTTCGGCCGAGTTCCCGGACGTGATCTTCGAGCATTGCACCGGCTACATGACCGGTCCGAACCTCGGCACCTATAATGCCCGCTTCTACGAAGGTCGTGCGGTCATTGGCACTATTGCCGGGCACATGTCCAAGAAGGGCGTTGCAGGCTATATCGCCTCGTTCCCGATCCCCGAAGTGGTGATGGGCATGAATGCCTTCGTGATCGCCGCTCGCAAGGTGAACCCGGCTTTCGTGCTCAAGGCCGCTTATCTCTCGACCTGGTTCGATCCCGCCAAGGAAGGCGCGCAGGCGCAGGCCTTTATCGACCAGGGCTGTGACTTCATCACTCAGCACACCGACTCGCCGGCGCCCGTTGAGCTCTGCGAGCGCCTCGGTGTTCCGTGCTTCGGCCAGGCCTCCGATATGTCGGCCTTCGGTCCCACCCAGTGCCTGACCTCGATCGTCGACAATTGGGGTCCGCACTACATCAAGACCGCTGAGGCCGTGATAGCCGGCACTTGGGCCCCGGCCCAGCCGTGGGACGGCCTCAAGGACGGCGGGCTCGTCATCACGCCCTACAACGCGACGGTGCCGGCGGACGTGCAGGCAGCTGCCGATGTGGTCAAGAATGGCCAGATCGACGGCAGCTTCCACATCTTCACCGGCCCGCTCAAGGATAAGGACGGTGCCGAGTTCGTTGCAGCCGGCGTCACTCCTGACGATGGGTTCTTGCTCGGCATGCAGACCTATGTCGAAGGCGTCGAAGTCATCCAGTAATCACCTCAGGGGCGCGCTTTGGCGCGCCCCACTCTCTTGGGCCTCTCCTCTGATCAGCCGTGCGGGCGCCTGCTCTCAAATTGAGAGTAGATGAAGCCTGCGAGATTCTGCCGCGAGATCTTCGCCCGTTTTGGGGGAAGGTGGCGAAGGGCAGCGTGAGGGTGGGCCGCTTTCGCCGGGTACAGAGTGACCGATTGATGACCGATACCGCAATCATATGGGAATGGCTCAACTTCGCCGTGCGCTGGGCGCATGTGATCACGGCCATCGCCTGGATCGGCTCCAGCTTCTATTTCATCGCCCTTGACCTGGGCCTGCGGAAGACTCCTAGCCTGCCGCCGCTCGCCCATGGCGAGGAATGGCAGGTGCATGGCGGTGGCTTCTACCACATCCAGAAGTATCTCGTGGCGCCGGATTTTCTCCCCGAACACCTGACGTGGTTCAAGTGGGAAGCCTATTCGACCTGGCTCAGTGGCTTCATGCTGCTGGTGCTGATGTACTATTTCAGCGCCGACCTGTACCTCGTCGACCGTCATGTGCTTGACGTGCCCAACTGGGCCGCGATCCTGATTTCGCTCGGCTCGATCATCTTCGGCTGGCTCGTCTACGACACCCTGTGCAAGTCGAAGATCGGGCAATCCACCACCGGGTTGATGGTGGTGCTTTTCGCCATCCTCGTTGCCATGGCCTATGCCTATACCAAGGTGTTCACCGGCCGGGCGGCGATGCTGCATATGGGCGCGTTCACTGCGACGATCATGGCTGCCAATGTGGCGATGATCATCATTCCCAACCAGAAGATCGTCGTTGCCGACCTGAAGGCGGGCCGGGTGCCTGACGCCAAATATGGCAAGATTGCCAAGCAGCGCAGCCTGCACAACAATTACCTGACGCTGCCCGTCATCTTCTTCATGCTGTCGAGCCATTACCCGCTGGCTTTCGCCACCGAGTGGAACTGGCTCATTGCGTCGCTGATCTTCCTTGAAGGCGTGCTGATCCGGCACTTCTTCAACACCAAGCATGCACGCAAGGGCAAACCCTACTGGACCTGGGCGCTGGCGGTGATCATCTTCATCCTGATCGCCTGGCTGTCGAGCAGCCCGAAGCTGCCGACTGGCGCCGAAACGCTGCCGTCGCCACAGGCAACGCTCTATATGCAATCCCCGCACTTCAAGGCCGCGGCGCAGGTGGTGCAGACCCGCTGCGCGATGTGCCACGCCGCTGTGCCGGGGCAGGAGGGTATCGCCGAGGCGCCCAAGAATGTGATCCTCGACAATGACATCGCCATTGCCAACCATGCCGAGCAGATCGCCCTGCAGGCAGGCTATTCGCGTGCCATGCCGCCGGGCAACATGACCGAGATCACGCCCGAGGAGCGGGCGCTGCTCGTCGAATGGTTCCGGGAGGCGCGCTCGTGACCACGCGAATTCTCCGCGGGCGCGTACTGAGCTTCGTCGAGGAACCGCAGGCGCGAGATGACCGCGCGTCGTATCGCTTCGTCGAAGACGGCGCCGTCACAATCTCGGATGGGATCATTACCGCCGTCGGCACCTTCGATCCCGCCTCGGCGGCAGGCGCGGATATCATCGACCACAAGCCGCATCTGATCGTACCCGGATTCAT
>CAYPYV010000001.1:44015-73789 GCA_964414845.1 uncultured Devosia sp. | reverse complement strand
GTTCTCATTTTGTCCCTTGACGAGGGTGAAACAAAATGAGAACACTTCCGGTACATTCACTGCACATTTGCCCGGTTTGCACCACCGGGGCTGAAATGGAATAAGGGAGACCGAAGTGGCTGCTGCAACACCATTGCGCGTAGTTGAGGGATCTATGGATAAGGACAAGGCGCTCGCTGCGGCGCTGAGCCAGATCGAACGGAATTTCGGCAAGGGCACGGTGATGCGCTTTGGCGAGGGCGCAATCGCCCAGGTGGAGTCGATTTCCACCGGGTCGCTCGGGCTCGACATCGCCCTTGGCATCGGCGGCTTGCCGCGCGGCCGCATCGTCGAAGTGTTCGGGCCGGAAAGCTCGGGCAAGACGACGCTGGCGCTGCATGTGGTCGCCGAGGCGCAGAAGAATGGCGGTACTGCTGCCTTCGTGGATGCCGAGCATGCCTTGGATCCGATCTATGCCCGCAAGCTGGGCGTGAAGGTCGAAGAACTGCTGATCTCGCAGCCGGATACTGGCGAACAGGCGCTCGAAATTGCCGACACGCTGGTCCGTTCCGGTGCCATCGACGTTCTGGTGGTCGACTCCGTCGCAGCTCTGACGCCCAAGGCCGAACTTGAGGGCGAGATGGGCGATTCCATGCCGGGCCTCCAGGCCCGCCTGATGAGCCAGGCGATGCGCAAGCTCACCGCCTCAATTTCCAAGTCGAAGGCCATGGTGATCTTCATCAACCAGATCCGCATGAAGATCGGGGTGATGTATGGCTCGCCCGAAACCACGACAGGCGGCAACGCGCTGAAGTTCTATTCTTCGGTTCGCCTCGATATCCGCCGCGTCGGTGCCATCAAGGACCGCGAAGAGGTCATCGGCAACCAGACCCGCGTCAAGGTGGTGAAGAACAAGCTGGCACCGCCATTCCGGCAGGTCGAATTCGACATCATGTATGGCGAGGGCATCTCGAAGACCGGTGAACTGCTCGATCTCGGCGTCAAGTCCGGCGTCGTCGAGAAGTCCGGGGCATGGTTTTCCTATGACAGCCAGCGCCTCGGCCAGGGGCGCGAGAACTCGCGTCAGTTCCTCAAGGACAACCCGGCGATCGCCGACGCCATCGAGCAATCGGTCCGGCAGAGCTCTGGTGTGCTTTCCGATGCGCTGCTGGTCGGCCCGGATGCGGGCGAAGCTGGCGACGACGGGGAGGCCTGAATCTCCGTGTCCCATGCGGGATGAACTGCGAGGCGCCTCCGGGCGCCTCTTGGTTTTTCAGGGGAGTCGGTGCGGCTGCGCTCACCCCAGCCCGGTCACCGTCTCGAGATAGTGCTTCCGGATCCCGAAGGTCGCCTTGGCCGCCGCAAGCTTGTCCAGCGCCCGCCTGTCCCCCTGCCCGCGCTTCGTTGCGATCAGCATGACATTCTTCGGCGTGTGCTGGTCGGAGATGAACTCTGCAGCCTTCACCTCATAGCCGAAATGCTCAAGGATGAGCGCCCGCATCGCGTCCGTCACCATTTCGGCTTGCCGCTCGAGGAAGATGCCGTGCCGGGTGGCGAATTCCAGCGGGCTCTCGATATTGGCCGCTTCCATCTCGCGACGGATCTGCTTGTGGCAGCATGGGGCCACCACGATGGCGCGGGCGCCCGCCGCAATGCCCTTGCCGATCGCATCGTCGGTCGCGGTATCGCAGGCGTGGAGCGCAATCAGTACATCTGCACCTGTGGCATCAAATTCAGCGATCGTGCCGGGCACGAAACTCAAGCCTTCGAGCCCAGCTTCATCTGCCACCTTGTTGCAGAGCTCGGTCAGGTCGCGGCGGAATTCGACGCCCACCACCTCGGTTGCCCGCCCCAGTTCGCGACGCGCATAGTCGGCCACGGCGAAGGTCAAGTATCCCTTGCCCGAACCCATATCGACAATCCTGGGCGGCCTGCCCTTCGGCAGATCATTCAGCACTGGGGACAGCAGTTCCACATAGCGGTTGATCTGCCGGAACTTGTCGCCAGCCGATTTGAGCACTTCGCCCTTGTCGTCGGTGACGCCGAGCGCCGTGAGCCACGGCCGGTCCGCCGGCACGGGCCGATGCTTCTCGCGATCATGCTCGAGCACCGGACCGGATTTCGAGCTCGGGGCGGCGCGCTTCAGCTTCGGCGCCTTGCCCTGCGCGTCGTAACTCACATCGGCGTCAGTCGAAAAGATGAAGCCCTGGCGGAACGCACCGTTGAGCCATGCGCCGACCCGTACGGCTGCCGCATCGAGCTCAAGGTTTTCCTGCCGGTCCTGCGTCTTAGTGTGCAGCACGAAGCCGAGCCTCAGTCCTGCCTTCAGCGCCACCGGGCGGATATCGACCCCGGTCAGGCCGCCGCTTTCCTTCGTTGGCATACGCAGCGTCGCTCGCACCAGTGTGCCGGCATTCACCGCCGCGCGAAAATCGGCAAGGAATTGGTCGAGCTTCGATAGGGTCTGATCCATCGGCCCGATATAGGCGCTTCGTGGCCAAATGGCCACCCGCGCCCTTTACCCGTTGCCGATTGGTCCGTCAGGCGCCTCCGCCCCGCCGATGACCACCCTTCCCGGTGTCAGGATGTCTGCGACACCTTGCCCAGCACGTCCTTGACCTTGGAGTTGATCTGGTCGAGCGAATAGGGCTTGGGAAGGAACTCGACGCTCTGGTTGTCGGCGATATCCTGCCGTACGCTTTCCTCGGCATAGCCCGAAACGAAGATCACCTTCAGCGTCGGCATCTTCTGGCGCACCTCGCCCAGCAAGGTTGGCCCGTCCATCTCAGGCATCACCACGTCGGAGATCATCAGGTCGATCTCGTAGTTGATATCCTCAAGCACTTCGAGCGCCTCGTCGCCCGAGGCCGCCTCGAAGACTTCGTAGCCGGTGGCGCGCAGCGCGCGCGCCGAAAAGGCCCGCACCGAATCTTCGTCTTCCACCAAAAGGATGCGCTCGTGCCCGGTCAGGTCTTTCACCTGCGCCTGCACCTGCTTCACCGGGGTTTCGCCCTCGGAGGGGATATGGCGCGGCAGGAAGATGCGGAAGATCGTGCCCTTGCCCACCACCGATTCCGGATAGATGAAGCCGCCGGTCTGCTTGATGATGCCATACACCGTCGACAACCCCAGCCCGGTGCCCTTGCCCAGCTCCTTGGTCGAGAAGAACGGCTCGAAGATCTTCTCGAGAATTTCCGGCGGCATGCCTGTGCCGGTATCCTCCACCTCGATCAGCACATAGTCCGCCGCTGGCATGCCGGTATAGGTGAAGCCGCCGGCCTCGGTTTCCATCACGTTGCGCGTGCGGATGGTGATGGCGCCGCCATTGGGCATGGCGTCGCGCGCATTCACCACCAGGTTCACCACCACCTGCTCGAGCTGAACGAGGTCGGCCTTCACCGGCCACACGCCCTGCTGGTGCTCCACCGACAGCGTGATCTGCTCGCCTATGAGGCGCTTCAGCAGCACTGTCAGGTCGTCGACATGACCTGGAATCTCGAGCACCTGCGGCCTCAGCGTCTGCCGGCGCGAGAAGGCCAGCAGCTGCCGGGTCAGCCCCGCAGCGCGATTGGCGCTGTTCTTGATCGACATCAGGTCGGCAAAGCTCGGGTCGCCCGGCTTGTGCTTCAACAGCAGCAAGTCGGCAAAGCCGATGATGGCGGTCAGCACATTGTTGAAGTCATGCGCCACGCCGCCCGCCAGTTGGCCGACGGCCTGCATCTTCTGGCCCTGTGCGAACTGCGCCTCCAGCTTGCGCTGCTCGGTCATGTCGAGCGCATAGATGTTGACTCGTTCGGGCGAGCCCGCCAGCTCCTCCGAACCCGAAACATAAAGCCTCACGGCGAGGTCGCCGCCGCTCGCAAGTGCCGCATCCACCGGGTCGATGCTCGAGCGCTGCTCGAGCGCCGCCGCTACAGCCTTGCCGAAGGCCTCGCGCGCGCCCTCGGCGAGCAGACCTGCCATCGGCCGCTGGTCGATCGAGGCTTCGCCGCCGGCCCAGCCGAAAATCCGGCTGAACGGCGCGTTGGTACGTACGATGCGCCCGGCGGCGTCCAGGGTGGCGATCGCGAAGGGCGTATCGTTGAAGAAGCGCGAGAACCGCACTTCCGACGCACGGAGCGCCTCTTCCTTGTCGGCCCCCTGCCGACGGTCGAGCACCAGCGTCCTGGTCTCGCCCAGTTCGCCGTCGGCGAGCCGGGCGGCACGGTGCATCAGGCGCACCGGAAACGTCGTGCCGTTGCGCCGCACCAGGTCGATATCGATGATCTCGGTTCGGATCTCGCCATCGGAGCGGCCGCGCATCAACAGGCTTGCACCGTCCCCGCGCACGATGTCTTCGAGTGCGATGCTCGCCGTCTCGAACTCGGCGAGGTCGTAGCCCAGCCAATCGGCCAGCGTCGAGTTGAGATACTGGATCTGGCCGCGCGCATCGGCGGAGAAGAACCCGGCGGGCGCATGGTCGAGATAGTCGATCGCGCGCTGCAGTTCGTCGAAGGCATTGTCCTGCCGCTCGCGGTCGCGGGAAATATCCTCCACCGTCCACAGAACCAGCGGCTTGCCGCCAACGTCGAGTTCGGGCAGTGCACGCACGCCGATACGGTACCAGGCCAGCCGCCCTGCTCCCGATGCGCCGCCGAGGCCACCGGTCAGGCAGATGTCCTCAAGCGCCGGCCGGCCATCCCGGGCCGCACGCGCAATACGGTAGATCGCTTCGCTGGCTTCCGGCTGTCCAGCAAAGAGCCGCGGCACCGATACGGGCACGCCGTCATGCAGGCCGCCGGCAAAACTACCATAATGGGCGTTGGCGTAGCTGATATGGCCATCGCGGTCGGTCACCAGGGCCCCGAAGGGCAAGCTGTCGACAATGGCGCGCGACAGCGAGTTGCTGTCTTCGCCCGCGCCGAAGCGAAACAGCCCTGCCGCCAGCGCAAACAGGCTGAATACGCCCACCACCGCGAGCAGGCCCAGGAAAATCAGGATCATGTCGGCGGGGATGCGCTCACCCATCACCGTCAGTGCCAGCGCTACCGAAATGAAGCCCGCGGCCAGCAGTACGACGCGCCACAATCCGCCACCCGAGCGAGGGCGATTGAGGACTGGTTTGGGATAGCTGTCCTCGTCGAGCGGCGAAGGTGCCATAAGCGGTGTCTGTCCCCCGGCCGGGCGTCGAATCAAGCGACTTCACCTCTAGCAAATGGCCCGGCCCAAGGGGAGCGCTTTGGCAGTTTTCCCCGTTCTCGGGCACACGAACGCGTCATATTGATCTCACGCATTTGGGCGCCAGCCGGCGCGCTGCTTGAGCCGCATCACGAAGCCGATCACCTCGGCTACCGCCTTGAAGTGTTCGGACGGGATGGTCTCGTCGATGTCCACCGCCTTGTAGAGCGCGCGCGCGAGCGGCGGGTTCTCGACGATGGGCACCTGGTGCTCCTCGGCGACGGCGCGGATGCGCAGCGCCACGGCGTCGGTGCCCTTGGCGACACATTTGGGCGCGGCCATGCCCTTTTCGTATTTGAGCGCCACGGCGAAGTGGGTCGGGTTGGTTACCACCACCGTCGCCTGCGGCACGCTGGTCATCATGCGCTTCTTGGCGCGCTCCATGCGGATGGACCGAATGCGGCCCTTTACGTGCGGATCGCCTTCCTGCTGCTTGTACTCGTCCTTCACCTCCTGCAGCGTCATCTTCAACCGCTTCCACCACCGGTTGCGCTGGTAGACATAGTCAACGATGGCGATCAGCGTCACGATCGCGAGCACTGCGGTGAAGATGCTGATCGAAAGGTCGAGTGACGCGCCCAGAATGCCGGCCGGACCAAGCCCCGCCATGGCATCGAAGCTGTCTATCTGCGGCGCGAGCACAAACCAAAGCACGCCTGACACAAGGCCGATCTTGATCAGGCCCTTGACGAAGTTCACCAGGGCCTCGGGGCCGAACAGACGCTTCGCGCCCTCGATCGGATTGATCTTCGAGAACTTTGGCTTGATCGGCTCAGCCGATATCAGCGGCCGGTGCTGGACGAGATTGCCGACAACTGCAAAGACCGTGAGCACGATCGAAGGCACCAGCGCGACCAGAAGGATGGAGAGGGCGAGGCTGGTCCAGAACTGCGTCAGCGCTGCGCCACCCACCTCGTATTTTTCGGCATTCGACAAAAGCCCGCGAAACGCATCGAGCAGGCCCTGGCTGGTGGGCACGGCCAACATGGCGAAGACGAGGGCCGATCCCGAGAGCAGGAACCAGGTGCTCACCTCCTGGCTCTTCACCACATCCCCACGCTCGTGGGCGTCGCGAAGGCGTTTTTCCGAGGGGTCTTCGGTTTTTTGTTCCTGTTCCGGTGCGTCCTGGCTCACAGGGAGCCTCCCGCGCCGCGAAGCATGGCGAGCACTTCCTCGAAATGCGTCGCGAACAGGCCCATCATGACGGCGAGCAGCAACATCATCAGCACGAGTCCGACGCCCACAGTCGCCGGCATGGCAATGAAATAGACCTGCAGCTGCGGCATCAGCTTGCCGAGAATGCCCATGCCCAGGTGAAACACCAGGCCGAACACGATGAACGGGGCCGACATTTGGATGCCGATCACGAAGCTCTTCGCAACGCTTTCCAGCACCGCCGTCGCCGCGTCACCCATCATCAGCGGATCGGTGGGTGAGAAGACCTTGTAGCTTTCGTAGATCGCCGAGATCGCCACATGGTGCAGGTCTGTTGCGAAAATGAGCGTTATCCCCAGCATGGAGATGAACGCGCCAACCAGCGCGCCCTGTGCCCCGGCATTGGTCGGGTCGGCTGCCTGTGCCGCCGACAAGCCGGACTGGAAGGCGATAATCGAACCGGCGGTCTGGGCGCTGGTCACCGATAGGCGCGCAATGGTGCCGATGATCAGCCCGATGACGATCTCATGGCCCAGCGCAACGACGAGCCCCGCCAGCGATTCCGGCATGGCCGGAAGCAGCGGCGAAACAAGCGGATAGAGCACGAAGCTCAGGGCCAGCGCGAAGGTCAGTCGCATTCGGGCCGGTATGGTGCTTTCCCCCAGCGCCGGCATCAGCATCAGGATACTGCCCACGCGCGCGAAAACGAGCATGAACCAGAAGGCCGTTTCGGGCAGCCAGTTGAGCGAGATCATCCGCCGGTCATGATCATGTCGGCCAGCCGGCTCATGTAGCCGCCGAGCGTTGCGCCCATGAAGGGCAGTGTAAGGATCATCGTCACGAAGATGGCGAGAATCTTGGGCACGAAGACCAAGGTCGCTTCCTGGATTTGGGTCAGCGCCTGGATCAGGCCGATGATGATGCCCACGGCAAGCCCGACCAGCATGCACGGCGCGCCGATCAGGATCATCACCCAAAGCGCTTCGCGCGCGAGATCGAGGACAATGGCGCCACTCACGGCCGTTTCTCCGTCTTGGCCCACCCTCGCCAGCATGCGTGGCGAGTCGCAAGCGCCATCAGGCCGGTTTCAACTCAGATCGGCATACGCATGATTTCTTCATAGGCAGAAATCACCCGGTCGCGCACCGAAACCATGGTGTCGAGCGCCAGCTCTGTCTGGCTCAGCGCCGTCACCACATCCACCATGTCGCCCTTGCCGTTGAGCATGTTGGTGGTGGCGGTGTCCGAGACGCGGCCCGAGTCCACCACCCCCTGCACGGCCTGCCCAAGGAGCTTGGCGAAATCCTGGCCGTCGCTCGCGGGGTCGGCGGGCGCGGTGACGCCCTTGGCAGCATTGTTGATCAGCTTGGCCGCATTGGCATAGGCGCTCGCGGCAGCGTTGAACGGAATGGCCATGATGCGGATCAGCCTTTCAGGATGTCGAGTGTCGAGCCCAGCATCTGGCGCGTCACCGTAACGACGTTGAGATTGGCCTCATAGCTGCGCTGGGCCTGCCGCATGTCCATCGTCTCGATCAGCGAGCTGACATTGGGGTATTTCACGTAGCCATTGGCGTCTGCGGCCGGATGCCCGGGTTCGAAGCGCTCGTTGAAATCGCTCTGGTCGTAGGCAATGCGGCCGATCTTCACCACTTCTCCGCCCAGTTCCCGGTCGAGGGTGGACTGGAAAGTGGGAATCTTGCGGCGATACGGGTCCTCGCCCGGCGTCTTGCCGGCCGAGTCCGCGTTGGCCAGGTTTTCGGCGATCACCCGCATGCGGGCCGTCTGTGCGTGAAGCCCGGTAGCTGCAATTCGAATGGAGGACAGAAAGTCATTCATCGCTCAGGTTCCTTATGCCGACCGGCCAAGTGCCGTCCGCAGCAGCTTCATCGAGCGCTGGTAGATGGTCGTAACCACCTGGTAGTCCATCTGGTTGGTGGTCACCTTCATCATCTCGTCTTCCAGCGTCACGGCATTGCCCTCTGGCGTCACCTCGAAGCCGTTCATCTGCTGCGCGCCGAAGGCTCCGTCGCTGCTTGCGGTCGCCACGATGTGGCCCCTCTGCGTCGCGGTGGTGGAGAGCGACGTGCTCGACGAGCCCACCTGATCGAGGCTGAAGCGCTTCAGGTCCTGCCCCTTGAAGCCGGGCGTCTCGGCATTGGCGACATTCTGCGAGAGCAGCAGTTGGCGAGTCTGGTGCCAGCGCATCTTGTCGGTGAGGGCATCGAACAGGGCCAGCTTCATTTTTCCGTCACCGGATTCGGCGTTACTGGGCAAATCCTGCCCAGTAATGGTTAACCAGGTCTTAACGGGCTGTGTCATTGCGGGCTTGGACCTCGCAAAATACGCGCCGGCGTGACACACTAGGCAAATGATGCCGCGCAACGGGCAGGCGGGCCCCGCGGCGGGGAGATGGCCATGCAGTTTCTAACGAGCCTCCTTACCGGCACCGGCAACGGACCCGTCACCTATGTGCTGGCGCTCGCCTTCGTGATCATCCTCATTGTCCTCGGGCTCTGGCTGCTCAAGGTGACGATGAAGACCACAGGCGCGATGGTCCGCCCGCGCAGCCGCCGGCTGCAGGTCGTGGAGCAGGTGCCGGTCGATGGCCGGCGGCAATTGCTGCTCATTCGGCGCGACGGGGTTGAGCACCTGATCCTCATCGGCGGCGCGCAGGATCTCCTCGTCGAGGGGGGCATCCCCGTGGATACGGCGCAGCCCGCCGTTGCGCCCTCGCAGGGGGCGGAAGCCACGGCCACCCGGTCCGGCGGCACCGCCGGGGGGAAGCCGAGTTCCCGGCTTGATCACCTGCGCGATATCACCCGCAGCACCCTCACTCGCAAGCCTGTCCCACCGGCCACGCCGCAGGGTACGGTTCCCGGCCGTTTTTCGCTCCGCCACACCGGACTTCTCAGACCTGTGAGCGTCATGGAGCCAGCCGTGATCCCGCTGCCACCGATGGCTGGGGATAACCCGACCCGGCCCCGCTCCGACTCAGCTAAGACAGGCCGAACTGGCGAAAACGGGCGGATGGAGAGTGACGCGAGCGGCCGCACAGGCTCGGGCGAGAAGCGCCCCGATCTGTCCTGATGGGCACGGCGAAAGCCGAGGGTCACGGGCGCGGCTGAAGCACGCGCTCGCCGGCATGGCGTTGGTCCTGGCCGTCGCATTGCCTGCCGTGGCTTTCGGGCAGGATATCTCCATCGATTTCGGCGACGAGCAGGGTGTAACGGCCCGCGCTGTCCAGCTCGTCGGGCTGATCACGCTGCTTTCGCTCGCTCCATCCATCCTCGTGATGGTCACAAGCTTCACGCGCATCGTCGTCGTGCTGTCGCTGCTGCGCACCGCCATCGGCCTGACCACCGCCCCGCCAAACTCGGTGATGGTCAGCCTCGCGCTGTTCCTCACGCTGTTCATCATGGGCCCTACCCTGCAGCAGAGCTACGACAACGGCATTGCGCCGCTGATCGCCGGAACCATCGAGGTGCAGGAGGCGTTCAACCGCGCTTCGCAGCCGGTACATGATTTCATGGCCGCCAATGTGCGGCAGGAAGACCTGCAGCTCTTCTACGACCTGTCCGCGACGCCACCTGCGGCCGACGCGACGACGATACCGCTGCAGACACTGGTACCCGCATTCATGATCTCGGAGCTTCGGCGGGCGTTCGAGATCGGCTTCCTGCTCTTCCTGCCCTTCGTGATCATCGACATGGTCGTCGCCTCCGTGCTCATGTCCATGGGCATGATGATGCTGCCGCCAGTGGTGATTTCGCTGCCGTTCAAGCTGATCTTCTTCGTGCTCGTCGATGGGTGGCATCTGGTCGCGGGCTCGCTGGTGCGCAGCTTCGTATCGACCTAGCTTACGCCTTCGGGGCTGCCGGGCCGCTCGGCGTCACCGCGTCATTGGGCGCATAGAGCTTCTTGTAGGCGTTGAGGAACGCATCGAGCGAATCCACCGCTGCGACCTCGGCGACGATCTTGGAGAACTCCTTGGCCTGCGGATTGATCTGGCTGGTCACATAGTCGAACAGCGGCCATTCCTCCGACTTCGACATCTGGTCGGAAAATTTGGACCGCACGCGCGCCAAACTCAGCTTGTCGCCCGCCAGGACATAGCCCACCGCTGCCTTGATCACGCCCATCCGCTCCTGCTGTGTCATCTGCACCGCAGGGTCCGCCGGCGTATGCAGTACTTCGAGCAGGTTGGCCGCTTCCGAGTAGTTCTTCGATTTCCAGTAGCCATCGACACGCAGCAGGTCCGCATCACGGCCCTTCAGCTTCGAGATCATGTCGAGCGCCAGGTCCTGCCGTCCGGCATCGATCATGGCCCGCGCCTCGAGCACGCGGCGCTGCCGCTCTAGCTCGGGCGGCAGCTGCGCAATGCGCGTGTCGCTCAGCACCCGCAGCGCCGCCTGCGGATCGCGGTCGGCAATCCGGATCGCTGCAAGGTCCGCCGCCACCTGAGCCCGGCCGATGCCTTCGAGCCGGTTATCTACCTGATATTGCAGCAGGTCGCCTGCCTGCGCCAGCAGATCGACCTTGACCAACCGCCTCGCGAGGTTGCGGATCATCTCGTCGCCGCGCGCGCCGGGCGGGGTCAGCTGGCGGAAATCATAGAACAGCGCCAGCGCATCGACATCCGGCAGCTGGTCGGCGCCGCCATTGAGGAACAGACCCTCGAACTGCCTCGCTGCCTCGTCCGCCAGCGCGCCGATGGTCTCGTTTTCGGGGAAGTTCGCCGCAGCCTGGCGGACGGTATCAAAGCCGAGCCGATAGTCCTTGTGCTCGAAATAGAGCTGGGCCAGCAGGCTGTCCATCGAGGCTTCGAGTCGGTCGCCGCGCCATAGCAGTGCCTCGGCGGCCAGCGTCTCCGTCGCCTTGCCGAGGTCGATCCGGCCATTCTTCTTGAGGATGTCGAGGGTGCGGTAGACCGCTTCGGCTCGCGTCGGCCGCACATCGGTGGCAATCACCCGGCCATAGTCGTCGAGCGCATCCTCCTCGCGGCCCTCAAGTTCCGCGATCCGCCCCTGCATCAGCTGGTAGTGGCTCACCTCTTCGGGGTCGAGCATGGCGAAATCGAGCTCACCCATGATGCGGATCGCCATGGCGGTATCCTTGGTCTCGACCGCCGCGCGGATTGCGGCGAACTTGAACCTGTGCTGCACCCATTCGGGGTAGTTGCCGATCACCGCCTCCGACGCCAGCGCATCGAGACGCGCCCCGGTGAAGTCGCTCGAGTCAGCCTTGGCGATGGTGCGCCACATCAGCGCGTCGGCCTGCTGCGGGAAGCTGCCGGAATTGAGCGCCGCCAGCGCATCGTCACTGCGATTGGCCAGCGTATCCGCCATGGCCCGCAGCAGCTTGGTCCTTGTTTGAAGATTGTCGGTGGCAAGGTCGCTGCCGGCCACGCTCAGCACGCCGATGGCCTCGTAGACGAGATTATTGGCGATGTAGAGTGCCGCAAGGTCGAGCCGACCCTGGTCACGCAGGCGGCCCTCGCCGCTCGAGGCCTTGCTCATCTGCTCCGTCAGGCGCTCGGCCAGCCGGCGCGGGTCCTCCTCCTGCCATACGGTCAGGTCGACGAAGCTTTCGCGCCGCACCGGGTCCTGCCCGACATCGGCAGCCCGCGTTGCATCCACAGCCGAGAGGGTCAGCCCGCCCGCCGCCGAAATCACCGCGTCCTTTTCGGCGATCGACACGTCGAGCTCATCATTGTTGGGCTTGATCACCAGTCCCTGCGCGCTTCGGAGCGCGTCGAAATCCACATAGTTGAGATCGCGCGCCAGCCCGCGCGCCGGCGGCATCACCGTCACCACCCGCAGCGTATCGCCCACCACCGGGTCGCGCAGGACATGCACGCCGCCGGGACGTTCCACGTCGGCCTTCATCGTGTAGGTGCCATCCGCCATGCGGACGCGGGTCAGCGTCATCGGCTCGGTTGCCGCGAGCAGCACGTCGCCCAGCGACAGCACCCAGCTTCGCCCTTCGGAGGCAAGCGTCGCCAGCCGGTCGCTCGACAGGTCGAGCCGCACGACCTTGGTGTCACCGGCAGGCAGCACTTCGAAAGCCGACGCGATTGCCGACAGCGCATCCGATGGCGGCGGCTGCTCGATGGCCTGCGCAGTGTCGAACACCATCCACACGATGTTGCCGCGGCGGAACACCGCCGCGGGGGTATCGGCCGCGAATGGGAAGGCGATGCGCACGGTATTGCCTACCACCGACACCTTCGGCGTCACGTCATCGGCAGGTCCATCCGGGCCGTCGAGCGCAATCGCCGTACCGTCTTCGCCATTAGGGTCGTCGAGCTGCAGCCGCCGGTCCTTCTGCTTCTGCTCTTCGGTCGCGGCCTCGGCCAGCTTCTCGCGTGCCGCCTTCACCTTGGCCTCGAGGTCCAGGGCTGCCTTCAGCCCCTCCTCCGGATCGATATCGATATCGACGATGAAACTGCGCGGCCCGAGTTCGTAGAAGCGCGGCACCACGCCGTCGGCGACATTGAGCACGACGCGCGACCCCTGCGGCGAAACACTGTTCTTGGCCCCCTTGAAGGCAGTCGGCAGGTCGCCCTCGAGCGGATAGAGATCGATCTCCACCGGCCAGTCGAAATCGATTGTCGCAGAGCCCGGCGCTGTCGCGAACTTTGCCGCAGTGTCCGCCGACCAGTCGAACTGCAGGCGCATGAATGTCGGGTTTTCTCCCACCCGAACAGTGGCAGTGGGGTTGATGCGCTTGGCTTCGGCTGCCTTCTGGTCCTGCGCGGCCTTCTCGGCGGCCTTCTTGGCGCGTTCGGTGAGTTCAGCGACCACTTCGGCCGGCAATGCCGGCGGCAGGCCCTGCCAGTTGGCCGGCAGCAGGTCGATGAACAGCTTCTCACCCGCCTCCATGCGGTTGATGTTCACTGCGTTGCGCAGGCCGATGCGGATGCCCTTGTTGTCAGGGTCGACGCGCGCGATCGTGGCATAGTCAGGGATCGCGAGTTCGACATCCGGCACCAGCACATCGACAGGCTGGTCGAAGTTGATGGCAAGCACGCCGTTCTCGTATTTCACCGAGTAGGTCGGCAGATCATTGCGGGTGGGAAATACCAGGATCATGCGGGCATAGCCCTGCTCCTGCGTCACCAGCAGTTGCGCCTTGTCCTCGGCGCGCGCCGGCAGCACCGAAATCAGGACGAGCAGCAGCACGCAGACAACGCGCCAGATTGGCGCGAACCCGGTGTTTCGCTGTGCCGCCCGAAATATCATGCCGGCTTCTGCCGCCTGTGCCATCCTTCGGGCACCATAGGGTTTCGGGGCTTAACGTCCCGCTAACCGCGTTGCGCAACCACGCTGTTTCGGTCCCGTCAGTTGCCAATGATCTGCGGCAACTGGTCGAGGCTCGGGGTAGCTCCGGTATTGTCCGCCACCGGCGTCGCGGCCAAAGCCGCCGTCAGCGCCTCGGCTTTGGCGGGGTCCATCCTCGCGAGGATCGGCCCCATCTTGCGCGGGCTGATCGCCTTGGCCACGCGGGTCAGCGTGTCGAGGTCGAGCTGTCCGAGGATCAACGCGGCATCCTTGGGCTTCATCTGCTCGTACATCGTCACGAGCGCGGCCATCTGCTCGCCGTCCTGGGCCTTGGTCTGCTGCTCTTTCTGCGCCAGTTGCTCTTCGAGCGCCCTGAGCGCGGCAGTCTTTTCCTCGAGCTGCTTTTCGGTCGCCGCGAGAAGCGCCTCACGGGCGTCGAGTTCTGCGGCACGCATGTCGAGTTCCGTGCGGCGCTCGCCCAGCCGCTTCAGGATCTCGGGCGTGCTGCCGGCGGTCGCATCCGAGACCGGCACGACGTCGCCTGCGCCATTGGTCATCATGGGCACGGCATCGCCCGACGCTGTGGTCGGCACGCAATCGACCGGCGCGCCCTCGGCGTCGGCGCTTTCGCCATGTCCGGCCGCAGCCGCATCGCCGCCATGATCGGCTGCCTTGCTGTCCTCGGAATGCCCGGCTTCGTCCTTAGCCGCTGTTTCGGTGGGCGGACACGCCGTAGCCGTGCCTTCGGCTGTGCCCTCCGCAGCGCCGCCATGTGCGGCGTCAGCCTTTTCGGCGGCGGCTTCGCCCTCGGCGGGCGCCGCGCCATCATGATCGGCCGACGCGTCGTGGGCCTCAGCCTCACCTTCTGACGCAGTCCCGCCATGGCTGTCGGCAGACGCACCGCCGTGGCCATCGCCCTCCTTGGCCTTGTCCTCGCCCAGCGTGATGCTGGTGTCCTCGAGCGTCGGGCTCGTATCTTCGAGGCTGGGATCCGCCGGCAGCGACATTGTCGCGTCCCCGCCCTCGCCACCCTTGGCTGCGTCCTCGCCACCGCCGCCATGACCCCCGCCGCCGCCGGCGGCAAGTGCAGAAGTGGGGCCGGTCAGCACATAGCCATCACCCGACAGAATACCGATGCCCTTGAACAGCAGCAGCGCTGCGCCGGCGGCAATGACCACCGGCAGGAGACGCGGCGCCTTCAGCTCAGGGCGCTTCATGCCGCATCACCCCGGATGCGTGGCCGCGACGCAAGCTGTTCGAGCGCCAGAGCCAGCCGGTTCTGCTCGGGATGCAGTTCCACCACCGGCGTCGCCGCCGCGCCGAACACTGCAGCGCCCCCTGGCGCCCGCGCCGCGCTGGTGATCCGGGCGATCTTGTCCATCACCTGCTGGCCGGCCGAGACATGCTGTGCCAGTTCCACGCCGAAGCGCTCGGCCTCGGCGAGACGGGCCTCCAGCACCTGCTCCGCCTCGATGGCCGTGGTCTTCAGCTCCTTGATGG
This sequence comes from uncultured Devosia sp., assembly GCA_964414845.1. Taxonomy (GTDB): domain Bacteria; phylum Pseudomonadota; class Alphaproteobacteria; order Rhizobiales; family Devosiaceae; genus Devosia_A. The sequence goes on along the minus strand of CAYPYV010000001.1, from coordinate 58,656 downwards.
CGGAATTGGCGAGGTTGGTCGCGGTGATCAGGTCGGTCACCATCTTGCGCAACTGATCGCGGTCCGAGTGGAGCCGCTTCAGGCGCTGATTCAGTACAACGCAGTAACCTATTGTTGTCGCAAGCAAAATCGCGACCAGTGTTTCGACGATGAGACCGAAGGGCAATCCGAACATCAGCGTGTTTCTCTCTGTTCGTCGAGGGCTTCGAAGGCCGCCATGGTGACCTTGGGTGGGTTGAGCGGACGGTTGACCCGCACCGATACATGCTCACCGATATGTCCCATGATGGCCTGGGTCAGTTCGATGTCACCGCATCTGAGCCGCACCGGATCGGTCGGCGAGCGGTCGAACATCACGGTGTCGCCAGGCTTGAGGTTCAGCACCCGGCTCAGCGGCAGGTCGACCTCGTGCAATATCGCGTCAACCTCGACATCGGCCGAATAGATTTCGGTTGCGAGGTGGCCTTCCCAAATCGGGTCGCGGCCGAACTTCTCGCCCATGTACATCTGGAGCAGTTGCTCGCGGATGGGCTCGATGGTCGCGTAGGGCAGGAGAATTTCGATCTTGCCGCCGCGATCGTCCATTTCGATGCGGAGCTCGATCAGGATGGCCGCATTGGCCGGGCGCGAGATGGCCGCGAAGCGCGGGTTGGTCTCCAGCCGCTCGATCTTGAACGTCACCTCGGTCAAGGGCTCGAAGGCCTTGCGCGTGTCCTCGAGGATGACCTCGATCATGCGTCTGGCGAGCGTCATCTCGATTGTCGTGTAGGGGCGCCCCTCGACGCGGATCGCCGCCCCGACGCGACGGCCGCCGAGCAGCACGTCGATCATGGAGTAGATCAGTGAACTGTCGACAGTCAGCAACCCGAAATTGTCCCACTCCTCGGCCTTGATCACCGAAAGGATCGCGGGCAGCGGGATCGAGTTGAGGTAGTCGCCGAAGCGCACCGACGAGATTGAGTCGAGCGCCACTTCCACATTGTCGGAGGTGAAGTTTCTGAGGCTTGTCGTCGACAGCCGCACCATGCGGTCGAAGACGATTTCGAGCATGGGCAGGCGCTCGTACGAGACAAGCGCGGAGTTGATCAGCGCCTGGACCCCGGTGAGTTCCTGGCTCGTCGACGCATTGGGGTCAAAACCCAGCAGGCTGTCGATCTCGTCCTGGTTCAGCACGCGGTCAGTGTTGGCGCCGTCGGCGTTGGCATCCTCGGCAAGCATTGCCGCCCATTCCGCGGGGATATCCTCGGGCGGACCATCACCGGCTGCCGGGGCGACACCCGGGTCCCAGTCGTCGCTGAGCTTGTCCTGGTCGCCGGGCATTACTGCACCAGTATTTCTTTGAAGAGGATGGCTTCGACCTGCTGCGGGAAGATCGCGAGGTTGACACGTCGGCGCAGCTCTTCCTTCAACCGGTAGATGCCGGCCGAGCCCTCCAGGTCGCTGAGGCGCAATTCGCGCAGGTAGACCTGGAACGCGTCGATCACCTTGGCCATGCGTGGCTGGATCTCGGTCATGACCTCTTCATTGGCCACTTCCAGCGCCACAGTCAGCTTCATGAAAGCCGCGTTGCCGCCGGTCGAGTTGAGGTTCACCGTCATTGTCGGCAGGTTGAAGATGAAGCCCTCGTGCTCGGCCGCCGCGCCATGCGCATCGCCATGGGCCTCTTCGGTCTTTGTCCCGGACATCATCATGAAGGCCGCGGCGCCTCCGCCCAGCAGCACCACCACGGCCGCCGCTATCGCGATCAGCATGATCGGCGGCTTCTTCTTGCCTTCGACTTCCGCGACTTCGGCTTCTGCCGCCATTTTTCTCGAAAACCCCCTGGGAAACCGGCGATTCCGGCACCTGCCATCGAGCTAATGCGGAGAGAGTTAACGATTGGTTACGATCTGTGCCAAACCGGGCAGTTTTTGCCGGGTCGAAGTTACCGAGCCGTTGCGCCCGGCAAAAAGCGCCCAGCGATCATTCTTTCTAACCAATTGATATTGCTGAGAAACCAGTTTGGCATGGTTTCTGCAATGTTAAGGGGGAGCCTGCCGGCTTGGGGAAGTTGGCTGGCTCGGGGAATTAACCGGGGACTTTGCGCCATGGAGAATGCGCAGCTCATCAGCCTGTCTCGGCAGGTGGCCTTGCAGCGCCAGATGGATGTGGTGGCGAACAATATCGCCAACCTCAACACGTCGGGCTTCAAGGCCGAGGATCTGCTTTTCGAAGAATACAAGATGCCTGTCGCCCGCGATAACGACTTCGCGTTCGGCGACAAGCAGCTGAGCTATACAGAGGATTGGGCTACCGTTCACGACATGTCGCAGGGCGCCATGGTGCAGACCGGCAACCCCCTCGACGTGGCGCTTGAAGGCGAAGGTTTTCTCACCGTCGAAACCCCCGCCGGCGAGCGCTATACCCGCGCCGGTTCCCTCGCTCTCAATTCGGAAGGCACGCTGGTCGATCTGTCGGGCAACCCGGTACTTGGCGACGGCGGCCCCATCACCTTCACCCCCGCCGATACCGACATCACCATCGGGCGCGACGGCACCATCGCAACGAGCCAGGGCGTCAAGGGCAGGCTTGCTGTCGTCGAGTTCGACAATCCGCAGGAACTGGTCCGCGACGGCAACAACCTGTGGTCGGGCGGCGCGCCGCAGCCGGCTACCGACACGCGCGTCATGCAGGGCTCGATCGAAAAGTCCAACGTGTCGAGCATCGGCGAGATTGCCCAGATGATCCGCGTACAGCGGTCCTACCAAAGCACCGCCAGCATGATGCAGCAGCAGGATGACTTGCGCCGCAATGCCATCCAGCGCCTCGGCTCCCTGTCAGCATAAGGAAGCGAACGAATGAAAGCCCTCTACATCGCTTCCACCGGCATGTCCGCGCAGGAACGCAACGTCGAAGTCATTTCCAACAATATCGCGAACATGCGCACCACCGGCTACAAGCGGCAGCGTGCGGAGTTCCAGGATCTGCTCTACCAGGCCCACCGCCGGGCCGGCGCCACCACCTCGGAGACGGGGACGCTGGTTCCCGCCGGGCTCGAGATCGGCTCGGGCGTGAAGACCGTCGCCACCCCGCGCATCATGAGCCAGGGCACCGTCACCCAGACCGAAAAGGAACTCGACGTCGCCATCCGCGGCGAGGGCTTCTTCATGGTGCAGATGCCGGATGGCACCACGGCCTATACCCGCGATGGCTCGTTCGAGCGTGACGACAGCGGCCAGCTGGTGAATGTCAATGGCTATACCATCTCGCCAGGCATCGTCATTCCGTCCAACGCCAATTCCGTCTCGATCAGCAATGACGGCACTGTCGAGGCCTATATCGGCACCTCGACGACGCCCACCGCCATCGGACAGCTGCAGCTGGCGCGCTTCGTCAATACCGCCGGCCTCCAGGGCATTGGCGACAACCTCTATCTCGAGACCGCGTCCAGCGGCGCTGCGCAGACCGGCACGCCGGACAACGACGGCATGGGCGACCTGCTGCAAGGTTATCTCGAAGCATCGAACGTCAACTCCGTCACCGAGATTGCCGATCTCATCGCCGCCCAGCGCGCCTACGAAATGAATGCGCGCGTCATCTCGGGTGCCGACGAGATGATGCAGTCCACGTCGCAGCTTCGTTAAGGGAGGGCTGAATGAAGTCGATCATCGCGCTCGCCACTGTCCTTCTCGCCCTGCCTGGCGCCGCCCTCGCGGCTCCGGAACTGAAGCCCGAAGCCCTCGTCACGGGCGAGATCGTCACCGTGGGCGATCTGTTCACCGATGCCGGACTGCTTGCCGAGCAGCCTCTGTTCCGCGCACCACAGCCGGGCACCGCCGGAATGGTCAGCGTCGCCGCTATCCGCGCCGCGGCGGCCAAGGCCGGGCTCGCCGATTTCGCTGCCGGCGATCTCACCTCCGTGCGCGTCGCCCGCGACGCGACCCTCGTCGATGCGACCACGCTGGGCAGCCTCGTCGCGAGCGAGATGATGTCGCGCAATCTGGTTCCGGCCGGCGTTGCCATCGATACCCGCTTCGATATCGCGCCCGAAGTCGAGGCTGCCGCAGTGCCGGAGCCCGTGGCCCTCACCGATCTCGACTATGTACCTGGCGGCCGCATCTTCACCGCCACGTTTCGCGTCGCGGGCTACCAGAATCCGATGCGCCTCACCGGCCGCGTGCAACTGATGGTTTCGGTGCCGCATCTCAGCCAGACCATCGTAGCGGGGGATATCATCACGCCCGCCGATGTCGAGATGAAGCCCGTCGCCTACGAACTCGCGACCGGCACCGGCATTGACAGTGCTGCGGATGTTGTCGGCAAGGCGCTGAAGCGCAACGCCCGCGCCGGACTGATGCTGAAGCTCTCAGATCTCACCGAGCCCATGGTCATCCGTCGCAACCAGCAGGTGACCGTGCTGCTTCGCGCCGGCTCAATGACACTCAGCGTCATTGGCACCGCGCTGGGCGACGCAGCGGCAGGCGCCCCCGTGCAGGTGATGAACACCGTCACGCACAAGATCCTCACCGGCACCGCCTCCGGCGTCGGCACCGTCGAAATAGCCGCCGGCCCCCGCGCCGTGGCCGGCCTCTGACCCCCGCGAAAGGCTCCCCAGATGCTCACGCTCCATGCCTCCCTTTCCCGGCTTCTTCCCCTTGCCGCTGTAGCACTCGTTGCGGCGACCCTCGGAGGCTGCTCGACGCTCGACAGCCTCGCCTCGGTTGGCGAAGCCCCGAAGCTCTCGGCAATCGCCGACCCCACGTCAAAGGCCGGCTACCGTCCCGCCACCATGCCCATGCCCGAGGTGCAGCCGGCGTCGTACCAGCCGAACTCGCTGTTCTCGAGCCAGGCCAAGGGCTTCTTCAAGGATCAGCGCGCCCATCGCATCGGCGACATTCTCACCGTCATCGTCACCATCGATGACAGCGCCAAGATTTCGAACACCACTGCCCGCAGCCGCGACAGCGAGAGCGAAGGCAGCGTTGGCGGCGTGCTGGGCTCGATCTTTGGCGGCAATGTTCCGCTTGCCGATGTCGAGGCGAGCGGCGCCATCACCACCGCCGGCAGCCTCTCCGATACCGGCACCGGCTCGGTGAACCGCTCGGAGGCGCTGACTACGCAGGTCGCCGTGGTCGTGACGCAGGTACTGCCAAACGGCAACCTCGTCATCGAGGGCCATCAGGAAGTGCGCGTGAATTTCGAAGTCCGGGACATGATCGTCGCCGGCGTCGTCCGCCCCGAGGACGTGCAGTCCGACAACACCATCGAAAGCTCGAAGATCGCCGAGGCCCGCATCTCCTACGGTGGCCGCGGGCAGATCACCCAGGTCCAGCAGCCGCGCTACGGGCAGCAGGTGGCCGACGCGATCCTGCCGTTCTGACGCCGATTTTCCCCTTCGCCTGCCGCGCGTGTCCCCCATAGGCGCGGCGGGCGGCCAGGATGCGATCCAGGAGGAGACCATCCATACGAGGGCGCAGCTTCCCCGGCTGCGCCCTTTCCCCTATTGCAAGGTGCGAATAGGGAGTAGCGAATGGAGAAGGACCGCATTTGCAGATACCGGCGCGGCCTTCGACCCGTCCCAATTCGCTAAACGCTATTCGCTAGATCGCACAGTCCCAACCGAACCCACCGAGCTATGTCCGCCAACACCGCATTTTCCCGCCTCGATACTCTCGCCCGCCGGCTCGAAGCCATCGAACATGCCCAGGCCATGCTGGGGGTCGACGAAGCCGTGATGATGCCCCTGGGTGGCGGCGAAAAGCGCGCCGAAACCCTGGGCACGCTCGCCGGCATGTATCACGAGATGGCGACGGCCCCGGAGGTCGGCGACTGGCTCAGCGCTGCCGAAGCCGAGCCTCTGGACGACGATCAATCTGCGGCCATCCGCGAGTTCCGCCGCGTCCATACCAACATGACGTGCCTTTCGTCCGAGTTCGTAACGAGGCAGGTGAACGCCCGCGTCCGCTCCGAGCAGCTCTGGCGCGAACTCCGCCCCAGTGGCGACTGGAAGGGCTTCCTCCCCGCCTTCGAGGGTCTCGTCGCCCTTGCCCGCGAGGAGGCGCAGCTGCGCGCCGATGCGCTGGGGCTTTCGCCCTATGACGCGATGATGGACCAGTATGATCCTGGCAATCGCGCTGCCGATATCGCCCCGGTATTCGCCAGCCTCAAATCCTTCCTCAAGGATTTCATCCCCCGCGCCATCGAAGCGCAGGCCGAGCGCCGCGCCCGTCGCCCGCTCAAGCCCTATAACGCCCCCTTCCCGATCGAAAAGCAGAAGGCCCTGGGCCTCGTCATGATGGAAGCCATCGGCTTCGATTTCAGCCATGGCCGGCTCGATGTCTCGCATCATCCGTTCTGCGGCGGCGTGCCCACCGATGTGCGGATGACTACCCGCTACACCGAAAGCGAGTTCCTCTCCTCGCTCATGGGCATCCTCCACGAGACAGGCCACGGGCTTTACGAACAGAACCTGCCGCAGGCCTGGACGCATTGGCCCTCGGGCCGCGCCCGCGGCATGACCATCCACGAGAGCCAGAGCCTGTTCCAGGAAAAGCAGATCGGCTGTGCGCCGGAATTCTGGGAATGGGCCCTGCCGCATGTGCGCGAAGTGCTGGGCGCCGATGCCGTCGCCGGCTGGGATCTCGAAGATGTGCTCGCCCATGTGCTCGAGGTCCAGCCCGGCCTCATCCGCGTCGATGCCGATGAATGCACCTATCCGCTGCACGTGATCCTGCGCTTCGAGATCGAGTCCGGCCTCATCGACGGCTCGGTGCGGCCAGCCGATGTCCCGGAAATCTGGGACGCGAAGATGCGCGAATATCTCGGGCTCTCTACCATAAACGACATGAAGAACGGCCCGATGCAGGATGTGCACTGGCCCTCGGGCGCCATCGGCTATTTCCCGTCCTATACACTCGGCGCCATGGTCGCTGCGCAGCTCAAGGCGGCGATGAAGCGCGACCTCCCCGGCCTCGACGACGACGTGCGCCATGGCCGCTTCGTCGCCATCAACGACTGGCGGCGCGAGAAGATCTGGTCGGTCGCGAGCCGCTACTCGACGCCCGACCTGCTCGTCCGCGCCACCGGCGAAAAGCTCGACGCGAAGTATTTCGAGGCCCACCTCACCCAGCGTTACCTCGGGTAAGGCGCGTCCGAACCATCATGCGACCTTCCCGAGCCGCGATGTGAGCCGCTCGGGAAGCGCCTGCTCCACCACCAGCCTGCGGATATCGGCAACGGCCAGATAGCGCCCGTCCGGGCCGGTCTTTCCCAGCACTTCGAGCAGCACCGGCCATTCGCCGCGCATCAGCCCGCGGTCGATTGCCCGGCGCCGGCCCTTGGCGCGCTCCCAGTTCGCCTTCAGGAACCGGCTGATCTCCGCGGCATCCAGCCCCGGTTCCGTGCCACCTTCTGCCATGCGCTTTGGGCTGGCAAAGCCGGCGACCCGTTCGAGTTGTTCCTCGTTGACCTGCCCATTCTGGTCAAGAACGCGCGATCCGGCCCCCTGCTTGTCGAGCGGTCCGCCGCGCAGTCCGGCAAGATGCACGCCCTGCCGCGTATTGCGCAGCACTGCGCTGGGGCCCAGCCCGTTCGCGGTCACCGCAATCAACGCTACCAGGCTTTTCGACAGCTTCTTGCCACCATCGCTCGCGGCCGCCATCTGGCTGATGGTCGCGGCAAGCCGTCCAACGGGCTCGAACTGGTCATTGGCCAGCCCGTTCGCCACCAGCGCCCGAAGCACGGGGCATGGGTTGCCGGACGATACATTCCCGAAATTCTGCATTCTAAGCCTTCTGTCTGTCTTGGGCAGCGTGCCCTGCGCAGGAACCTTCTACCTGCTGGATCATACGTTTTGGTGTCTCGAAGACAAATCATCCACCCCTGCGCGAGATCAGAGCGGCAAGCGGATCTCGAAGCGCGCGCCCTGCCCTGGCATGCCCGGCAGCAGGGCGATCGTTCCTCCCGCGGTACCAAGCAGCGCGCGCACTATGCCGAGGCCGAGCCCCGTGCCGCCTCCCTCGCGCCGCGTGGTGAAGAACGGCTCGAAGATCCGGTCGCGGTTACCCGCACTCACGCCCGGCCCGTCGTCGGCAACTATGGCCACGAGCGCATCGCCCCGTATCGCGGCATCGAGTGTCACCCGTCTCGCACCATGTTCGGCGGAGTTGTCGATCAGGTACCCGAAGACGATCGTCGCGGTTTCCTCCGCGAGCGGCAGAACGAGATCCGCTCCGCCTGTGACATGCAGATCGAGCCTGCCGCTGCGTGACCTGAGCACCGGCAAGAGGCTGGCAAGCGATGTGGTGCCGCGCGGCTGATCGCCTTCAGCCCGCGCCAGCTCGCGCAGCCGATCGAGCAGCCGCGCGAGCCTGCCGCTTTCGCTGATGATCTGGTCGAGGAAGCGCTGGCGGTCCGCCACACTCATGTCGTTGTCGCGCAAGAGCTCCGCAGCGCCCAGGATCGCAGTCAACGGCGACTTCAGTTCGTGCGATACATGCGCGGAAAAGCCGGCGAGATAGTCGTTTCGGTCGACGAGCCGCGTCGCGAGTGCCATCAGGCTGCCCGTGAGCCGCGCAACCTCCTCGGTCCCTTGCCGTGGTGGCGCGACGATCGCCGCGCGGCCGCCGCGCGAGATATCCTGCGACAGTTTCACCAGGTCCTCGATCGGGCCAGTGAGCGTACGGCTCAGCACCAGCCCGATGCCGAGCGTCAGAACCGTCGCAAGCACCAGCGCGCCGAGTTCCACCCACCCCATATGGGCGCCCGCCTGATCGAATAGCCGAAACCCCAGCACGATGGCCGTGTTGACTGCCAGGACCGCGACCAGCACGCCCAGCACCACCAGCCCCAGCCGCGGACGCCATTTGCGGCGAATCTCGACCATTATTCGGCCTCAGCCAGCTTGAAACCCACCGAATGCACGGTCTCGATCACCGTCACCCCGCCCACGAGCTTCAGCTTGCCGCGGATATTGCGCACATGGCTGTCGATGGTTCGTTCGGCCACATGCATGGTGGGGCCGTAGGCGGCATCGATCAGCATGTCGCGGGTCAGTACGTGTCCCGGTCGCTTCAGCAGCGCCTCGACGATGGCGAATTCGAGCGCCGTCAGGTCAACGGCGCCATCGGCATAGCGCACGCTCCGCGCCGCCGGGTCGAGCACAAGCGCACCATGGCGCATCACCTGCGCCTCCGGGGCCGCTCGGCCGCGCCTGAGGATCGCGCTCACCCGCGCCACCAGTTCGCGCGGGCTGAAGGGCTTGGTCACATAATCGTCGCCGCCGATCTCGAGCCCCAGCACCCGGTCGATTTCGTCGCTACGCGCGGTGAGGAACAGGATCGGCAGGTCGGAGGTCTTGCGCACCTGACGGCAGACTTCGAGCCCATCCATTTCCGGCAACCCGATATCGAGCACGGCCAGCGCACAATCGCCCTGCTTCAGCCGCCTGAGCGCCTCGATACCGGTACGCGCCAGCGCCACCTGCATGCCTGCCCGCTCCAGCGCAAAGGCAATGACATCGCGGATATGCGGCTCGTCGTCGGCAATCAGTATGCGATGGGTCACGGCCGAGTGGGCTCCGGGGCACGCGGGGTCGTGGCAAGGTAATCCTTGAGGCGGGCATCGCGCCAGTTCCAGTCGCGCCAATCCGTCGAATGCTGCACGCGCGACGCCATGTAATTCCTCAGCGCCATCAGTTCAGCCCGCACCGCGGGCAGGTCGAGACGCGGGGCGATGGCCGCAAGCTTGTCGTCCGCCAGCGCCCTGTCGAGGTCAGGAATGATGCTCGGCCCCAGCTCCGCGAGATAGGCCACATGGAGCGGCACCGCGCCCGTTCCCGGTTCGAACGCATGCGCGAGGTTGAACCCGGCAACGACCCGGTCGAGATCGACGACGCTTGCGCCGCACATCAGCAACAGCGCTGCAACGAGATTGCTGCCCATCAGCCAGGCATTCGACCTGCCGAGCCATATGCGCACCACGATCAGCACCAGCCCAAGCGCGACAAGCCCCATCCAGAGCCCGGCCGCGAGCCTGAGCCGCGTCAGCCCATAGGCATCGACATAGAGGTCGAGTCGAAGGATCGAAGAGATCACCAGCAACACATTCTGCGCGATGAAGGCATAGACCAGCCCACGCACCAAGCGGTCCGCCGCCGTCTCGCTGTGCGGCCGCATGGCGACGAGCACGAAGGCTCCCGCCAGCAGCGCCGTGACGATCAGCGGATAGGCGCCGCGATGGGCATAGTCGGCATAGGTCATGCCGTCCGGCAACTTCACCCCGCCCCAAAGGTAGACGAGATCGAGCCCGGTCTGCACGGCGAACAGCAGGTTGAAGAGTATCAGCGCCCTGAGCGCCACCGCCCGCCCGGAAATCTGCGCGAGCGCGGTTGGACGAAACGGGCCGTAGCTTTCCTTCGCCGTGAGCGAGCGGAGCAGCTTCGGTGCGAGAAACGGCCAGGCAAAGGCCGCGAGCACCGCCATGAACAGCCCATGCGCCAGCACGTCATCGAGCCTCTGGCCATCCGGCACCAGATGCGCGAGGGCGGTCTCGATCAGCGGGTTGGCGGCCGAGAACAGCAGCAGGAACACGCCACCCAGGACCAGGGGCACCACCCAGAGCAGCAGCGTTCGCAACAGGCGCGCCCGCATGCCATCGACGCGCATGTCGACCATGGCGCGCACCGCATCCACCAACAGGCGTATCGGCGCCAGCAGCGCGAAGCGAGTCGCGATACCGGCGAGGCTCTCGATCCGGCCATTCCAGTCGCCACTCGCCAGCACCGCCGCCATTCCGAGGCCGAACAGCGCAACGATGGCGCTGGTCAACTCGCCCGGCGCTTCCAGCATGGGCACGAGGCCAATCAGCCCGATCGCGCCGGCGGTCAACCGCCGACGGAGCGTCGCCTGTCCGGCGACGGCGCAGGCCGCAATGACCAGCGCGAGGGTCAGCACAGTGCCGAGTCCCCAGTGGCCATAGGTCAGAACATCGCCAGCAACAACGACGCCGAGGAGCAGCAGCGCCCGGATTGGCAGGCGTGGGCGGTCAGTCGCGGGAAAGGGGCTTGCAGTCGAGAGGTCGGTCAATCGGCGTCTCCATCTGGGTCTCGCAGACGGCAACGCGCGACGTTTTCCCGTCGCTGTCGCGGGGTGGCTCGACAAGCCACCAGCCGTCATTCGACAGCCGGTCCGGAAGGCGACGGGAGGGAGATCTGAGGAGTGCGGCAAGCGATGTCGTGTGCATGGCCGTACCCTGCCCGCCCGGTTTGCAGTTTTCGTGCAGCCCGGGCGGAATTCCGTGGGAGCGCTCAGCAGCTCTTGTACTTCAGCCGGTAGACGATGGTCGTGCCGACATCCTGCGAGCGGATTGAGGCCGAAGCCGCCTTGCCGCCCGACGTCTTGACGATCAGGCTCGAATTGGTGCGTAGCACCGTGCTCGCGCCGCAGGCCGACCAGCTCAGCGCCGCATTGGAACTGGTGGTGAACTTGCCCTTCGAAGGCCCGCTGACCGTCTTTGACACCACCGGCCCCTTGCCGCCGACAAGGAACTGCTCGAGCTTGAAAGTCGCGCTCGTACCCGCGGGCAGGTTGCTCGACCCGGTGAAGTCCACGCCAACGATCGCCACGGCCTGGCCCTTCGGCACGGTCACGGGGATCGAGAGGGCGCAGGCCTTGCGGTCGAAGCCCTTGCCCGTCGAGCCACCGGCGGCGACGCGATAGGCCGAGAACTTCACGGTGATCGCAGAGCCAGAGGTCGCGACACTTGCCGTACCGCCGGGACAGCCTGTCCCGCCATAGCCCGGCGCGCCGAGCTTGATGCTCGCGGCGTCGGCCGGGGCGGCAAGCCCCAGCGCCAGAATGAGGCTCAGTCCAGTAGCGGCGATCTTCACGGCACACACTCCTCCGGATCCTTCCGGCGATTGCGGGCTACCGATTTCGGAAGCCCTTGAAAATCAATCGGTTCGGCAAGGAAGTCGAGAAAGTGATTCCGCTCCTGCCGCTCCTAGAACTTCAGGCGGTACTCGGTACCCACCTGCACATGGCTGCCGCTTTCTGCCCCGAAGCTGCCCTTGGCGAACAGGTCGAGGTCGGAGTTCTCCGCCACGGCCCAGCCGAGTCTGGCTTCGGCTTCAGCGAAGCCTTCCGACGTGCCTGCGACGCTTACGTCGCCCACATACAGCACCTCGGCATCGAAATCGTCGTTGGCGAAGCTCTGGCCCAGCGCTGCCGAAAGCGTCAGGTCGATATTGCTCGCCAGCGCCGTGGTCCAGCCGGCCTTGGCCTTCAACACGGTATAGCCGGCATCCCGTTCGGGCACGGTCACGGGGAACAGATTGTCCTCCGAGAAGGCCTCGACGAAGCCGTCGACATTCACCCAGCTCTGCGCCACCTCGCCCGAAAGCCGGAAGCTGTTGCCGGCATCGGGCGCCAGCAGCATGCCCGCCTCGGCCGAAATGGTCAGCAGCGATGCTCCGGTCTCGCTGACGATCGTCGCCTGGTCGGCCAGACCGGGGTCGGTGTAGTCAACTCCATAGTGCCGCGCCATGGACAGGTCAGCCATTGCGCCCGTCACCCCGAGCGCGCCGAACCAACGCATCCCGCCCTCGTCCGGCGTGAAATATCTGAGCCGCGCTGCCGCCAGCACGCCAGAGGCGCTGAAATCGCCAACATCCTGGGCAAAGCCCGCAATGCCGCCGTCGAGGCTCACGCCGTCGCCGATGCCGGCATGCCCGACAAGGCCCACCGTGTGCGAGCCAACCGCCCCGAGCAGGCCGATGGCGTTTGCCGCGTCCGGCGCGCCGTCCGGGCCAGTCAACAGACCCGCCGTCGCATTGAGATGCGTCACGATACCGGCTTCGGCATCGGCAAGTCCGCCGACCGATTCCTCCACGTCATCAAGCGTCACCGTGCCGAGCAGATTGTAGTCGACGGTGTCGACGAACCCGCTGCCATCCTCGTTCTGGATCTCGAGCGTGATGGAGTCGCTCAGCGCGATTCCGTCGCCAGCCCCGGCATATTGCTTCTCGTAATAGTCACCCGTGTCGGGGTCGAGTTCCAGCGCAGTAACGGTGGTCTCGCCGTCACGGGTGGTGGTCAGCACCGCAGTGTCGCCGTCCTGGAACGAACCGCGATACTCCGCCGAATAAACGCCGAACGTGTCGGATGGCAGGGTTGCCGGCGCTGTCCAGTTGCAGGTTTGTGATCCGGGCCCGCTGACTTCAAACATATCGTAGAGAACGGAGAAGGCGGTGTTGTCGGGCGCCACGATTTCCGTGTTGTCGCAACCGTCCTCGGACAAGGCCGTCGAACTCATCAGCAAGGCAAGCGGCAGCACCACTGCCGGACCAAGATACTTCATTTGTTCCAACCCTTTGTCGATGACGGGGGCATCTCGGCCCCCGCCGTCCCATGGGGTCAGTTTAGCACTGCTTCCACTGCAGCTGGTAAACAATCGCAGCGCTCACGTCCTGGCTGTCCACAGTGGCCAGCGCCTGGGCGTTGTTCTTGGTGGTCACGCGGATCGACGAATTGGTGCGCAGGTTCACGTCCGCACCACAGGCCGAGTAGACCACGGTCTGCGCAGTCAGTTTGTTCTGGATCAGGTAGTCTTCATCCTTGGGGCCGTTGAACACCTTCGAGAAGGTCGGGCCCCTGGCGCCAGCGAAGAAGTACTCGACGTTGAACTGCGAATTGGCGCCGGCCGGGAAGTTGTTGTAGCCGCGGTAGTCGATGGCCAGCACCGAAACGGCGTAGCCCTGCGGCACATGCACGGGGATGGCAATGTTGCAGCTCTTGCGGTCGAACTTCTTGCCGGTTTCGCCACCGGCTTCCACCTGGTAGCCATCGAACAGCAGGCTGAGCGACGTCGCGTCCGGGCTCAGCGTCGCGGACACGGAGCCGGCGGGGCAACCGGTGCCGCCATAGCCGGGTTCGCCGAGCGTGATGCCGTCCATGGCCTGCGACATGCCGGCGGAGCCGACAATGGTCATCAGGGCGGCGGCGGTGGCGAGCAAGGTCTTCATTTGCATTCCCTCAGGTTCAGTGTTGTTTCGCCGTTCAGCGACGTTGGCCCAACACTAGTTCGATGCGCCTGACCACAAGGTGAGTCAGCCATTCAGTTCACATTCAGCAAAGTGGCGTGAGCGAGGCCGAAAAAAGAAAAGGCCCCGTGCGAGACAGGGCCAACAAGGTCAACATGCGAAAATCGCTTGCTTATTCGTCGCGATAGACCTTTTCGCGCCGCTCGTGCATTTCCTGGGCCTCGAGGCTCAGGGTCGCTATCGGGCGGGCGTCGAGCCGTGCCACCCCGATCGGGTCGCCAGTCTCTTCGCAATAGCCATAGGTGCCATCGTCGATCCGCTTCAGCGCCGCGTCGATCTTGGAAATCAGCTTGCGCTGCCGGTCACGCGTACGGAGCTCGAGCGCCCGGTCGCTTTCGGAAGAAGCCCGGTCCGCCATGTCCGGGTGATTCTGGCTTTCTTCCTGCAGGTTCTCGAGGGTTTCGCGGCTCTCCTCGAGGATGTCCCGCTTCCATCGTTCCAGCTTCTTGCGGAAATAGTCCCGCATGCGGGGATTCATGAAGGTTTCGTCTTCGGTAGGCCGATATTCGAGAACTTCCGTAGTCATTCCTTACTCGATTCCTAACGCCCCTACAGAGGCGCCTT
>CAYPYV010000001.1:38910-43915 GCA_964414845.1 uncultured Devosia sp. | reverse complement strand
AGAACTTCCGTAGTCATTCCTTACTCGATTCCTAACGCCCCTACAGAGGCGCCTTATAGTGGGGTTGGCCCATCCGCCGCAAGCCTTTGAGCATGGGGTACTTAATTCGAGCGACAGCGCAATGACACCGATCAAGGCCGCAAACGCGGCAAGGTCCCTGTCCGTGTCCGAATCGACAATCGAATCAGCGGATTGCGCAAAGCGCCTGATGCGTCGGCAAGCTTTGGCTTCAGCGGGGATATTGCCCGAGCTTTGCGAGCTCCACCCGTACCCGGAGCTCGATATCGGCCATGGTCGCTGCTAGGCCCGGCTCCTCGGCCACTTCGGCTTCGGCAAGCAGGCCCATCATCATCTGCAGCCGCTCGGCACTGACCTTGCCGCCAAGCAACTCGGCCTTCAATCCGTCGAGCAGGTCGAGCAGGCTGCGGCCGCGTCGCAGCACCCGCTTCCGGCGCTCGACAGGGTCGGCATCGACAAGGCTGGCCGCCTGCAGCGCCAGCAGCGAGTCGAGGCCCGTCATCGCCTGCGTCGGCGCGGTCGTCCGCGTCTCCACCGCTTCCGGCGCTGCGGGCAGCACGAAATCCGCCGCGCCCGTGCGGTTCACGCCTGGGCGGTTCGCTGCTGCCTGAAGCCTCAAAGCCTGATCGATGCGCACTGGGATTCGTCGCCCTTTCGATACCCGGCAAAATCTGCCCTAACCGGTTAAGCAAAGGTTAATTGTTCCGGCAGAACCTGCCGAGCACCTGCAACAGGCGCCCCGCGCTTTATGCATTTCCGCTTTAAATGCAATAACTTAGACTGGTTGTTCAGAACTGGCACGATTATCGCATTGCTTGTTCACGTGTGGCCCGCCGTGGGGACGGCAGGCCGGCCGGGGACGTGAAGATGCATACGAGACTCTTGAGACTGATCACCGCCGCGCTGTTTGGGCTCCTGCCCGTTCTCGAGACCATGCCGGTTCAGGCGGCCGCCTCGCGCATAAAGGACATCGTCGAGATCGAGGGCGTACGAGACAATCAACTCGTCGGCTACGGCCTCGTCGTTGGTCTCAACGGCACCGGCGACAGCCTCAACAATTCCCCGTTCACCAAGCAGAGCCTGCAGGCCATGCTCGAGCGGCTGGGCGTCAACACCCGCGGCGAGAACATGCGGACGGCCAATGTTGCCGCCGTCATGGTCACCGCCAGCCTCCCAGCCTTCGCGACACAGGGCTCGCGGCTCGATGTGAATGTTGCCGCGCTCGGCGACTCCAAGAGCCTGCAGGGCGGTACGCTACTGGTCACGCCGCTCCTCGGTGCCGACGGCGAGGTCTATGCCATTGCCCAAGGCTCGGTGACCATCAATGGCTTCAAGGCGCAGGGCGATGCCGCATCGATCGTCTCCGGTGTCCCCACCACCGGGCGAATCTCCGCTGGCGGCCTCATCGAGCGCGAAATCGGCTTCGTACTCGGCGCGCAAAGGACGCTGCGCCTTGCACTGCGCAACCCCGACCTTACGACCTCTCGCCGTATTGCGCTCGCCATCAACGACTTCATCGGCGTCCCCTGCGCCACCCCAGAGGATCCGGCGACGGTGCGGCTCAACCTGCCGCGCAATTTCAACGGCAATATCGTCGACCTGCTGACCGATATCGAGCAACTCGTCGTCGAGACTGACCTGCCGGCAAAGATCGTCATCGACGAGAATTCCGGGCTCATCGTCATCGGACAGGATGTTCGTGTGTCGAAGGTTGCCGTCGCACAGTCCAACCTGACCGTCTCCATCGGCGAAAGCCCCACGGTCGTGCAGCCCAATGCACTGGCCAACGGGCAGACCGCCACGCAGCCGCGCACCAATATCCAGGTCAATCAGACGGACAGCAGCCTTGCGGTGGTCGACGATACCATCTCGCTGCAGCAATTGGTCGATGGCCTCAATGCGCTCGGCATAAGCCCGCGCGACCTCATCGCCATCCTCCAGGCCATCAAGGCCTCCGGCGCCCTCCAGGCCGAGATCCAGGTGCTCTGATGCTCACTTCGACCGCCCCCCTGATCAGCCCCCATGCCGGAAGCAAGGTGCCTGCCGCAACGGCGCAGAAGCTGCGCCAGCAGGCCGAGGATTTCGAAGGCGTGTTCCTCAATACGCTGTTCAAGGAAATGTTCTCGTCGCTCAGCACCGACGAGTCTTCGCTGGGCGGCGGCTTTGCCGAGGAGACCTGGCGCGGCATCCAGTCCGAACGGATGGCCGAAGCCGTCGCAGCCGATGGCGGCGTCGGAATCGCTGATGCCGTCTACTCCGATCTTCTTGCAGTTCAGGAGCGTGCCCAGTCCGCTTCCCCTGCATCGGGTTACCCCCCTGCTCTTTCGACCACCGGATACCGCTCATGAGTAACGCCGCTGAACGCCTTGCCAGCATCGACAACCTGCCCGCGCCCGAGCTTTGCAACGTAACGCTGCAGACCCTCGAGCAACTGGTCGGCATTCTCAACCAGGAAACAACACTGCTGCGGGCTGGTCGGGCGCGCGATGCCACCACTCTCACCGCTCAGAAGACCGAGTTGGCACAAAGCTATATGGGCTATGCTCGCGCTGTGCAGCGTCAGCAGCAGCGTCTTGCTGTGGGCGCGCCGCGTGAGCTGGCGCTGCTCAAGGGCGCACATGAACGCCTCGCCACCCAGATGGCCGAGAATCTCCGGGTCATCGCCACAGCGCGCAAAGTCACCGAAGACCTCCTTACAGATGTCGCCATGGCGGTCGCCGCCTCCGAGCGGCCACGCACCTACGGCCCGGCCGGCACCATGCCGCCCATACCGCAAGCGCCAGCCAAGGGCCTCTCGATCAACCGCTCCCTGTAGGTGTGTCACGCCCGCCAGCACCATCCGGTCACCTGGCAAGTCTCCGAACAATATTTGATTCAAATCGGATAGATTTAGCTCACGGACCTGCAATTCCTCAGATGTAGCAATGTGCTACCAATCCTAGAAGGAATTCGGGTCGTGAGCGCGAGAATTGCGCCAGAGCCGGTCCTCTCAGCTATGAAGAGCATGGGAGATTACCGGCAGAGACAGATCAGCAGTGAGGTCGAGCGCCGCACTGACGGATCGTCTGCGCAACAGTCTCTGAGTTTCGAAGAACCCAAGAAGGCCAAGAAGCCCGATCAGGTGACGTTCCCGCCCGTGGAGCCGCCCGGTGCCGCCTTCGCCGCTGCCCTGATCAGCGGTCAACTGCCTCCGCGGCCAAAGACCGAGCGTGAGTTGCAGATGCGGCTTGGCAGTGCGGATCTGCCGGCACAGGGCGCGCTGGCGCTGCACGACAGGCTCGCCTGATCCTCACCGTCTGACCAGCCTCGCTCGCACGCAGTCAGAAACCGTTCATCGAGACGGACGGCCTGTGCCTTTTCTGTGGCGCCGGCGGCTGATGCGATCTTGCGGCTACCGCGCCATTGCCCAGCAACAGCGCATTCCCAGCTCGGCATCGAGCCGTCCCCGCACCGGTATCCCTCTGATTTCATTTGGGGAATAATCAATCCCCGCACGGTCCTGGCGTGCGATAATGCAACAGTCGAAGCAGCGGGGAAAATTGTGGCAGGCGCAAAGGCAAACTCTCCGTTCATGATCAGTTTCGCAGCGCCAGTTGGCATTGGGAATTGGGTCAAAGCCTTGCTCCCGATGGCAGCGCGGAATCGGGCGTCGGCACCTTCCGAGGGCAGCCGCCGATTCCACCCGGCAGGACTTGCCGAGGTAAGGAATTGGCTCGTTCAGGGACAGGCAAATCCTGCTCAGCACTTAGATAAATTCTATTACTTTCAAAGCTTTAGGAGGATTGTTAACCTATATGCGAAAACCAAATTAACCATGCCGACGAGGGTTTTGTTAACCATTCGGAAGCTTCTCGGGCGGTATTCTGCGGGCAATCTCAGAACGAGATGACCGACCTCATTGCCAGAAGGAATACCCAATGCCGGAGATCAATCTTTCCAAAGCCGTCCGATCGAACCTGCTGAGCCTGCAGTCTACCGCCGCCACAATGGGCAAGACGCAGGAGCGGCTGGCGACTGGTCTCAAGGTGAACTCCGCCCTCGACAATCCGACCAACTTCTTCACCGCTTCGGCGCTGAATAGCCGTGCCGGCGACATGGCCAACCTGCTCGACTCCATGTCGAGCGGCATCAAGACGATCGAGGCTGCCGACAACGGCCTGACCTCGATCACCAAGACTGTTGAGGCGATGCAGTCGGCGCTGCGTCAGGCGCGTCAGGACAAGTCGTTCAAGTCCACGTCGTTCACCATCGACTCGGCGACGATCGGCAACTCCTCGGTCAAGGAATTGTCGTTCGAAGGTGGCGCTGTCGGCAGCACCGCCGTCGATGTCGAACTCAACGCTGTTCGTACTTCGACGGGTAGCGGTGGCTTCGCATCCGCAGGCACCGCCGGTGCGGGCGCTGGTGCCGTGACCATTACGTCAGCCGGACTCAATGGCGGGTCCGCCGTCTCCTTTACCGTCGCAACCACCGATACTGTCGATGATGTGGTGACGAAGGCCAATGCGGCCTTCGCGGCAGCTTCTGGCGGCGCTGCGGGCTTCGTCGCTGAGAACGACGGCGGTCAGCTCAAGATCACGAGCACCAACAACACCAATTTCACCATTGGTGGCACCACGACTGGTACCGGCCTGACCGCTGGTGCGGTGACGACCGCGACTGCGTCGGAGCCGGCGACCGTCGACACATTGATCGATCGGATCAATGCCAACGCGTCGCTTCAGGGCAAGATTCGCGCCTCCAACGATAACGGCAAACTTCGCATCGAGAACCTCTCGACCGAAGACCTGACTGTGACCGGCGCATCTTCGACAGAAGTCGATGGTTCGACCTCCGAGACCACCATCGGTGGCAACGACGTCCGCAAGAATCTGGCCAAGCAGTTCAACGAACTGCGCGACCAGCTGGACAAGTTCGCTGACGACGCCTCGTTCAACGGCATCAACCTGCTGCGCGGCGACAAGCTCAAGCTGACCTTCAACGAGAC
>CAYPYV010000001.1:0-38810 GCA_964414845.1 uncultured Devosia sp. | reverse complement strand
TCAACGGCATCAACCTGCTGCGCGGCGACAAGCTCAAGCTGACCTTCAACGAGACGGGCACTTCGACCATCGACATCCAGGCCAAGGATGTGGAGGGCAATGCCACTGCCATCAATAACGACTCGCTCGGGATTGTGTCGGTCTCTGCGTCTGACTTCGACAGTGACTCCACGATCGACAGCAAGCTCAGCACGCTGTCAGATGCTTTGGGTTCGCTCCGCTCGCAGTCGTCGGCTTTCGGCTCGAACCTGTCTATCGTGCAGAACCGCCAGGACTTCACCAAGAGCATGATCAACACGCTGGAAACCGGCGCGGCGAACCTGACCCTGGCCGACACCAACGAAGAAGCCGCAAACCTCCTCGCCCTGCAGACCCGTCAGCAGCTCAGCTCCACTGCGCTGTCGATGGCTTCGCAGGCCGACCAGGCCGTGCTCCGCCTCTTCTAAGGTTCGGACCCAGATCAAGTCACGAGAAGGCGGGCTATGGCCCGCCTTCTTCATATCGGCGGCCTAACGCAGTCTGACACGCCGGTGAGGCATCGCGGATTGGCACGTTTTGGCACAACGTCGTATAAGCAAGCACGACTCTTGGAGCGCCACTTATGTCATTGAAAGTCGAACTCAAGCCGGGCGAGCGACTACTCGTCGGGAACTGCGTGATTACAAATTCCGATCAGCGGACACGCCTCTTTATCGACGGCAAGGCGCCAATCCTGCGTGAGAAAGACATTCTCACTCCTGAAACAGCGGACTCGCCAGCCAAGCGGATATATTTGGCGGTGCAGCTGATGTACATTTACGAGGACGTCGAGCGCCTTCAAAAAGACTACTTCCAGCTCGTGAACGACATCGTGACGGCCGCCCCTTCGACCACGAAGCTCGTAGATGAAATCAATAACGAGATATTAACCGGGGCGTTGTACAAGGCTCTCAAGGCTGCGAAAAAGCTGATTCAGTACGAGCAGGATCTACTCGCAAATGCAACATGACGCACTGCTGGCCTACCGACAGGTGGGAGCAAAGACGATGTCGCCGCGCATGCTCGAGGCGAACCTTTTGTCTCGCTCTGCAGGCCAGATGCAGCGCGTAAGGGACGAGTGGGACACTTCCCGCCACGAACTGATCGCCGCCCTCATGTTCAATCGCAAGCTTTGGACGGTCTTTCTCGGGTCTGTGACCGGCGAGCAGTGTGAACTGCCGAAGGCTCTTCGTGAGAACATAGCGAACCTTGGCATCTTCGTGATGAAGCGTACCATGGAGATGCTTGCGGAGCCGGCGCCAGGCAAGCTCACGGTATTGATCAACATCAATCGTGAACTCGCTGCTGGCTTGCGAGAGCGCGCATGAGCGCGGGGCGCTGCGCGCCCGCGCGATATAGATTCTGGACCTACGAGATATAGTTCACGAGCGACAGCTTGCTCAGCATTGCAGTCACTTGGTAGCTCGCTTCAAGCCGTGTCTGAAGCGCCAGTATCTGCATAGCAATCTCTTCCGTCGGCGCCTCTTCGATGCCCGCAAGCATGTTGGTCAGCTGGGCAGAATGTGCCGTATGCTGCTCAGTCACAGCACCCGTAGTGCTTTTGGCCAGTCCGAGCTCAACAGCCACCATCTCGATCGAACCGTCGGTGTTGTTGGCGCTGTCTGCCAGTCTTGTCGTGTTGCGCTGGATCATTGCCGTGTAGCGGGCACTCGCGCTGGTGTCACTGTCGCTGAAGACTTGGGCGGCCATCGCTGCCTGTGAGCGTATCAACTGGACGAAACCATCCTCGTTCGCCTGGACCCCGTACTTCACCACGGTCCCCTCGCCCACGCGCCCGGTCACGGTCCCACGAGGGTCACTCGAATCCTCGCCAGTGTACCAGAACACGGTGTCGTCCGTCGTCCCATCGACAAGCGCAGTGGCCGTTTCATAGGGCGGCCCGTCGACACGCTGGGGGACCTCGCCTTGACCAAAGAAGAAGTTGTCTGCGGCGGCGAAGGAGGAGGCGGCGGCCATCTTTCCACCTGCCAGCGTTTTGACCTGCTCTGTCAAAGCCACTTGGAAACTTGCCGCGGTGGCGGTCGCGTCGGCTCCAATCTGAAACTCTCCCGCCGCAGGGGTGCTTGAACTGGTGGCAGTGAGCGCAATCTGCTCCTGCGTACCATCTGGCAGAGTAAAGTTCATGGTCACCACGTCCCCAGGGACGGGCAGTGTAGCGCCGATTTGCACAGTGAACTGCCGAGGCGCGGTCGACGTCGCGGCAACGGAAATGTTGGCTGTCGATGATGATATAGTAGACAACTTCAGTCCAAACGGATGAGCGCCGTCCTCAGCCAAAGTGACGGTATTGGTCGCTACAGATGCATTCAGTCGGCCCATCTGGGCGGTTCCGAGGTCGGCCGCCCGCCTTTGTGTTTGTACGGTGCGGAAGCCCGCCTTTCCTGTCGCGCCATCAAGGATTGTATTGCTATCCATGACCGGACGGCTCTCCACCTTGCTGCCTCCGAAGAGATAGCGTCCGGCTACATCAGCGTTGAGCAGGGTCAGCACCTCGTCGAGACGCGACGCCGCGAGTGCGGGAGCACTCTGATACACCAGCGCGTCACTGGCGCCGGCCGATGACATCACAGCAGCCCGAGCGTCCGCCTCGATCGTGTCCAGGCGCTTTACAGTGGTGTCCAGCACGTTGAGCCGCAGATTTACGGTCTTGACGTTGTCCTGAAAGCTATCGATGCGGGCTACGCGCTGGCGCAGAGCCAGATCGAAGTACCGATCAGTACCCATTTCTGACAGCTTGGAGGAATTCTTCCCCGTAGAAAGCTGCGTCTGCAGCTTGTCGTACAGCTCCTTCATGGAGGAGATGTTACGGATACTTGTCCCCAGCGGAAACATGGTCGTGGATGTAATGGCCATAGTAACCTCAGATCTGGAGGAGCGAATCCATCAGTTGCTGGACTACCTGCATCACGCGGGCGTTTGCAGCATAGGCATTCTGCAGTTCCATCAGGCGCGCCATTTCCTCATCAACGTCGACGCCATACTCACTCTCTAGTCGCTGGCCCAGGGCATCGAGCGTCATTGTCTGAGTTTCGCTATCGGAGATGGCCGCTTCTGCGGCGTTGCCCTGATAGTTGATGGTCTGACTGATAAAGTCGCTGACTGTTCCCGAAAGCCGAAAGGCCGCACTGACGCCCGTAGATCCCAAGCCACCAGAAAAGCGCATGGTCTCGAGATTGTTGGAGAGCCGCAGCGCCCGAGATGCGTCGCCGAGTGACCCGTCCACCTGATACTGGACGATGAGCTTGTTGTTGGCGACAACATCCGCATTCACCGAGATCCGGCCAGCAAAGCCCCGCCGTTGACCAGCTCCGTCCAAGTAGTCGGTGTAGTCCGAGTTATTGATATCGACGAATATCGACAGCGCCGTCGATCCAGACTGCGTGCCCGCAACCGTCGCGTGTGTCTCGAAGGCCGTTATGTCGGTGGTGTTGGCGGCGCCGTCATCGACCATGCGCAGAGTGTTGGTGGACGGACTTGAGAATACGATGCCACCACCGATCGCGTTCTGCAGGTTTGAGGCGACGCTGGCTATGCCACCTGAGAAGTCGAGCCCTATCACGCGTGTGGCGTTGGCATCCTCGTAGTCCAGGGGCAGCTTGGTGGTATCGTCGACGCGTACGACCCGGACTTTCTTTTCCACACCGTTCACAGTGTAGGTGAAAGTAAAGTCATTGCCGTTCCTCAGCGAGCTGAGATCGGCCTGCTTGCCGCCGGAAATGTCTGTCGCTGCAGTGGTATGGGTCGACATAGCCTTTGCCAGACTGCCAGCGATCTCGTCGAGCTGATCCTGGGCCTGCACGAAGGTTTTGTCTCTCAACTCTACAAGGCTGGAGATTTCGCCCGAGGTGAGCACATTTTGCTTCACGAGATCGATCGTGAGACCAGACGGCGTCAAGAGCGTCAGTCGTCCGACGCCATTCTTGTCCTTGTCCGGGTTGAACTGTGAGCTGGCCGAAAGGGTGCCGCCGCTGTCAAAATTGAAAACGGACGCCTTGCCATCCAGAATGCCAACGCCTGAACTGGTCAACAGTGCGACTGTATCGTCGTTCCGGTAAGTTACCCGGATATCCATCTGCTCCGATAACGCGTTGACCAGCCGATCGCGCTGATCGAGCAATGTGGCGCGGGAACCGGAATCGATACCCTGATCGGACAGTCGGGCATTGATCTTCTCGAGCGCCTGAAGCTTAGAGTTCACGTCATCGACGCTGGTGGATATCTTGCTTTCGATTTCTTGCCGCAGCGACTGGATTTCGCTCGTAAGCTCATTGAGC
The DNA here is from genome assembly GCA_964414845.1 of uncultured Devosia sp. Taxonomy (GTDB): domain Bacteria; phylum Pseudomonadota; class Alphaproteobacteria; order Rhizobiales; family Devosiaceae; genus Devosia_A. The sequence continues at coordinate 34,497 of CAYPYV010000001.1, read as the reverse complement.
GTTCCGGCAAGTACCTGCGCCTTTTGCACCGCGTCGGCGCGGGTGGCGAAGTCGTCTGGGCTGGTGGAAAGCGTCGTCAGCGACGTCTGAAAGGCATTGTAGACAGTGTCCAGTGATCCGGCCGACCCCGGGGTGCCGATGAGGGTCTGAAGCCGGTCCATGTAGTCCGCCCGCAGCTTGGCGGAACTCGCATCGGACACGGCCCGGGTATAGTGCTGTTGCAGGCTCTGGTTGAACGTGCGCGTCAGGGCGCCTTCTCTGGCGTAGGTAGAGTTGGCGCCAAGGGAGTCGATTACGCTCAACGACCGACGATGGTAACCGGGCGTGCCTGAGTTCGAGACGTTGTAGGACAGCACGTCGAGTGCGTTCTGCCCTATCTTCATCCCGGCCAGTGAGTTGCTGAGCGTAACGCCTAAGCCCATTTCACACTTCCTACTTCAGCCAAAGCGCCTGCCACGTTCCTCAGCGGATCATGTTCAGAGCGTCCTGCAGCATCTGGTCAGCCGTGGAGACAATGCGGGTACCCGCTGCGTAGGCCTGCTGCGTCACGATCAGCTTGGTGAACTCCTCGGAGATGTCGGTATTTGAGGCCTCAAGAGACGCACCGATGATGCTCGAGCCGCTGTTGAGGATCGGCTCGCCGGAATCCGACGTCGCGGCGAACACGCCTCCATCCATGCGCTTGAGCTGGTTCACCGCGTTGAAGGTCGCGGTAATCACCTGGGCAACTTCGACCTGCTCACCATTGTCGTAGGAAACGACGACGCGGCCATTGTCGTTCACCGACACCGATACAAACTCGCCGGCGGCATAGCCATTCTGGTTCAGCTGGGTCACTTCGGCGGTACCATTGGCGTCAGCGAATTGCGTAATGCCGTTGGTACCGAACTGCAGCCGCACGTCGCCGACGGCGATGCCGTTGATTGTGAGGTTGGTGAGGTCGGTATGGTCGATCACCGGGTTTGCCGACCCGTCACTGCCAAATGTGTAGTCCTGCTGGACCCGCGTCCAGGCCGTTTCCGAGCCGGTCGCGGCAGAGTCGGTGAGGATGAACAGGTTCCACACCTCGGCGCCGCCATGCTCGGTGGAATTGACCTTGGCCCAGCGCATCTGAACGTTCGCCGCAGCACCGTTCCCGGAGTAGACGGTGATCGCGCCGCCAGAGATGGACTCCGCGATAAAGTTATCGGCCTGATCCGCGGTAATCGTGTTCACGCGAGCCGCGAGCCGGACCGCGTCGGAAACGGTCGGGTTACTGGTGCCGTCGGCAATTCCGAAGCCCGTCGCCGAACTACCAGTAGTGGCATCGGCAATGGTTACGGTGTCGGTGGTGTTGGTCGCTGCGATCTGGATTCTGCCCGAAGAGTTCAATGACACTGCGGACCCGGCAATCTGGGTTTGGATGTAGGCGAGCATCTCGCTAACGGTGTCGGTACTTGCGTCGCTCACATCGACGGTGGTGCCGCTTGTGCCGCCACCGCTGGCAAAGTTGATGGTCACGGGCGTGGATCCGATCGTGACCGTCAACGTATCGCCTGCCGAGGCGATCGTTGAGCTCGCCGCAGAGCCGGAGGTGGTTATTGTGCCGGTAGCCCTGGCAGCCGTATCTGGCGTGAGCGAAAGGAAACCGGCAGCGTTGAGCAACTCGCTCCCCGCGGTCTGCGACTGCTGATAGGTCGGCGTCTTGGGCAGTTGCGGCAGGTTGAGCTCATAGTTCACCCGGGTGGTCTGCTGCGCGGGCAGGAACGCGGTTGAGACCTGCAGCACCTGCGGCACCGAACTCGAGATGTTGCCCGTCGTCGTGTCGATTGGCAGGCCCTTGAGATAGTAGCCAGCGCCGTTGACGATGTAACCGGACTTGTCGAGTTCAAAGTCACCGCGGCGGGTGTAGTAGTTGGTGCCACCAAAAACTGCGGAACCGTCGCTCTCGCCGATGCGGGGCTCAACGACGAAGAAGCCATCGCCATTGATCGCCATATAGGTTTCGGTGGACGCTCCCTTAACGTCCCCCTGGATGTTGTTCGTAGAGCGCGACTGAGCGAGAACGGAGCCCGCCGATTGCCGCTTCTGCGCTGCATCCGGAATGAGGTCGACAAAATCCGTGTCGATGCGCTTGAAGCCGATGGTCTGGCTGTTCGCGATGTTGCCCGAGATGTTCTCGAGCGAGAAAGACTGCGCCCTGAGGCCGGTCACTGCGGTGGAAAGTGCGCCGTAGATGCCCATCAAGATACTCCAAGACCCTGCATGCGTACAAAGACGCTGGTTCGAGAGTGACTATGCAAGGCGAATGCCAATCTGCTTGTGGCTGATTTTGCTGGGATTTTTCTCCAGTTGCCAACCTTGGCCCGCGCCGCGCGGGAAAACTCCTCCCTATGGCCGGCAGGATTTGCCGAGCAGTGGGGAGCTGTGGGCGCATTGGCCTTGTCCGGAACGGGTGGTTGCTCTAAATCGCTACGCACCAATCGGACACTTGCCCAATGTTCTTCGAAAGCCCCGAAGCCTTTCTTCGCGCCCCGCGCCATGCGGTCACCGTGTTCGGCATGGCCGGTGTCGGGAAGACCCGGATATCGGGATTGCTGCGCCAGAACGATTGGTTCCACTACTCGGCCGACTATCGCATCGGAACGCGCTACATGGGCGAGTTCATCGTCGACAATTTCAAGGCCGAGGCCATGAAGGTGCCCTTCCTGCGCGAACTGCTCAGGTCGGACTCGATCAAGATCGACAGCAACATCACCTTCTCGAATCTCGACCCGCTTTCGACCTATCTCGGACGTCCGGGCAACACCGCACTTGGTGGGCTTCCCCTGGCAGAGTACCAACGCAGGCAGGAGCAGCATCGCGTTGCCGAGGTGGCGGCACTGCAGGATGTGCCCTATTTCATCGGGCGAGCCGACAGCCTTTATGGCTATAGCAACTTTATCGCCGATACCGGCGGATCGCTGATCGAGGTCGTCGACATCGACAACCCGGACGACCCGGTGATCAAGGCGCTGACCGCATCGACGCTGCTGCTTTACATCCGCGGCACGGACAAGGATGCGGCGGAACTGGTACGCCGCTTCAAGCAGAGCCCGAAGCCCATGTACTACCGGCCGCACTTCCTCGTGGAGAAGTGGAACGAGTTCAAACAGCTGAACGGCGTAAAGGCCGACGAGAATGTCGATCCGGCCGCATTCGGGGCCTGGGGTTTCGAGGCCCTTCTGCACGACCGTCTGCCCCGTTACCAGGCGCTGGCGGACAAGCACGGATATGTCGTCGAAGCCTCGGACCTTGCCACAGTTCGGGACGGCGACGAGTTCCTCGATCTCGTAGCCGGGGCGATCGGGAAGCGAATGCGATAGCGCCCGGAAGGGCGCCGCAGATCGTGAACCGTTCAAGTCGCCACAAAGAGGCAAGACCATGCCCATTCGCATCCCAGATAATCTCCCTGCCAGAAAGACGCTCGAGAACGAGGGTGTCATCGTCATGGATTCCTCGCGCGCCGCGCGCCAGGACATCCGCCCGCTGCAGATCGGCCTGCTCAACCTGATGCCGAACAAGGAGCGAACCGAAACCCAGTTCGCCCGCCTGATCGGCGCAACGCCGCTGCAGGTCGACCTGACACTGGTCCGCATTACCGACCACCAGAGCAAGAACACCTCGGAAGAGTACCTGAACAGCTTCTATTCGACCTGGGAGGATGTCCGCGGCCGCAAGTTCGATGGCTTCATCGTGACGGGCGCCCCGATCGCCCATATCCCCTTCGAGGAAGTGAAGTACTGGTCCGAGATGGTGGAAATCATGAACTGGACTCAGACCCATGTTCACCACACGATGTTCATCTGCTGGGGGGCACAGGCGGCCCTGCACCATTTCCATGGCGCCAGGCGCTACCGCATGCCCCAGAAGGCGTTCGGCGTCTTCCGGCACCAGCTGACCAAGCGGACGACGCCCTGGCTGCACGGCATTTCGGACAGCCCGATGATCCCGGTGAGCCGCTATAACGACATCGACCGGTCGAGCCTCGGGCCGGACCTCGACATCCTGATCGACAACCCTGAGATCGGCGTGTGCATGCTGGAGGACCGGAAGCACCGGGCCCTCTACATGCTGAACCACCTCGAATACGACAACCGCTCGCTGGCCGACGAATATGAGCGCGATATCAAGGCCGGGCTCGATACGCCGCCACCGGTGAACCTGTTCCCCAATGGCGACACCAGCGCGGAACCGGAGAACCGCTGGCGGAGCCATGCGCATCTCATGTTCCAGAACTGGATCAACGAGATCTACCAATCTACGCCCTACGACCTCGCGGCCATCGGGAAGTGAAGATGAACGGGGTTTTCGCTGTCTGATCCCAATAGGCCGCGCCCTCCTTTCGCCATAATTCGACAAGGCCCAGTATAACCCAGCTCCATGGGACGGGGATAAGTCCCCGTCCCATGCGGCCTCAGGAACGGGGCAAGGGCCGAATGAGTTCGAAGGCTCCGGACGGACCGATCCCTGGGGATTCGCCATTGCATCGCCCCAGCAAGCGCCTATCTAGTGAAGGCCCGCCCAAGGAGGCCGCGCTTGGCCCAGCCCCCCGTTTCCCTCAGGGACGAATTCGGTATTGCGCTCAGTAACTTGGCGGATGCCGCGACAGCCATTGGCACGCCCACAGTGCGGCTTGGTGTGACGGGGCTCAGCCGTGCCGGGAAGACGATCTTCATCACCGCGCTGGTGCAGGCCTTGCTCACCGGCGCGAGACTGCCGGGCTTCTCGCCGCTGGCGGAGGGCCGCCTGATCGGGGCGCGACTTGCCGAGCCGCCGGATCCCTCGATTCCGCGCTTCCAGTTCGAACAACATCTCGAAGCCCTGACCGGGCCTGAACCGCACTGGCCGGAATCCACAAGGCGGATCAGCCAGTTACGGGTAGACTTGAAGTTCCAGTCGAAGAGGCGGCTGCGCGGTGCCCTCGGCCCGACGCTGCTGCATCTCGACCTTGTCGATTATCCTGGGGAATGGCTGCTCGACCTGCCGCTTTTATTTCTGAACTTTGCCGAGTGGAGCGAGTCGGCGCTGATACTGGCGCGCCTGCCCGCAAGGCACCACATAGCTGAACGGTTTCTGACGAGCCTTGCTGCGACTGACCTCACTGCGGAAGCGACGGAACCGGCGGCCGAAGCACTAGCGCAGAGCTTCACGCAGTATCTGCGGCTGGCGCGCGAGGACGAAGCGGCGCTTTCGGCGCTGCCGCCCGGGCGTTTCCTGCTGCCGGGAGACCTGGAAGGCAGCCCTGCCCTCACCTTCGCGCCACTGCCGCCAGTGAGCGGGACCATGAAGCGCGACAGCCTCTACGCCATGCTGGAGCGGCGCTACGAGGCCTACAAGGAGGTGGTGATCCGCCCCTTCTTCCGCGATCACTTCGCAAGGCTCGACCGCCAGGTCGTGCTCGTTGACACGATCCGCGCGCTGAATGCCGGTCCAGCCGCCGTGCGCGACCTAGAGGTCGCGCTCGGAGATATCCTCGCCTGCTTCCGGCAGGGCGAAAACTCACCACTCGGCCGGTTGTTCAACCGGCGGATCGACAAGGTGCTGTTCGCCGCCACCAAGGCAGACCATATCCACTCGTCGAGCCATGACCGGCTTGAGGCGGTGATGAACCGCCTCGTTGCCGGAGCGGCAAAACGCGCCCGCTTTGCCGGAGCGGAGACCAAGTCGGTGGCCTTGGCCTCGGTGCGGGCGACGCGCGAGGGCATGGCGGGCGGGCATGAAGTGATTGTCGGCACCCCGGCTGCCGGCGAGCAACTCGCAGGCGTGCGCTATGACGGGAAGACCGAAGTCGCCCTGTTCCCCGGTGACCTGCCAAGTTCGCCCGACCGGGTGATGGACGAGGCGCGCCCGATCGCGCTCAACTTCCTGAAGTTCCTGCCACCGGCCCGGCTTGAACGGCTTGCCGATGGCGGCCTCGTCCTGCCGCATATCAGGCTCGACAGGGCGCTCGACTACCTGATCGGGGACAAGCTGAGATGAGCGCGCCATTCGCCAAGCCCGTCGCTGACAAGCCCGATGCGGCGGAAGTGCTGCGATCGCCGCGGGTATTCACGCCCGGCGACACGACAGGCGCCGGCGAGACCGTAACAGCGCTGACGGAGGCCCAGGAACTCCCTGCGGCGGATACAGCATTGGAGCGGCCACTGAAAGGCAGGCAGCACTGGCTGGTGCGGGTGGCGCTTGGCGCCATCGGCATTCTCGTATCCTTGGCGCTCGGACTATGGGTCGACCACCTGATCCGCGAGTTGCTGGTGACGGCGCCCTGGCTCGGCTGGATTGCGCTCGCCGTGGCGGTGGCACTGCTCGTTTCGGTCGGACTGATCGCGGCGCGTGAGGCGCGGAGCCTCGGCCGACTCCGGACGCTCGACAAGCTGCGTGAGCGGGCCGAACGGGCCCTTGCGTCCGACCGCCCGCAGGAGGGCGTCGCGGTTACAGACATGTTGCTCAAGGTCTATGCACATCGGCCCGACCTGGCTCGGGCGCGTGAGCAGATCAGCGCCGACCGCGGGCAGCTGTTCGATGGCGCAGAGCATGTGCGGCTGAGCGAGCGGCTGCTGATGGCCCCGCTCGATGCCCGCGCCCGGGCACTGACGGCAGCATCGGCGCGGCGCGTGGCGCTGGTCACGACGGTAAGCCCGCGAGCATTGGTCGATATCGGTTTCGTCATCTACGAAAGCGTGCGGCTCGGCAGTGCCATCGCCCGGCTCTATGGCGCGCGGCCGGGCCTGATGGGCACATTGCGCATCCTCGGCGCCATCGTGCAGCACCTCGCAGTGACCGGCGGTCTGGTACTGACCGACGGGGTAATGGAGCAACTGGTGGGCCAGGGACTGGCGGCGAAGCTTTCGGCGCGGCTCGGCGAAGGGGTCGTGAACGGGTTGATGACGGTGCGCGTGGGCATCGCCGCGATGCGGGTGGTCCGCCCCCTGCCCTACACGACGGCGAAATCTCCGATGGTGAAGGATTTCGTCAGCGAACTGGTGAACGTGCTGGATTCGCCGCGCAACTAGGCAATTGCAAATTCCAATAAATTCCAGCTGGTGCACGCCTGTTGAACCGCTTCGGCTGCGCATTGACTGTTACAGCAAATCACGCTCACTAATGCCTAGACGTGAATCGAATTCGTTCGGATTTGTTATTTAACGGCTATTGTATACAGGCCTGCTTTTCGCTGCCTTGCGCGGCCGAGCGGGCATATTGGGGGATATAATGAAGAGTTTGCGCGCGCCTTTGCTGTCTTCGACTGCACTTGCAGCAGTGATAGCCCTCCTAGCCCTGCCGCAGGCGCGCGCCGTGGATCTGGTGGTCAGCGGGCCGGGAGCCGGTGCAAACCAGACGATTTCGTCGGATGCGACCTACGGGACGATCACCGTCGGGGCCGGGAACAACGAGGCGGGCACGCTCACCATCGACAGTGGCGCGGAGCTCGACACGACGATTGCGAATATCGGCACCGTCGCGGGCAGCACCGGCACGGTGGTGGTGAGTGGTGCGGGAACGCTGTGGGAAAATGGCGGGACGATCCAGCTCGGCGGAGCGGGCACGGCCAATATCTCGGTAATCGATGGCGCGGTGCTCGACAGCTATCGGCTCTATCTGTCGAGCGGCGGCAACGACGCGAAGGTGTCGGTGAGTGGCGCGGGCAGCGAAGTGCGGGTCTATGACAGCGTGCAGGTGTCGGGGTCAGATGCCGCCATCAGTGTTATGGACGGCGGCTATTTCGAGACGGCGCTCGGAATCTATATCGTCGACGGTGGCGACATCACCGTGAGCGGAGCCGGCTCGCAGATGAAGATCGGCGCACGCGATGACGAGGAAGTCACCTACAACAATGCCGATGGCTGGTTCTCGGTCGATGACGGCAATGTGCTGATTTCCGATGGTGCTGTACTCGACTCCGACGGCAGCTATATCGGCGGCGATGGCATCGCGACCATGACGGTCACTGGCGCCGGCACCCGCTGGGTGAACGGCCTGCCGCTTTTCATCGGCGGCACCGGCAACGGCAATACCGGCACAGGTACGGTGACGATCGCCGATGGCGCCTATACGCGCGGCGCGACGGTGGCTGTGGGCGTCGACGAGGGATCGACCGGAACGCTGACAGTGACGGGGAACGGCACGATACTCGAAGTGGTGGAAAACGCAGCCCAGGGCTCGCCCGGCAATTTCCGCGCCGGATCGAGCGGCAATGGCACGGTGACGGTTTCGGATGGCGGGCTGATCAAGGCCGCCAACCAGATCAGCATCGCGTCGTTCGCTTCGAGTGTCGGCGTACTCAATATCGGTGCGGCGGAAGGCGATGCTGCTGCGGCGGCGGGCTATCTCGATGGCGGCACTTTGGGCGTGGTGTTCGGCGACGGCGATGCGACGCTGGTGTTCAACCACACGGACACGAATTACGTGTTCGACCAGGCAATGAGCGGCTCGGGCGCCACGATCAAGCATCTGGCCGGAACCACGCGGCTGACCGCGTATTCGGGCAACCTGCAGGGCACGGCCTATGTGACCGGCGGCGCGCTCTACGCCAATGCCTATCTTGACGACCTCGATGTCGAAGTCAGCGGCACCGGCCTGTTCGGCGGAACTGGCAAGGTGGATGACGTGACCGTCAAATTTGGCGGTACGCTCAACCCAGGCGATGGCATCGGGACGTTGACGGTTGATGACGACCTGGAGATCGAGGCCGGTGGCACCTTGGCCATTCAGCTGACCGGCCATGGCTCGGACCAGGTAGAGATCGACGATTCCGGGGAAGTCACCATCAGGGATGGCGCACTGCTCGACCTGACCCTGTCCACCGATCTGGACCCGACAGAGACCTACGAGATCATCGACTTCGACGATGACGACGGCGACCTGGTCGTTTATGGGAGCGGCTTCATTGTCGACGACCATGCATCCTTGGTGAACAGCCTCCTCACGTACGAGGAATACGATGGGGTCGAGGTCCGGTTCGAAGCCGTGACGGACGATTGGGCCGGCTTTGTCGAGACCGATAACCAGAAGGCCACAGCAGCGGCAGTGCAGGCGCTCGGTCTGGGCAACAGCGTATTCAACGGCGCCATGTTCCTCTCAGACGACGAGATCGGGCAAGGCTTCGACCTGCTCTCGGGCGAAATTCATGCCTCGACCCAGGCAACCCTGCTGGGCGGCACGCAATGGATGCGAGGCGCAGCGCTCGGGCGGCTGGATGACCTGACGGCACCGGATGCGGAAAGCGCGGTGCTGGGCTATGCCGAAGAGCCGGACACGTCGCCTTTCGACGCGCTTGCGCCGGCACAGAGGGTTTCGACTGGATGGTTCAGCGGCTTCGGCAGCATCGCGGAAAGCGGCGGCAGCGGCAATGCCGGCGAGACGGAAACGCGCAGCGGCGGCGTGATCGGCGGCCTTGATACCGAAATTGCCGGGTGGCGTATCGGTGTCGTCGGCGGCTACGGGCATGACGCCGTGGCGGCTGACGACCGGGCATCGCGCGCTGATATCGATACGCTGTATTTTGGCGCCTATGCCGGCGCCGAACTCGACGGCTGGCGCGTGAAGACCGGCGGCGGCGTTGGCGTGAGCCAGGTGGCGACCGAGCGCGACACATTCCTGCCCGACGAGGCGACGCTGAGCGCGGAGTATGGCGCAGTGACGGGCCAGGTGTTCGGCGAGCTGGCTTATGCGGTGGCGACGGAAGACAGCCGCACGATCGAAACCTTCGGCCAGCTGGCGCTGGTTGGGCTCAGCCGTGACGGCTATAGCGAGACAGGTGGCGCTGCGGCGCTCGATGCGGACGCCGCAACGAGCGGCATGGGCCTCGTCACGATCGGCCTTCGTTCGTCCAACCTGCTGCAGGACGAGGGCAGCGGTACCAGCCTTGTCGGCGAAGTGGCCTGGCAGCATGCCTTTGGCGACCTCGATGGCGCGCTCTCGCAGAGCTTTGCGGGGGGCGGAGAGTTCGCCGTTACGGGCGCGCCGATTGCGTCCGATACGCTGGCGCTGCAGCTGGCGCTCGAAAGGCCCCTCGGCACCGCGACCGATATCGGACTTGTCTATGATGGCGAGTTCGGCGACGGGGTGATGCGCCAGAGCCTGACCGGCCGCGTGGAAGCGAAGTTCTAGGGGCATCGCGGCGACAACGTGCCCGGGCCCTTGCGGTCCGGGCAAAGACCAAGACAGGCGCAGAATGATTGCTTGCCGTCGCAGTTCAGGCGACAGGCAGCGGGTCCATGCGACGCCAGCCGAGCGGGCCCTTCTGCACCTCGAGCGGGTGGAAGCGGACCTTGTAGCTCATCTTGGGCGAGTCCTTCACCCAATAGCCGAGATAGACGTAGCGGAGGCCCGCAAGCTTCACCTGCTGGATATGGTCGAGGATCAGCAGGTTGCCGAGGCCGCGCTTGCCGAGGTCGGGGTCGTAGAAACTGTAGACCATCGAGAGGCCATCGGGCATCACGTCGGTCAGCGCCACGGCGACCAGCGGACGCGACGGGTGCGAGGCGAGGCGGTACTCGACCAGGATGGTCTGCACCGGAGTATCCTCGACCATGTACTCATAGTCGACAAAGGTCATCTGCGTCATGCCGCCACCGGAATGGCGGGCATCGAGATAGCGCTTGAACAGCGCATATTGCTCGGCTGTGGCGCGGGGCGGGCAGACTTCGACACTGATGTCGCGATTGGCCGCGAGCACACGGCGATAGCGGGGGGTCGGCTCGAACTCGGTGGCGACGATCCGCACGGACTGGCAGGCATTGCAGCCGTCGCAGGCGGGCCGGTAGATGAGGTTCTGGCTGCGCCGGAAGCCGTTGTCGCTGAGCAGATGGTGGAGCGTCGCCGCCCGCCGCCCGGTGAGGTGCGTAAACAGTTTCCGCTCCAGCCGCCCATCAAGATATGGGCACGGCATGGCGGCCGTGAGAAAGAGCTGGGTATTTTCCGGCGAGTGTTCGGTCATCGCGATCCTGACGCGTATCGGAAAAGTGTAAACGCGTCGCGGCTGATGGGCAACGAAAAGCCACCTAATCCGGTTGCTGCGATGTGACTAAAGCGTGATCGGCACGCGCAGACGCCGGGTCAGGCCCCGGCGTAGCGGAAGCGGCGCTCCATGGGCGAGCGGCGCACCATCAGCGTGCCGGCAATCAGGTCGTGCAGCAATTGCCGGCGCGGCGTGAAGAGCGCAATTGCCATGGTAATCGGCCAGCTGACCCATACCGTCACCCAGAAGATCAGCGGATGAATGAGTATGGCCCAGCCATCGAGCGGGCGCCCGCGCGCCGGAGTGAGCACGATATCCATGGCCCGCATGCCCAGGGTCGCCCGCAGCGGGGAGCCGAGCGTCGCGACATAATAGGCAAGGATAGCGATCGGCAGCGCGATGGGCAGCGCGAGGAAGCCAAGGCCGAGCGTCACCACGCCGATCAGCAGACCGCCAAACAGGATGGCGAGGACGAGCAGCCCCAGCACTATGAGGTCGATGAACCAGGCCACGGCGCGGCGCATCAGGATTCCCTGAAAAAGCTCCGGGCTCGATTGCGGATCAGGCAGGTAGGTCATTGGCGGGCCCCCTCGGAATTACGGCCCTGATGTCGGGACCGATTGGCCGACACACAAGGGATAGCGCGGGGAAAATCGGTCGCGGGGCCCAAGGTCCCCGACCCTATCCATTGAGCTTCCGCGCTGCTTCAAGGGCGAAATAGGTGAGGACGCCCGAGGCCCCTGCCCGCTTGAAGGCCCAGAGGCTTTCCATCATCGCCGCCTCGCCATTGATGGCGCCGGCATCGCCCGCGAGCTTCAGCATCGTGTACTCGCCCGACACCTGGTAGGCAAAGACCGGCACGTCGAAGTTGTCGGAGACGCGCTGCACGAGATCGAGATAGGGCAGGCCCGGCTTCACCATCACCATGTCGGCGCCTTCGGCGATATCCTGCTCCACCTCGCGCAGGGCCTCGTCCGAATTTGCGAAATCGAGCTGGTAGGTGCGCTTGTCACCCTTGAGGCGGCTGCCGGAACCGACCGCCTCGCGGAAGGGCCCGTAATAGGACGAGGCGAACTTGGCCGAGTAGGACATGATGGCGACGTGCTCGAAGCCTTCGGCATCGAGCGCCAAGCGGATGGCGGCGACACGGCCATCCATCATGTCGGACGGCGCAATGATGTCGGCGCCGGCGCGGGCCTGGGCGAGCGCGGATTTCACCATTACGGCGACCGTCTCGTCGTTGAGGATTTCGCCGTCGCGGACGAGCCCATCCTGCCCGTCGGAGGAATACTCGTCGAGCGCGACATCGGCGATGAGGCCGATCTCGGGGACGGCGGCCTTGATGGCCGAAAGCGCGCGGCACATCAGGTTGTCGGGGTTGTAGGCCTCGGTCGCATCCTCGTTCCGCAGATGATCGGGCGTATTGGGAAAGAGCGCCAGCGCCGGAATACCCTCGGCATGGGCAGCGCGGGCCGCCTCGACCAGGAGATCGACGCTCAGCCGCTCGACGCCCGGCATGGTGCGGATCTGGGTGCGGGCGTTCTCGCCCTCGATGGCAAAGAGCGGCCAGATGAAATCGTGCGGGGTGAGCACGGTTTCGCGCACGAGATCGCGCATCCAGCCCGTGCGGCGCAGCCGGCGCTGCCGCTTGCCGCCGAGGAAGGACATATCGTGGCGCGGCCAGCTCTTGCTCATTTCGAGGCTCCGGTGAATCTGGGCGGGCTTTTACCAGCCCTGCCGCCGGCGCGCCACGCTTCGCTTGCCGCAGTGAAGGCCTCGAACTTGCTCGACCTCCCGCTTGTCGATGGTCCCCCGGGGCGATAAGCCATGGGTGCGCCGGAGGCACATGAACATGGACTTCAAGAGCAACCTGCCGACCCGCATCCTGAGGGTCATTTCGATCGTGACGCTGATGATGGGCCTTGCCGATGCGGCGCGGCTCGTGGGCCTGGGTGACGGGGATCGCAGCCCGCTCGCGATACTCGGGGTGGCCGGGTTCACCTGGCTCGCCATCTTCTGCGTGGCGCATCTATGTGCGTCGGTGGGGCTGTGGATCAAGGCAAGCTGGGGGGCGGTCACGCTGGTGGGCGCCTGCCTGATCGCGCTGATCCTCACCGTCTCGGGCAACCCGCATTTCAGCGTCGACCTCTGGGGCGCATTGCTGCGCGTGGTGATCATCATCGTGCTCGGCGGGTTGATGGCGCTCAACTGGCGCGCCCGGCTGCAGCACGACTGAACGAGCTCGCATTGAGCCTAAGTCGAACCGTAAACAGCATGTGAAACGGCTGGAAAGGATCGATTCAGGTTACAATTGGATGAAGGGCGGTTACCACTCGTAAAGCCAAATTCCTCAAGTTTTTCTGTAAGATAGTTTTAAGTGTGCGGCTTAATCCGATCTTATGGGCACATGCCTAGTGTGGCTCCATGAGATGCGGAAAACCGCACACGAAGACGACAGGACAGTGAGGCAAAAAATGGCAGGCAAATCCAACGCCGCGGAAGCGATGGTTCCGGAAGAGGCCCAGGGGCTGAAGCCGCTCTATCTCGAGGCGGTCAGCCGCGTAGAGCGTTTGCATCGTCGGCTGCTCGACCTGATCAAGGACGAATTCGACCGCATGGGCTGGGACGACATCAACCCCGTGCAGGCGCTCCTGATGTTCAACATCGGCGACGCGGAGATGACCGCAGGCGAGCTCCGCTCGCGCGGCTACTATCTCGGCTCGAACGTCTCGTACAACCTCAAGAAGCTGGTCGAGACCGGCTACATCTTCCAGGAGCGCTCGCGTGCCGACCGCCGTTCGGTCCGCATCCGGCTGACGCCGAAGGGCGAGGAAGTGGCCGAGGTGATCGACGAGCTCTATGACCGGCACCTCAAGTCGATCGAGAAGGTCGGCGGGCTCGATGCGGGTTCGTTCGAAGGCCTCAACAAGGCGCTCGGCCGGCTCGAACGTTTCTGGGTCGACCAGATTCTCTACAAGCTCTGACCCCAAAGTCAGCGCAACATCGATGCGACTGTGGCAACATCGCCACAGTTGGGAGGGCAAACGCCGGCGTTAGGCCGGCGTTTCTCATTTGCGCCGCAAATCGCCGTATCTGGTATAAACGCGCAAGTTCGGATGCCCAAACGGCCTTGCTGGTTCCCGCGTCACACGAGCTGCTCCCGGCTGTTCACAGCTGGTTGACGTCGCTATTGCCGCGCTGGTGCCAATGCTAGAGACGGGCCAAACAGACTGACGACGAACCTGGTGACTTGATGCGATTCAGCCGGCGCAAACTCCTCGCTTCCGCCGCGAGCCTTTCCTTCGGCCTTGCGATGCCCGCAATCGCGCGTGCCCAGGACGGGGACAATTTCTGGGACGCGCTCAACAAGGAAAACCGGATCAAGAATGTCGACAAGGACGGCAATACCGCTACGGCGAAGAGCCTCGTCGAGACCATTGAGCCGATCCTCAGCTTCGATACGGCCTATAACCTCGAAGCGGCCATCGCCAATTACGAAGCCTTCGTGCAGGCGCGCGGCAGCTGGGACATGCCGATCCGCGAAACCTATGGTCTGAAACTCGGCGACTCGCGCCGCGCGGTGGCGCAGCTCAAGAAGCGCCTGATGATCAATGGGGACATGGAGCTCGAGAAGCGAGTCGATGACGAGTTCGACGACAAGCTCGACGCAGCGGTGCGGCTGTTCCAGGCGCGCCATGGGCTGGTGATCACCGGCAAGGTGGACGAGGCGACCTTCTACGCGCTCTCGGTACCGACGGACTACCGGCTCAACCAGCTGAAGCTCAATGCGCAGCGCATCCAGCAATGGGCCAGCTCGCTGTCGGACCGCTATGTCGTGGTGAACATCCCCGCCGCGACCATCGAGGCGGTGGAAAGCTCGCAGGTGGTGCAGCGCCACAATGCCGTGGTGGGCAAGGTGGACCGGGCGACCCCGATCCTCAATTCCAAGGTGCACCAGGTCAAGTTCAACCCGTTCTGGACGGTGCCGAAGTCGATCATCCAGAAGGATCTCGTGCGCTACATGCGCGAGGACCCCGAGTATCTCACCAAGTTCAGCATCCGCATTTTCGACGGCAAGGGCAACGAAGTCGCGCCGGCGGTGATCGACTGGGTTTCGGAAAGCGCACCGGACGACGCCGTGCGCTACACGTTCAGGCAGGACCCGGGCGGCGAGAACTCGATGGGGCACTGCAAGATCGACTTCTACAACCCCTACGATGTTTACCTGCACGACACGCCGCAGAAGGCACTGTTCGGCGAAAACGCGCGGTTCCATTCGTCGGGCTGCGTGCGCGTCGACCAGATCGGTACGCTGGTGAGCTGGCTGCTGCGCGACAATGGCGGCTGGGATGGCCCGACCGTGGAAGCGACCTTTGCTTCGAACGAGAGCCTGAATGTGCCACTGAAGGTACAGGTGCCGATCCACACGACCTATATCACCGCCTGGGCCAACCGACAGGGCACGGTCAGCTTCCGCGACGACGTGTATAATTACGACGCGCAGGGCAAGATCACCTTCGAGGACGTCTGATCTTGAGCGGGCCGGACGACAAGCCCCCGTCCGGCCAGGTGCTTTTCGAATTCATTCCCATGGGGGGACAGGTCCGCGTCGCCGCGATCGACGAAGCGACGGGCACCGAGATCATCGTGGTCGCCCCGGCCTCGGCCACACCCTACCAGATGCGGCAGCTGGCGCTCGCGCGGCTGAGGAAGAAGCTCGGCGGCGGTGCTCCTGACCCGGTGCCAGACGCCGCAGAGCCGCAGCGGTTTGTTCCGGGCAAGGGGAAGCTGGTGTAGCCCCCCAGGCCGCCAATAACTCCTTGTGCCTTGAGCCCCCTACCCCGTTGTCAGATCCACAAAGCTCTGGCGCATGGCTGGCGGGTCGATACGGCGCGGCGCCCAGACATGCAGATCGAGGAAATAGCCGGTGAGCGCGAAGCCGGCGCGGATATCGCCGGCAAGCGTATCGGCGCTGTCGTCCATGAAGAAGGCCGGCAGAGCCAGGAGCCGATCGCGATAGGGCTCGGCCGCCGCGCGGCTGACGGCGCGTGCCGAGCGCGGGCTGACATGGGTAAGGTCTTCAGTTACTCCCGTCGCCGCGCAGCTCGAAAGGTCGAGCCCGAAGCCGAGTTCATCGAGCAGGGTCAGCTCGAAGCGAGCGAGCCCGGCGGCAAGGTGCTGCGGATCGCCGGTGAAATCGAGGAGGCCGAGGGCGAAGTCGAGCAGGTGATCGTGCGGATCGCGCTCCGGCAGGAGCCGCAGATGATCGCAGACGACCTGTGCCGCATAGAGTCGGACGCGGTCGGCGATGAGATCCGCCGCGCGGGACTTCGTCACTTCGAGCGTGAAGGTGCCGAGGTGGTCCTCAAGGCGTGCGCGCCAGGTGAGTTCGACGGAATTGCCGGGCTGGAGCGTGGCGGCCAGCCGTGGCGAGCGCCCGCCGCGCACGAGGCCGAGGCACCGGCCGCGACCCGCAACCATGGCTTCGGCGATGACGCTCGACTCGCCATGCCGCCTCACACCGATGACGAGGCCGTCACCCTGCCATTGCATGGGGATTGTCCGGCAGCACAGTAACAGACTCAGCGCAGGCGGCTCCCCCCACCCCCGGCTCCGCCGGACCCTCCCCCGTAAACGGGAGAGGGACTCCCGACTGCCGGTGCAGCGATGCCGCTACTTCGTCCACTCGAGGCCCATTTCGCGGTAGCGCTCGGGATCGTCGCCCCATTTCTCGCGCACCTTGACGAAGAGGAACAGGTGCACCGGCACCTCGTACATCTCCATAAGTTCCTCGCGCGCTGCGGCGCCGATTGCCTTTATCGTCTGCCCGCCGGCACCGAGGATGATCTTCTTGTGGGTATCGCGCGTGACGTAAACGACCTGATCGATGCGGTAGGATCCATCCTTCTGGATGGTGAACTTCTCGGTTTCGACGGTGGCGTTGTAGGGGATTTCGTCGTGGATGCGCAGGAAGAGCTTCTCGCGCGTGACCTCGGCAGCGGTGAGCGCGAGGGTCAGGTCGGTGAGCTGGTCCTCGGGGAAGTGCCAAGGGCCGAGCGGTATGCGCTTCAGGCCCCACTCGAGGAAATCGCCGACACCCGAACCCTTTAGCGCGGAAATCATGAACGTCCGCTCGAAGTTCAGTTTTTCGTTCAGGTCCTTCGACAGTGTCAGCAGCTTCTCGGGCTTGATGAGATCGACCTTGTTGAGCACCAGCACCTTGGGATGCGGCACGCCGGCGAGGCCTTCGATCAGCGCCTCGATTTCGGGCGTCAGGCCCTTCTCGGCATCGACGATGAAGGCGACGATATCTGCGTCTCCCGCCCCGCTCCAGGCGGCATCGACCATGGCGCGATCGAGCCGGCGCTTGGGCGTGAAGATGCCCGGGGTATCGATGAACACGATCTGGCCTTCGCCCTCGGTGACGACGCCACGGATCTGCGCCCGCGTGGTCTGCGCCTTGTGCGTGACGATGGAGACCTTGGTGCCCACCAGCGCGTTGAGCAGCGTCGACTTGCCGGCATTGGGGGCGCCGACCAGCGCGACGAAGCCGCAGCGCGTGTTTTCGGGGGCGGGCATGGTGGTCTCGGTTGCGTCGGTCATCAGGCGGTCGGAGGCTCCGTTACGGGTGCGATGGTGAGGATCAGATATAGTCGCCCCAGACCTTCTCGCGCAGGAGGAAGGCTTCGGCAGCCTTGTGCTCGGCGAGTTTCTTGGAAGGTCCGGTGGCGGAAATGGCTGGGTAGCCGTCCAGCTGGACGGCGATGGTGAATTCGGGCGCATGGTCCGGGCCCGTGCGCTCGAGCTGGGCGTAGACGGGTGGTTCGAGGCCCTTCGACTGTGCCCATTCCTGCAGGGTGGTCTTGGCGTCGGCGCGGACGTTGCCGGATTGGCCGATCTGGTCGCCGAACAGCCGCTCAACCACCTCATAGGCCTGGCCGAAGCCGCCGTCGCGGAAAATCGCGCCGATCACCGCCTCGGTGACGTCGCCGAGGATAGCGTCCTTGTTGGCGCCGCCGGTTCGCGCCTCGGCATCGCCGAGGTTGAGCTCGGAGCCGAGGTCGAGCTGGCGGGCGACAGCGGCGCAGGTTTCCTTGCGGACAAGCGCATTGAGGGCGCGGCTCAGTTCGCCCTCGTTGGCCTTGGGATAGCGGCGATAGATCAGGTCGGCAATGACCAGCCCAAGCACCCGGTCGCCCAGGAATTCGAGCCGCTGATAGGAGTTCTCGATGCGCTTGGCAGGCGAAAGGGCGCTCGAATGGGTCAGCGCGCGCTCAAGCAGGCCAGGGTCGGCGAAGTGGTAGCCGAGCCGGGCCTGCAATCTCTCGTGCGCGCGCGTCTTCACCATCACTGATTGACGGACTGGAACATCCGGTCCCAGCGGACATTGGCCGGCCATTCCCACAGCGCCCAGGGTGGCAGGTTGTTCTTGATGGAGAAGAAGCGGAACTCGGCCTTGCCGATGAACGCATCGAGCGGCACATAGCCCACCTGCTGCAGCACGCGGCTATCGGCGGAGCGGTCGCGATTGTCGCCCATCATGAAGTAGTGGCCGGCAGGCACGACATATTCCGGCGTGTCGTCGAGCTGCTGGTTATCGGAGATTTCCTGGATGGTGTGGGTCACACCATTGGGCAGGGTCTCCTTGTAGATGGTGACCGGCACAGAGTTCATCTGGTCATTGGTATCGGTGCCCGTGCCGACCTCCTCGCGCTCGACGATGGTGCCGTTGATATAGAGGCGCCCCTCGCGCATCTGGATACGGTCGCCCGGAAGGCCGATGACGCGCTTGATGTAGTCTTCGCCCGTCTGGTTGCGGAACACGGCGATATCGCCGCGCTGCGGGGTGGCGAAGCCGAGGATGCGGCCATTGAACGGGATCTCGATGGGGAACGAGAAGCGCCCATAGCCATATGACCACTTACTGGCGGCAAAATAGTCGCCGATCATCATGGTCGACTGCATGGACGCGGTCGGAATCGAGAATGGCTGATAGATGAAGGTGCGGAAGACCAGCGCAATGATCAGCGCCTCGATGACGACGACGATCGTCTCGAGCGCCTCGTTCTTCTTCTTGACGGGCTTCGGCGGCGCCTTGCCTTGGGGTTCGCTAGCGGTTTCGGACATGGGTCGCCTCGGCCCGGACATCGGGCATGTGGTGGTTATTGGAGAGCCGGCTGCTGGTCAATCGGCAGGGCCTCGATGATGACAAAGGCCTGCGCCATGCCGCCATCGTCGGTGATGGTCAGGTGGATATGGGGCTTCATGCCCTTGGGCGTAATCCGTTCGAGAATGGCGAGCGCGCCATTGGTGAGCTTCATCGTCGGCTTGCCGGAGGGCAGATTCACCACCCCCATGTCCCGCCAATAGACGCCAAAACTAAGGCCGGTCCCGAGGGCCTTCGCACAGGCCTCCTTGGCGGCAAAGCGCTTGGCATAGGAGGCGGCACGCTGGGCCCGCCGATCGGACTTCATGCGCTCGATATCGGTGAAGCAGCGCCTGGTGAAGCGCTCGCCATAGCGTGCCAGCGTCTGCTCGACGCGGGCGATCTCGCAAAGGTCATTGCCGAGCCCGATGATCATGGCGTTCCTCTTTGCGTGGCGCTCATGAAAGGCCCCGCGAACCGGGCTTGACCGCCGGCAGCGCCGCGAGCTCGGGCGGCAGCTGGTCGGCCGGGTAGGCGGGCACCTTGTAGCGGGTGAGCGAGACCAGCGGCACACCGACATCGGCCTCGCCACCCGAACGATCGATGAGGCAGGCGGCCGCGACGACATCCGCGCCTATGGCGGAGATCGCCGCGATGCATTCGCGGATGGAGAGCCCGGTGGTGACGATATCCTCGACGACGATGACTTTCTCGCCCTTGGCGATCTCGAAGCCGCGACGGAGCTGGAACGTTCCGTCGACGCGCTCGGTATAGATCGCCGGGATGCCGAGATGGCGGGCGGTCTCATAGCCGGGAATGATACCGCCTACGGCCGGAGACACGACCTGGCTGACATTGCCGAAGCCCTCGGCGCGGATCTTGTCGGCCAGCGCGCGGCAGAGCTTCTCGGCCTTGTCGGGATGCATGAAGACGCGCGCCTTCTGCAGGAAGACCGGCGAGCGCAGGCCCGAGGACAGGATGAAATGGCCTTCGAGCAAGGCGCCGCTGTCACGGAACAGCTGCAATACTTCTTCGGTAGTCACGCGGGCTCCTTCGCTCTGTTGGCGCTCGACCAATCGCCGGTGATGACGGCCGCCGCCTCGCCCACGGTACCGCGGCGTACCTCGCTCAGGCCGGTCGTCAGCTTGAGCGAGTTCAGCACATCGGTGAGCTGGGCGAGATCGCGCACCTCGAGCTGGAAGATGAAGTGATGGAAATCCGGCGATTCCATCCGCATCACGAGATTATGGATATTCGCCTCACCGGCGGCAATCACCGAGGCGATCTGCGCCAGCGACCCGACGCGGTTCTGCGACTGCAACGAGATGACGGCGGGATAGCTGCGATCCTCGCGGCCCACGACATCCCAGCGTACGTCGATCCAGGCGACGTCGCTGTCGTAGAGCGGTGCGAGCGAATCCGAATGGATGGGATAGATGGTGATCGGGCCGCCCGGCTGCATGATGGCGACGAGCCGGTCGCCGGGCACCACGCCTTCGGGTGACACATCGACCGGCGTGCCAAAGTTCAGCTCCTGCAGAGCCTGTCGCGCGCGCGGGCCAGAATGCGGATGCGCCGGCACGCGGAACCGGAACGCATCGGTCGAGCGCAGTGCGAACCAGCCCTCGGCCTTGTCGGGAGTGGGCAGGTCGAGCTTCTTGCGCTTGCGCTTCAGCCCCTTGATCTCGATGAGTTCGGCTTCGAGCCGTTCGGCATGCACCTTGCCCTCGCCGAGGCCGACCAGCAGATCGCGCTTGGTGGCAAAGCCCAGCACTTCGGCGAGCTTCCTGTAGGCGGCATCATCCATGGCCTCGTTTTCGCGCTCGAGCGTGATGGAGATCATGTGCTCGCCCAGCGCGTAGGCGCGCTGCTGCGCCTGCTGGCGCACGGCACGGCGGATGGCGGCGCGGGCCTTGCCGGTGGCGGCGATGGTTTCCCAGTTTGAGGGCGGCAGATGGTTCTGGTCGCGGATGATCTCGACCTCGTCGCCCGAGCGGAGCTGGGTGACGAGCGGCACGATCTGACCGTTGAGCTTGGCGCCGACACAGGTGTCGCCGATATCGGTATGGAGCGCGTAGGCGAAATCTATGGGGGTGGCGCCACGCGGCAGCGCGATCAGCCGGCCGCGCGGGGTGAAGCAGAACACCTGATCCTGGAAGAGCTCCAGCTTGGTATATTCGAGGAAATCCTCGGTCGAGGCGCCGGTGGTCAAGTGCTCGATGGTCTGGCGCAGCCAGGTGAAGGCGCGGCTCTCGGACTCGATCCGGTGAATGTTGGTCGCACCCTCCTTGTAGAGCGCATGGGCGGCAATGCCGAGTTCGGCTATGCGGTGCATTTCCTCGGTGCGGATCTGCAGCTCGGCGCGCTGGCGCCCTACCCCGACAATGGTGGTGTGGATGGAGCGATAGTCGTTGTGCTTGGGGACAGAGATATAGTCCTTGAAGCGGCCAGGCACGACCTTCCAGTTGGTATGGACGATGCCGAGAGCCCGGTAGCAATCGGCCACTGTCGGCACGATGACCCGGAAGCCGATCATGTCAGACAGCTGCTCGAGCGCGATCTGCTTGCGCTCGATCTTGGTAAAGATCGAATAGGGAGACTTCACGCGCGAGGAGACGCGCGCCTCGATGCCCTCACCCTTCAGTTTTTCGGCCAGCTCGGTCTTGATCTGCGCGATGGTCTCGGCAAAGCCGGCCTTCATGTCGGCGAGCCGCTCGGTGATGGCTGCGTAGTGCTCGGGCTGCAGCACCTTGAACGACAGGTCCTCGAGCTCGGTGCGGATATCCTGCATGCCCATGCGCCCGGCGAGCGGCGCATAGATATCCATCGTCTCGGTAGCGATGCGCTTCTGCTTTTCGGGCGCCATGAAGTTGAGCGTCCGCATGTTGTGCAGACGGTCGGCCAGCTTCACGAGCAGCACACGGACATCGGCCGAAATGGCCAGAAGGAGCTTTCGCAGGTTCTCCGCCTGCGCCTCTTCGCGCGTGACCAGCTGCAGCCGCTCGATCTTTGTCAGGCCATCGACAATGGCGCCGATCTCGGCCCCGAAGAGCTGGTCGATCTCGGCCCGGGTCGCATCGGTATCCTCAATGGTGTCGTGCAGGAGCGCGACTGCGATCGATGCATCGTCGAGCTTCAGATTGGTGAGGATGGCGGCAACTTCGAGAGGATGCGCGAAATAGGGATCGCCGGACGCCCGCTTCTGCGTGCCATGCTTCTGCATGGCATAGACGTAAGCCTTGTTGAGCAAGGCCTCGTCGGCATTGGGATTATAAGCCAAGACCCGCTCGACGAGTTCATACTGACGCATCATCGGGGTGCCGCACTCCCTTACGGCGGCGCCTGCCCTGGGGGCATGGCTCTCATGGCAGAAACAAAGACGGCGCCGGGAGCACCCGGCGCCGCCTGACTATAGACCGGTTCGTCCGGCGATCAATCGTCGCGGCGCTCCGGCGGCGCCAGGCTCTCGATGCCGCGCAGCAGTTCTTCCTCGGAAATCGTGTCGAAGGTGTCGCTGTCCTCGTCGCTATTGGCGTCGAGCAGCGGAGCGGCGTGCTTCTCGGGCTCGTCGACTTCCACATATTTCTGCAGCGAATGGATCAGATCCTCACGCAGGTCTTCCGGCGAAATGGTCGCATCGCCGATTTCGCGCAGGGCGACGACGGGGTTCTTGTCGTTGTCGCGGTCGACGGTGATCGACGATCCGGCAGAAATCATGCGGGCGCGGTGAGCGGCCATGAGCACGAGGTCAAAGCGATTATTGACCTTCTCGATGCAGTCTTCGACTGTAACGCGAGCCACGTCGTTCTCCCGATTGGATGGATTGAGCGCGCGCCATACACCATGGCCGGGGCAAAAACAAGGCGGCTTGGTCATGCGCAAGCTGCGAGGGGCGTAAACCGGCAGCCCACCGATAACGTTTATGCCCGATAATGCGCATTCCAGAACGAAATCGGACTGTCGATATCATATTTGTTTGGGCTTGCAATTTCCAAGGATTAAAGGCGTATTCCGAATTTAGAGGGTCACAAGCGCTTGCCGCGCCCGCAATGATAATGCATGTTTAAAGCGGCAGCGCCGCTGCTGGGGAGTTACTATTATGTCTATCGATGCACGTGAAAAGATCGTCTTGTTCATCGACGGCGCCAACCTTTACGCGACCAGCAAGGCGATCGGGATCGATATCGACTACCGGCGCCTTCTGGCCGAATTTCAATCCAAGGCTTTTCTCTTGCGCGCTTATTACTATACGGCGCTTGTTGAGGAACAGGAGTACTCGTCGATCCGACCGCTGATCGACTGGCTCGATTATAATGGCTTCACGGTTGTGACAAAGCCGGCGAAGGAATTTACCGATGCCATGGGCCGCCGCAAAATAAAGGGCAACATGGATATCGAGCTGACTGTCGATGCGCTGGAGATGAGCGCCTATTACGACCACCTCATCCTGTTTTCGGGGGATGGAGACTTTACCGCCCTGGTCGCTGCGTTGCAGCGAAAGGGGAAGCGCGTGACCGTTGTGTCGACGCTGACCACGCCGACTCCGATGATTTCGGACGAGTTGCGGCGCCAGGCCGACTTCTTCCTCGATGTGGCTGATCTCGCCAAGACCGTGGGACGGGCCCAGCCGGTTGATCGTGGCGGGCTTGAGCGCACGCTTGACCGCGGCCTCGCGACGACGGAGCCTCGCAGCTGATCTTTCGAATCGCTGTTGACTGGCCCGAGCTTGCACGACACCAATCCGCCGCATGACTGCCTGCGCTGCCCGCGCCTCGCCGGGTTCCGCAATGACAACCGCCGCGCCTATCCGGAATTCTTCAACGCTCCGGTGCCCAATTGGGGCGATGCTGCGCCGGAGCTGCTGATCGTGGGCCTCGCGCCTGGCCTCAAGGGGGCCAATCGTACCGGACGCCCGTTCACTGGCGACTATGCGGGTGACCTGCTCTACGCCACCTTGCGGAAGTTCGGGCTCGCCACCGGCGCCTATGAGGAGCGCCCGGATGATTCACTCACGCTCAGGGGCGTGCTGATCGCCAATGCGGTGCGCTGCGTGCCGCCGCAGAACAAGCCAACGGGCGATGAGATCAAGACCTGCCGGCCGTTCCTCAGCGCCAGTATCGCGGCGCACAAGCCGAAGCTGTTCCTTGCGCTGGGACGTATCGCGCATGAGAGCCTGCTTTCGGCGCTGGGTGAGCGCCGCGCGGCATTTCCGTTCGGCCATGGCGCCGAACACCGGCTGACCAGCGGCGCCACGCTGTTCGACAGCTACCATTGCTCGCGCTACAACACGAATACCGGCGTGCTCACGACCGAGATGTTCGAGGACGTGGTGGGGCGCGCAGCGCAGGCGGCCAAGGCGGCGATGGGCTGAGGCCGGCGATCAGCCGTGCTTCATCAGCCGGGCTTTTTCGCGGTTCCAGTCGCGGTTCTTCTCGGTCTCGCGCTTGTCGTAGCTCTTCTTGCCCTTGCCCACGCCGATGAGCAGCTTGGCGCGGCCCTGGTCGTTGAAATAGAGCTTGAGCGGCACGATGGTATTGCCGGCCCGCTCGACATCCTGGCTCAGCTTCGCCAGCTGCTTGCCGGAGACGAGCAGTTTCCGCGGCCGCTTTTCCTCGTGGTTGAAGCGGTTGGCCTGCAGATATTCCGGAATATGCGCGTTGATGAGCCAGAGCTCGCCGCGCTCGGGCGAGGCGTAGGACTCGGTGATCTGCGCCTTGCCGAGGCGCAGCGACTTCACCTCGGTGCCGGTCAGCACGATGCCTGCCTCGAGCGTATCGAGGATTTCATAGTCGTAACGGGCCCGGCGGTTTTCCGCGACCGGGCCCGTCACGATCATCGACGGTTTCTTTTCGGACTTTGCCATGAAGCTTAGTTGGGAATGAGCCCAGCATGCTGCAAGGCGAAATCGATGGCCTGCTCATTGGCCTTCGAAATCGGCACGACCGGAAGGCGGAACTCGTTGCGGCAGAGGCCGAGGCGCGAGGCCGCGTATTTGACGCCACCCGGATTGTTCTCAAGGAACAGCGACTTGTGCAGATGCACCAGCTTGTCCTGGATGGCGAGGGCTTCGGCGTAGTTGCCCTGCTGGCAGGCGTTCTGGAACAGGGCGGAAAGCCGCGGCGCAACGTTGGACGTGACGGAGATGCAGCCATTGCCGCCATGGGCGTTGAAGCCGAGCGCGGTCATGTCCTCGCCGGAGAGCAGGATGAAATCGGCCCCAAGGCGAGCCCGCTGCAGGCTCGCGCGTTCCATGCTCGCCGTCGCGTCCTTGACGCCGACGACGTTGGAGTGAGCATCGCGGAGGCGCGCGATGGTATCGATGCTCAGATCGACGACGGTGCGGCCGGGCACGGAATAGAGCAGGATGGGCAGGCTGGTCGCGCTCGCCACGGCGGAGAAGTGCTGGAACATGCCCTCCTGCGTCGGCTTGTTGTAATAGGGCACGACGGACAGCACGGCGTCCGCACCGACTTCCTCGGCAAAGCGGGTAAGCGACACCGCCTCGGCGGTGGCGTTGGCCCCCGCCCCGGCAATGACCGGCACACGGCCAGCGGCAACTTCGACGCAGAGCTGGATGACACGGCGATGCTCCTCATGGGTCACCGTCGGGCTTTCGCCCGTGGTGCCGACGGGAACGAGGCCATGCGTGCCCTCATTGATCTGCCATTCGACCAGATCGGCGAAGGCTTTCTCATCCAGCGCCCCGTTCGCGAACGGAGTGATGAGCGCTGTGATCGAACCTCGCAACATTTGGGGCATATTCCTCGCTGGGCGTCCGGTTGGACTTTTGGTGATTTGGCCGGCCACACGGCCGGATTATGGCCACAGAGGCATCATGCCCCGGCCACAGTGGCGCACCATAGTTTCTCTCGCGCCCGGGAACAAGCACGGAGCGCGGCCGACAGGGACAGGCTTTGCCAGGTTTGACGTGGCTAACGGAATGTTTACGCCGATGGCGCAAACTCACCGATAGCGGCAAGGTCGGGGGCACCTTGTTGGAAGTGTATCGAGGACCAACAGGACGTCGCTCATGTTCAAAGCGCCACAGCCCCGGCGCGTGCTTGCCGGTATTTGTGCCGCCGCGGCGATTGCCGGGCTGCCGTTTCCGGCGGAAGCGCCGGTTATCGCAAATGACGCCATCGACCAGATCATCACCGGATCTATCGACGGCTCGCAATCCGACGCAGCGCCCCGCGCTGGCCTTTCGGCCGGGTTCCGCGCCGCGCTGAAGCTCATCGATGCCGAGGACTATGCGGGCGCCTATCAGGCGGCGCGCGGGCTTTCGGACGATACCGAGCGGCGCGCGATCCAGTGGGCCGCGATCTACTATGGCGATGGCGACGTGCCATCGGGCTCGGTACAGCGCTTCATGAAGGACGCGCCGGCTTTCGTGAAGTCGAGCGTGATCAAGTCGCGGCTCGAACAGGCGCTGACCAAGGAAAATGCCGGACCGGACGCGGTGATTGCCGCGCTGGCGGGCGAAATGCCGAACACGATCGACGCGCAGATCGCCCTCGCCGAGGCCTATATGGCCAAGGGCGAGACGGCGCGCGCCGCCAAGATCGCCCGCAGCATCTGGGTCGAGAACTTCCTCGACCGGGCGACCGAGGACAGGGTGCTGGCACGGCTCGGCAAGCTGCTCACCCGCGCCGACCATTGGGACCGCGCCGAGAACCTGATGATGAACGACCGCGCCTCGGGCGTGGAGCGGCTGATGGGGTTCATGACGCCGGCACAGAAATCGCTGGCGGTGGCGCGGAATGCCGTGAGCCGCGATGCCAAGGACGCGAAGAAACTGCTCGACGCGGTCGACCCGTCGCTGCGCGACAATGTGGTCTATCTGTTCAGCCGAGCGCAGCGGGCACGGCAGTTCGAACTCTGGGACGATGCCACGGCCTATCTCAACAAGGTAGGCGGGCAGAGCATCGAGGCGAACCTTGTCTGGAACGAGCGGCGCCTGCTGATCAGGCAATTGCTCGGCCGGGGCGAGGTGAAGAAGGCCTATGCCGCCGCCTCGACCTACAGGAATGGTCCGGATGGCCGGATGGTGGAGGCGCATTTCCACGCCGGGTGGATAGCCCTCAGCTTCCTGAGGGACGCGAAGGCGGCGATTCCGCAATTCGAGGCCATGGCGAAGCTCGCAACACTGCCCGACAGCGTGACCCAGGCGAATTACTGGCTGGGTCGGGCGCGCGCGGCGGCGGGAGACAATGCGGGCGCCAAGAGTGCGTGGCAGACGGCAGCCAAGTTCAGCACAATCTATTACGGACAGCTGGCGCGCACATCGCTTGGTCTGAAGCCGGTGCAGTTGCGCGAAATGCCGGCCTGGAAGCCGGCTGAGCCGGTGTTCGAGGCACGCGAGATCGTGAAGGCGGTACGCCTTCTGGCCGATGGCGGCGAGAAGGAACTGGCCGTGCCGCTGCTGCGCAGCCTGCTGCCGGACCTGAAGGAAGGCTCCGAGCTGCTGCTGGCGGCGCGACTGGCGCAATCGCTCGATGCCCATCACCTTGCCATCGTCATTGCCGACACGGCGGAACGGCGCGGCACCCCGCTGGACCTGTTCAACTTCCCGAAGGACGGACTGCCCAGGACGCAGCTCGCCGAAGTCGACATGGCGGCGGTGTACGCCATTGCGCGGCAGGAAAGCCGCTTCCAGGTGGACGCGGTGTCGTCGGCAGGCGCGCGCGGGCTGATGCAGCTGATGCCGGCAACGGCGAAGGAAACGGCCGGGAAGCTCGGCCTCTCCTATTCACCGGGCAAGCTGACCAGCGACGCGGCCTATAATGCCCTGCTCGGATCATCCTATCTCAAGGCGCAGCTGCAGAACTTCGACAATTCGCTGCTGTTGGCGGCCGCGGCCTATAATGCGGGCGGCGGCAATGCGCGGAAATGGATCGGGACATTCGGTGACCCGCGAACCGACAGCATCGACCC
Source organism: uncultured Devosia sp. (assembly GCA_964414845.1). GTDB lineage: Bacteria > Pseudomonadota > Alphaproteobacteria > Rhizobiales > Devosiaceae > Devosia_A. Next base: position 6,439 of record CAYPYV010000001.1, on the reverse strand, counting down.
GGTGGTTTGGGTGGAGCTGATCCCCATGCAGGAGACTCGGAAATATGTTCAGCGGGTGCTGGGCAATTACCTCGTCTACCGCGCGCGGCTCGGCCATGACGAGTTGAGCCCAACGGACGCCCTGCGCCGCATACCGGGATAGACGGGGACGCCCGCCTGTCGCCGCTTGATAGACGGGACGGGTTTAGACAAGGTGCGGGTCGGTCTCGGCTGGTGGGTTTCGACTCGCCCGCCGAGTTGCCCTCGTCCTTCGACAGGCTCAGGATGAGGGCAGAGCCTTGCACCAAGATCCCAGAGCCCGGGCCGCGATGCCAGATGCTGAGTTTGAAGCGCCCTGCTCCCGATGACTTGCCGGCCTTTGCCGGGCTGCAAGTGCGACGCGTCACCATTGGCCGGCTGGATGAGCAAGTGGCGGTGCATGTGGCGGGGCGGATCGGCAATGGCCGCCTGCCCCTGCTCTGCGTACCGGGCCTCACCCGCAACATGGCGGACTTTGCCGAGTTCACGGCGCTGTTCCAGCGTGGCTTCGAGGCCGATTGGCCGGTGGTGCTGGTCGACCTGAAGGGACGCGGGCGGGCGTCGGACCGTCACGACCGGCGCGAATACCTCTCTACCATCGATGCGCGCGACCTGCTCGAGGTGCTGGCGGCGCTCGCGATCGACAGCGCCGTGCTGCTGGGCCAGGGCTATGGCGGGCAGGTGGCGATGGCGCTTGCGGCGGCGTTTCCGCGCGCGGTGGCCGGCGCGGTGCTGCTCGACGCCGGGCCGGTATCGGACCCGCGCGGACTGGTGCGACTGAGGAACAACCTGACCGAGCTGGACGGCGCGCGCGGCCAGGCCGGCTATCGCTCGATGTTCCGCCGGCTCCTCGCCGCAGACTATCCCGGCGTGCCCGAAGCGGACTATGATCGGCTGGCGGGACGCACCCATTATCTCGACAAGCGCCAGAAGGTACACGCGCTGTTCGACCGAGCACTGATCGAGCTGCTGAAGCCCTTCGAGCACGACGACATACTGGTACCGAGCTGGGCCTATTTCGACGCCTTGGCCCATGCGCCGCTGCTCATGCTGCGCACGCAGCTGACCGAGCAGCTGCGACGGGAGACATTCGAGGAAATGCTGCGCCGGCGGCCCGACGCCGAGGGCTTTGTCATCGAAGGACAGGGTTCGCCCGCCCTGCTGGCGACCCCAGAAGACGTGGGGCCGATCGTCGAATTCATGCGCAAGGTAACCAAGCGCAAGCCGCGCGGCTGAGCCCCCCTAAGCGGCTTCGCCGCCCCTATTCGCCGGCCTTGGCGAGATCCTGAGCGCCGGTCGACGGCCGCGGCGGCTTGGCCTCGGCGAGCTCATGCGCCTGCAGCCGCCAATGCTCGCGACCGATGCGGCCTTCGAGACCCAGATAGGTTTCGACCCAGTTCACCGTATCGGCGCCCCAGCCGGCAATCTGATCGTAATGATAGACGCCAAGCCGATTGAGGGCGGCCTCAACCACCGGCAGGATTCCGATGATCTGGGTGAGGTCGTCCGGCTTTCCGTCGCGGGGGCCGGGCAAGGACGCCGGCCGGGCGGAATGGGGACTGACATCCTCGACCACGGCCCGGGCCGTGCGCCGGGCCGAGGCGACAGCCGCCGCCGACGCCGCCAGGGCCTCGACTGCCGACGGCTCTGGCTTGGCGGCCGCCACTCCTTCGGGCGGATCGAGAGGCTTTGCCGCAGCCGCGCTTTGCCGCCGGGGGCTCCAGTTGCCCTCGATGGCGCGCATCGCTGCTGCCTCGTCGGCTTCGGGGTCGGTATCGGTCCAGTCGGTCGGCTCGGGGAGCGGTGCGTCTTGGGGATCCACGACCGGCTCGGGTACCGGCAGCGGCTCCGCTTCTGCTTCGCCTTCTTGCGAGGGCAAAGGCTCGACGATCTCAGGCTCGATGCGCTCATCGAGTTCGAGAACCGGATCGAGGTCAGCAATTGCCTCATCCACCGAAATGGTGCTTTCCACCAGCGTCTCGTCGGCGTCTTCGGCAACGGGAGCCACGGGTTCCGCCTCGGGCACGATCTCGGGGACCTCAATCTCCTCGACAAGCTGCTGCGGCGCTTCGACAGGGGCGTCTGCCGCCACGGTTTCGGCAGGTGCAAGCTCAGGCTCAAGCGCCAGAACAGGCTCGCGCACCGGCTCAGGGTCGGCAACCGGCGACGGCTCCGCAGCCGGCGGAGGCTCGGGCACATGCAGTTCGGCGCCGAGCGCGCTCGCCATCTGCGCTTCGAGACCGAGCGGAATGCCGGTCAACTTCACAGGCGGTACCACCGGCGCCGGCTCGGGCTCAGGCTGCTGCGCCACCGCAGCAGGTTCCTCGGCGGGCTCGACAGGCACCGCCGCGGGCTCGAGCTGCCCGTCCGGTTCTGCTGCCGACACCGGCACCGGAACCGGCGTGCTCATCAACTGCTCCAGCTCCTCGACAAGCGCAGCCGGCGGTTCGTTCGGCGCGATCGGGAATGGAATGATGGTGGCGCTTGCGCCTTGGGCATGGACCCGTGCGGGACGTGCAGGCGGATCGACAGGCTGGTAGGGCGACCAGAGCAGGCGGCCGGATGCCGTTTCCCCCGCGCGACGCGCAGGCGCGAGGCTTGGCCGCGCCACTGCGGCCGCGGGCACGAGCGGCGGCAACTCAGGAATGGAGAAGACCGGTCGCATCGGGGCCTTCACATGGCGATCGATAGCCACCACAGGATCGAGGGGTTCGGGCACCTCGGCAACCGCGGGCTCCGCCGTCTCATGGGATACTGCCACAGTTTGCGCTGCGGCAGGGGCAATGACCGCCTGACCTTCGGCCACAACCTGGGGAGTCCGGCGGGTCAAGAGATCGAACAAGCGGCGCAGCACCAGCCCCAAGGTCGCGCCCACGAGAAAGGCAACGAGGAGCATGAGGCCGGTAGCGAGCAAATGCGGGGCATTGAAACTCATGCGCGTTTCCCCCGCCTGCTGTCGCGGCGGCCGGTAACCCAACCGGTCACGAGCCCGATGACGAGCGCCCCCGCAAGGAACGGCCAGTAGTTTTCCGCAATGAGCAGCAATGCGTCGACGGGCATGGGTCAGGGCTGCTCCGCAAGCGTGAACGCGATCCGGCGATTGGCCTGCTTGCCGGCCTTTGTATCATTAGGCGCAATTGGCAGGCTTTCACCATACCCAACCGCGTAGAGCCGCTGTGCAGAAATGCCACGGTTGATCAACTGATCGACCACGGCCTCGGCCCGGGCGACGGACAGCGCCAGATTGGCGTCGGCCTCGCCGTCGGAATCCGTGTGTCCCTCGACATTGACGATGACCTTCGGACAGGCCGCGAGGTCGGCTGCCAGCTCATCGAGAGCGGCGGCGCTTTCCTTCAGCAGCACGGCCTCGCCGGAGGCGAAGACAATGGCATTGCGCTCAGCGAGGCGGCCGATGGTGGACTGGCAGATTTCGATCGGTGGCGTAACCGGCTCGGCAGGCGGCGGCACGACCGCGTTGGGATCGACCGCCGCAAGCTGCTGTTCCGGCTCGGCTACCGGAGCGGGCCCGGTGGCTTCGGCGGCTTCGGCGGCGGGTGCCGTTGCGGCGGGCTCTGCATCGGACGCGACGCTGGTTGCGGGCTCCGCTGCGGTCTCGGGCGCAGCGGGCTCAGATGTCGGGTCGGCAGCGGCGGGCGCCGGGACGGGTTCCGCGGTAGGCTCCGCAGCGTCGGCGACCGGCTGTGGGTCGGGCGCTGCCGCGGCGGGTGGCGGCGAAAGCGTGACGGCGATGGCGCTGCCGAGGCTCGCGACAGCGGCGCGGGCAGCTTCGAGACCGTCGCCATCAGCCGGTTGTCCGCTAAGCGACCAGGTGGTGCCATCGAAGGCGACCTTGCCAGTCTTCAGCGCAACGAGGGCTGAAAGTGACGCCCGGGCCCGCTCAGCAAACTTGTCTGGCTCGCCCGAACCGACCAGCATGTCGTCGGTCGCCATGGTTCCGGCAATGGCCGCAAGTGCCTGCCGCATCTCGGCATCGGGCACATAGCCGGAGAGGCGAATGGCGCCATCCTCCGCCTTTTCCGCCGACCACAGGAAGGGCGAGACCAGCGGCGGCGCGTCGGCCGCCTGAATGGCGATGGACCAGCGCGGGGTAGCCACTTTCTGCAGTGACGCCTCAAGTACCTGCTTTTCTGCGCCAGTGGCGACGGTACCGGACACGGTCCATTCCGTACCCTTGAGCCCAGCGCTGCCCTTGTCGAACTCGGCAACCGCAAGAAGCGCTGCCCTTGCCAGGGTTGCAAAATCGGCAGGGGCGCCTGCACCGAGTTGCGTGCGATCGACAATAGTGCCCGAAAGACCCGCGAGCAGCGCGGTGCGCGTCGCAGCATCAGGGACATAGCCGGTGATCAGCAGGCCGTCGCCGGTTCTTTCCGCCGTAAAGACGTAGGGCGCGATGTTTGCAATGGCGGGAGCGGGGACCGTGATATCGAGCGTGCCCGCCTTGGCGATCGGGCTTGACGCAAAGGCACTGCGCAGGGCGGCGCCGGCTTCGGCCGTGGCGGCCTCCCCCGATAGGAGCCACGCCTTGCCATCAAAGCGCAGGCTGCCGGACTTGAGACGGCCAAGCAGATCGACCGCAGCACTGGCATCGCCCGCGAAACTGGAGGGTGCACCATCCGCCAGCGCGAGTTTGCCGCTCCGGCCCGGAACCATCAGAGCCCGGCGGACCGCATCATTGGGCACATTCCCAGACAGAGTCAGACCAGAAACGCCAAGCTCCGCCGAGAAGGTGTAGGGCACAACCAGCGGCAGCTGCAGCTTGTCCAGCGCCAGAGAGAAACCGCCCGGAGCAGGCTGGGACCTGAGCGCTACGAGATCGGCTTCGGACCGAACCCGGCCGCTAGCCGTGATCGCGTTGCCGCGAATGACCACCTGCCCGTCGGTGAGCCTGTCGGCTATGGCAATGGCGGCGGAGACAGCACCGGCAAAGGTGGTCGGACCGCGGGGGTTCACTGTCAGCGCAGCGATGGTGACATCCGGCAAGGCGGAGAGCTGGGTCTCGCTCGCCTTGTCGGCGACGGCACCTTTGACCGTAAGCTTGCCATCGGCCTTGGCGAGGGTGAGATCGAGTATGGCGGCAGTGGCCGACTCGATGGTGCCTGCCACGCCCCGGCGCGTGAGCTCGGCTGAAAGCGCGTCTGCGCGGGCGGCATCGGACGCCGTGCCATCCAGCGAGATCTTCGTGTCGGTGATGCCCCCCTGCCCCCGCTCGAGAGTGAGGAGATTTCGAACAAGCGCCGCGGCATCCTCGGCAAAGCCTTCAGGCGCTCCACTTGCGGGCGACAGCGCAGTCTCCACCGTTACGCCGGTGGGCGCCAATGCCGCGAGAGACTCGGCCAGCTTGAGGTCCGGCACAAAACCATTGAGGATGAGACGCTTGCCGTCGAAGCTTGCGGTAAAACCATAGGGTGACTGTACCGGCGGAGCGATCTCGGTGAAGCCCGTCTTGACGCCTCCCGGAGCGGCCTCGGCCAGCCTGCTCAACGCGACGAGGTCGTCGGCACTGCGTGCCCGACCCGAGAGGGTAAGCGTATTGTCGGTATAGGCCACCTCGCCTTCCGCGAGCCGGGCGGCTTGCGACAGGGTAAAGTCCGCGGCGCGCAGCCACGTATCCCGATCGGTTATCGGCCCTACGACCTCGAGACGATCCACAGCACCCTCGCCAGCCTCCGCAACCAGCAGTGCTCGCGCCGCCTCATCCGGTACGGTGCCCGATAGCGTGACGACGCCGTCGGCAACGGTGGCGACAAAGGGGCCAGCCGCCACGGGCGTCGCGATGGTGAGTTCGGATGTAACCGTGCGGACGCCCGGAATAGCGGAGATCTCCGCGAGGAGCTCCTCGGCCGCGCCGATGCTTGGCGCCTGTCCCGCGACGACGGCATCCTGCATGTCGAAACTCACCGAAGCCCAGGTGATGCTGCCGTCGCGGAGCAGCACATGCGCTCGGTCGGCCAGGGTCGCTGGAATGGCCGGACCCGCCAGTGCAACCGCCGCGAGGGTACCCCCCACCACGGTCACCAATGCGGGCAAGCCCCATTTCAACACCGTGCCACCCATGCCGACCCAACCTCCTGTTGCGACACCGCGATCCGCGCTTCTGGCTTCCGCATGCGACGGAAGCAAGGCGCGCCACGCCAGCAGCGGCCATGCTACGCAGATTCATCGAGAAACGCTGTACCCGGTTCGATCGAACAGGAGAAGTCCGCCAAGATTTTGTCCGGGTGAGAAATACCATCAGGCGGACGGCACAGACGGGGGCGGAAAGCCCGCAGCACTGGCAAGAGCAAAAGCCCGCAAGAACGAACCGGGATTTCCATCCACAAATGCAGAAAGGCCCGGCTTGCGCCGGGCCTCCTGTTTCAAGCAAGCGGTAAAGCTTACTGGAAGGTCTTCTTGAACTCGG